>JANORP010000012.1:0-19417 GCA_031415375.1 Bacteroidota bacterium | reverse complement strand
AACTGCTAACTGCTAACTTCCAACTGCTACCTCCTAATCCCCAACAAAACAATCTCCTTCACCAAACCAAACATCATCGCCGAGAAATCCTCTTTGAATTCCTTGTCATCGCTATAGCGTTTGTACAAGTCAAAATTGGTCGTAATATGCTTCAGCAACTCGTCACCGAGCACCTTGTCGCTTGTGATCCGCGCATTTTGATCATCAGAATATTGCAATGAGTTCCGTAAATCATCGTTGTTGGCGACATCTTGCGCCACATTCTCCGCCATCTGCCGCACCTTGTCAGCATCGCCAAACTCCGTTCCATAGCGGTCGTTAAACGTTTTTAGGATATTCGACAGCCGATCGATCTCAGGGTCAGCAACCCCCCCGCGCATCTCCGTCGGGATCGGCTTCAAATCCTCACCCTGTCCCAAGACCACATCCGTCGTCCCTTCAAGCTGCAAGCGATAACTGTCCATGTCGATATTGTCCAAGATCCCCTTGGCCAGATCGACAGCGCCCTCGCCACCCAGCTTGTTTTGCAGATGATTGAGGAAAATGTACAGCCGTTCCAGATACGGGTTCTCAAAATCCACGATTTGCGACAAGAAGATATAGAGACGCACGTAGGTCTTCACCTTGGCACGAAAATCGACCTGTTGCTCCTCACTGAGGTCTTCCCTGAAAACCGCCGATGCACTGTCTAGGAGAGCATGCAGCCGATCGATCGGCACACTAGCGAGGATCATTTCAGAAAACGAACGCACCTCCGATTCGGTATAGACTTGGAAACCGTCGAGTGCATCCTGCAAATCAAAAAGTTTGTTGGGATCAGTACCTTCCCCCAAGATCGTACTTTCAAAATAAGGCAAAAATGCCTTTTCCATATCCTCCGCAGTGTTCGCAAAGTCCAGCACAAACGTATCTTGTTTCATTGGGTGACTGCGGTTGAGCCGCGACAGCGTCTGCACAGCATTCACACCGCCGAGTTTCTTATCGACATACATCGTGTGCAGCAACGGTTGGTCAAAGCCAGTCTGGTACTTGTTGGCCACCAGCAAAAAGCGGTATTCATTTTTCTCAAACTCCCCAGGGATCGACGCACTTGAAAAACCGTTCAGGCTCGTTTCCGTTTGACCATCGATCTCCCCAGAGAAAGCCACAATCGCCTTGTAGGGGCTGTTCAGCTTGCCCAGATAGGCATCAAAAGCCTTTTTGTACTTCACGGCATTCTTGCGGCTGCCCGTCACCAACATCGCCTTGGCCTTGCCACCGATCTTTTTCTTGCCGAGCACATCGTTCATAAAGTGGTTGACCACAAGCTCCGTTTTTTTCTTGATGGCATGGGCCTCGCTTTCGACAAATGCGCGCAACTTCTTTTGCGCCTTCTTGGTATCATACTCAGGGTCATCCTCCACCTTCTTCAGGAGAGCATAATAGCTCTGGTAAGTCGTGTAGTTTTGCAACACATCCTTGATAAAGCCCTCCTCGATCGCCTGTTTCATCGCATACAGGTGAAAGGCCTTGTATTTTGTCACGCCCCCCGATTCAAACGCCTCTCCAAACAGTTCCAAAGTCTTGTTCTTTGGTGTCGCCGTAAACGCAAAATAGCTCGCATTCGGCAGCATCTTGCGGCTTTTCACCAGTAGCCTGATCATGTCCTCCCCAGTCGCAGTTTCCTCCGCATCTTCGACATCGGCCATGCTCACCACATCTTCAAGGTCTGCCTCCAATTCTGCTTGCGTCGCATCGTCCAAATCTAGCTTGGAGAGCGTCTCGTTCAGTTTGCGTGCCATTTGGCCGCTCAGGCTGCTATGCGCCTCATCGATGATGATCCCAAAGTAATTGCCCGGCAGTTCACCGATTTCCGCAACGATATGCGGAAACTTTTGGATCGTCGTGATGATGATCTTTTTTCCTTCCTCCAAGGCAGTCTTCAGTTGTTGACTACCCTCTGTGATCGCCTCGACCACACCCTTCACCTGCTGAAACTGCTTGATATTAGCCCTGATTTGCGCATCGAGCACACGGCGGTCGGTCACCACGATCACTGTATCAAAGACATTGACCGTCCCATCCTCATTGTGCAGCCCGATCAGTTGGTGGGCAAGCCAAGCGATCGAGTTGGACTTGCCAGAGCCAGCAGAGTGTTGGATCAGATACTTCTGTCCAGCGCCCTTGGCTTGTGCATCGGCCAGCAATTTCCGCACCGCGATCAGTTGATGGTAGCGAGGGAAGATCAGTTTGGTCTCCTTGCGCGTCTTTTTCTTGCCACTTGCGGGATCGATCCATTCCTTTTCCTCATCTACCAACTGTGCATAGTTTTGGATGATGTCCGAGAGACTTTCCTTCGTCAAGATCACCTTCCAGAGGTAGTCGGTCTTGATCCCCGCAATCGGCGGATTCCCAGCCCCATTGTCATGGCCCTTGTTGAAGGGCAGAAAAATTGACTGCTCGCCCTTCAATTGGGTACACATCCACACCTCTTCTGTATCCACCGCAAAATTCACCAGCAGCCGACCCAGCTGAAACAACTCCTCTTGCGGATCGCGGTCGCGCTTATATTGCGCCACGGCATGCGCCACTGTCTGTTTGGTGAGCTCATTTTTGAGCTCCAGCGTGAGCACAGGCAGCCCATTGATAAACAGCACCATGTCCAGCGAATTCTTATTCTTTACAGAGTAGCCCACCTGCCGCATCACCGAGAAGATGTTTTGGCGGTACAAGCGGTTTGTCTTGGCATTGATCGACGACACTGGCAGATCATATTGCAAGTCCAAATGCGTGTCGGTATAGCCATCCTTGATGCCCTTGCGCATCACCTCGATCACACCCTTGGCTTTGATCTGATCGTTGAGCCGCTTCAAGATTTTCACCTCATACAGCTCCTTGTGGTAAGCCTTGAGCTTGGCCACCTCGATCGGTTGGGTATCCTCCAAAAACCGAAACAGCAGCTCACGATCCACACACTCCCGCGCATGGTAGGCGCTACGATCGCGCAGCACATACCCATTGCCCTCGACCAGGTAGTTGCTGATATGGGCTTCGAGGCCCTTTTCGGTGGTGTCGGTGCCCATCTATTTGGAATATTTTTCTTCCAGAATCTTTCCGATTGCTTCCGTCTCCTTATAGTTGCGACCAGTGGTTTGAATTACCATCCCGATCCCTTTATCCTCCCAAAAAAGTACCACTTCAAGTAAACCGTTGGCATACGCCTTACGAATGAACCTCACCGCCGTCGGATTAAACGGAAGCGAATTCACAATCGACTCGACATAAGACGAAAGTCTAATCCTCTCTGCAAATGCTTTCAGCGTATTTTTTCCATGGTCATCACGCAGACTGATAGTTTTTTTGTCGGCTAAGGTGGCAGTCTCGATCAATTCGACCTTGGATATCGACGCGATATAATCTGTAATATGCTTGCTTTCCAGCCCTTTAACAGTGGCAACGTTGAGTACTTTTACATCACTTGGTTCCGCGTCTTTCTCCTCTGAGAGTTTCCGCATTGTCAACTGTTCACGTTCCCAAAATTCGTGGGTGGTGAGGCTCAAACCCATTGTGCCTATCAAGTCAGCAATCCCAAGCCCTATGCAGTATTCTTCGGATATGCCGACAGATTCTTCATGGAAGAAATATGCATCCAAATCCTTGTGCTGGTCTTGAAGTGCTTCCACATCAAACGGCCGCTTCAGGATGCTTCGAATTTGTTCCGTTTGAAGGCTTGGTTTACATCCAGAAAGCCACTGCGCAAAATTCAGGTCTTCCAATACCATTAGCTCCGAATAACTGGAGGGAAAAACAACATGGTTGAATTTGTGCCGCTTTTTAGCCTCTGCAAATACTGAATACAACAGGCCCATCTTTTTGAAAAGCTCTTCCTTGCTCGCCGCAAACGGTCTAAATGATAATTCGTTAAATGCTAGGTTCATCGCTTTACAAAAGTTTCATCAGTTGATTGCCCCATTCGTCAAGCATGTCCTTGGGATAGTCGCTCAGCTCCCCGTTTTGGTCGATCTCGATGTTTGTGATCTTGGAGTACTGCTCAGCCTCAGCAACCCTTTTCTCAAAGTAGAAAATGACCACCTTGTCTCTTGCAATCTGGTTTTCCTTGACCGCCACACGGATGCCATTGATCACATGGTCGCTATGTGTTTCCAATACAATCTGCACGCCATTCATGGCTGCAATCGCAATCATCTTTCCAAGTTCGGCTTGGCCTCGCGGATGCACATGTGATTCTGGATTTTCGATGATCAGCAGATCGCCAGCTTTGGCTTTCAAAAGAGAAACGACCACAGGCAATACATAAGAAATCCCAAACCCCACGTTTTCTGGCTTAAAGCGGTTGGTATTGCCGAGATTGGGTTGCTTGTAAGCATATTCAAGAAGGACATAGTCAGAGGAAACTTCCGTCGTTCTGATAGTTACATTCGGAGAAATCTCTCCCATCCAGAGATTGACCTGGTTAATCAGTGTCAGCACCTTCAACGTTTTCCCTGTCGTCTGATCGACTACTTCGGAGTCCTTATGGGCGAGTCCCTCAATGGTGATTTGATCGTTGCCGAATGTTTCAATATAATGTGCCACATGCTCTCCCTGCTGCCCCACATTCCGATTCGTGACCACAAGAGAGTAGTGTTTTTGGGAAAGCGATGAGGGACCCATGCGATTCGCATGGAGGTATTGGAAATTCCCACGGTGAAACAGTGGCTCAGATCGCCAGATAGCTTCAATATGATCATCTGAATTCCGCATCCTCGTTGCAACCACCGTATCGGTGAACACATCTGACTCATGCTGATAGTCAAACTCCATGCGCATTGCTTTTCCCGAGCACTTCAGATCAAATGCCAGCGGTGCCTTTTGTGCATATTGGTAGAGCGCATCCTTTGTCGTGCCGATAGTGGTGTACGTTCCCTTCAGATTGAGTTTCCCGTTATATATTTCCGACTGTCTTAGCGTCAGCAGAAACTGAATAAAGGAACTTTTTCCCATCCCATTCAATCCAAGCAGTACATTCAGGTTCCTCAACGGGAAATACTTTTCCTTGATGGACTTCCAATTCTTGATTTCTATTGACTCTATCATAGCAATGTTGAGTTTATCATTTCGCGCACCTTTTCATGGCGATACTTCACCTTGTTTCGGTCGCCAGTCGAACTTGTTACCGATGCAAAAAAATCTGGATCGTCAGCCAATTCTGATCGCATCCTCGATTTGAATTGCTGCTTATGACCGAGGACCGAGGCACGTTCTTCAGTGGTGCATAACGCAAACTGGGCAGAAATCGTATCAAACAAAGCTTTATTGATCGGAGGGAGGCGTTGGTAGTCACGATAGACTTTTCTAAAGGCCTCATCACCAAATAATTTCCTTGCCAACTTCATCGCTTCAACAAAGTCTTCCTTGATTTTTGCGCGCTCCTCATCTGTCTTGTCATAGATCTTGGCCATTGCCTTGCTCATGAAGGTATCCAAATCAGAACCCATCGTGTCGGTTCCCAAAAGGTAGAAGGCCAAGAAACGATTGGCGAAATCGCGGTCCAGCATCCGATCAGTCTTGATTTTGCCTAGTGTGGCTTCCACAAAAGACGGTTCGCGTGAAAGTTCAGCGACAAACCTAGAAGGTGTTCCTTGAAACAAAGCGTGCCTGATTTCTTGGGCTTCCAATACCAATCCTCCCGTATTGATCCGCTTGAAGATGTTAAATTTCACATCGGTAGGTGTGCCCGGCAAGATTTTATAGATCACCACCTGAGCTTCCTCGATGAGGCGCCGCAGGTCGATTGGGAGATCGTCCCAAGTCTTGCCATTCAATTGTGTAAGAAACTCCATATTGGTGAGTGCCAATGTCTTCTTCACACAAAAATTGCGGATGCTGCTCATCCTTTGCAGCCCGTCCACGATAAGCCAATTCTTCTCGTTGGTCGCATCAAAGAAAAAGGCAGGCAAAGGAAACCGGATCAATATTGACTCAATCAACCGACTCTGTTGCGTGACATTCCATAGATCGTCCTTGCGTTGAAAGTAGTTGTCGCTGTTCATTTCGACTTCGCCGCGCTCAATGCGCTTGATCAGCGTATCCAACGATGGGGTCTTCGTTTCAATGTTGATCAGAGTCGGATCAAATGGCTTTTCCATCATCACCACCGTGGTGTCGATCCCTTCCTTTTCTACGATTTCTTCGTTGTTTTCTTCCATGTTAGACGTTTTTAAGATCATCCAATGCCTCCAAATCTACTCATTTTCTCCATTCCCATACGCCCCGGCATCCTCAGGCTCTTCAAGTAAGTCCTCCCCCTCCTCGTCCACCGTCTCTAGCCCCAGGCCCCTAGCCCCTAGCCCCTCATACGCCTCTAACCCCTCGTCCCTCATGGCATACCCCCGCACATCGATCTTCCCTGTCACAGCCTCAGCGATCAAGGCGGTGCGGTATTCTTCCGTCAAGGCAATTTCTTTTTGGATGGTGGTGATGGTCATCTTGATTATCGCCGTTTCCGATTCAATAAAATCAACGATTTGTTCTTGTTCCGAACGAGGGGGCATTGCGACAAGCAAGTTTCTAATATGTTCTTGGCCAATGTTTGGATCTTTTCTTGTACCTGACGCAGTAATCATCCAAAACGGCCGATAAAAATGTAAATAGAACTGCAAATACCTTGAAACGAAGATGCTGGATGGAAATATTCCACATACAGCCTGATTAGTAACAGCAGCAGTCATCAAAAGTCCATTTTTCCCAATTGTTCCTGCACCACCATACATTCCTACCAAAACGCTTCCAATAGGCAACCTTGAGCAAGCTGTTTCCGCCACAGCCTTATTTGTGATTCTAATCGGAATATCATCAATCGTTACAAAGTCATCTGTCAAATCTGTTGTTCTAACCCAAGGAATTTCTCCATCGTAGTATTCAGCCTGATTGGATGAAAGCGGTGTTGCGCCACTCGTCGTTTTGCTCATTGTTTTCAACTTCCTCACCTCCCAATGCGCCGGAATCTCCCCCAGCCAAGCGATCCCGCTATCCTTCATCGGCACCGTCGGGTCCAGCCCCTTGGTCACAGCCTCGTTGACGATCGCCGCCTTCTGCTCATTCAGCAGCTTGATCAGCTGTTTTTTCTTGCGGATAAAGCGGTCGATCTTGCCTACTTTGTAATCCAGAAAGCGGGCGATGGCCGTTTGTTCGAGAATTGGAGGGAGGCAAACTTGGAAATTTTTCAGCGTTGGAAGGCGTATGCTATCAACAGTTGATTTTGCATTGTACAGCTTCAGGTCGATAATCAAAAAAATCCTGAGATAATAGAATAGAAACCTTGCGCTTACATATTCGGGAAACTTGTAGAATAGGTAAACCCGCTGGTGAAAATCTAGTTTTTCATTCACGTGATGAAAAACCTTACCAACTCCAACCCCATCACCCGCTGTCAGAATTCCTTCGCCCTCAAAAGAGTAAGAATCGATTCTTTCTACCTTTTGGGACCGTACGTAGAAGTTGAAATCACCATCTGGCTTCTTATCCTCAGTATTCCTCCCACCAGTGGTAATTCTTGCGAGATACCTAAGCCTAGGTGCTCCCCAATGTTTCGGAATTTCCCCAAGCCAAGCTACACCACTCTCTTTATATTCGGAATACATTTGGAGGTGGCTCATTCGACGATCCCCTTCAACAGATTTTCGGTTTCCTTTTCCAATTCGCGAATATCTGCAATGATCTCAGAGAGCGACCTGAGAACTTGATATTGGTAAAAGTACTTGTTGAAAGGTATTTTGTAACCTACTTTCATCTTGGTTTCGTACCAAGCTGCGGGGGCAAAGGGCAGCACTTCCCGCGCGAAGTAATCGCCGATCTTTTCCTTCATCGGCACATTTTCCACGTCCTTTAAGTCCTTGTCGGGTTTGGGTTTGCCCTTGCTGTCCTTCACGATCTTGCCTTTGGCATCCCGCTCAGGTTGCTGTACTGTGACTTGGTAAAAGCCAAAATCCTCCGTGTCAAACATCTTGCTATGTGGCCCTTCGCTAAATCCAAAGTAAAGTTCCTGCACCAGCAGGATATGTGCTGCCGCGAGTTCATTACGTTTGCTGCCCAGTGGTTTTCGCATTTTCTGGAAAAACGCATCCGTTGAGGCATTGATCAACTGCACCTTGCCTTTGCGACGCTTTTCCTTGACATTGCTCAGTATCCAGACATAAGTGGCGATACCCGTATTGTAAAACATGTCATTGGGCAATTGGATAATGCACTCCAGCAAGTCATTTTCCAAGATATATTGCCGGATGCCGCTTTCGCTCGACCCAGCATCGCCTGTAAACAAAGCAGCGCCATTGTGAACCGAGGCAATGCGACTGCCCCCATCTGCGGGGCTTTTCATCTTGGCGAGCATATGCAGCATAAACATAAGCTGCCCATCACTGCTACTTGATGTGAGGCAGGTGGGTTCCAGCTTGCCATCAGCGCCCTTTAAGGACAGATTGAAACGCTTGTCGGTGAGTTCAAATTTTTTACCCGTCCCCACATTCAGATTGTCCATGTCCTGCTTCCAGCTCGTGCCATAAGGTGGGTTGGTGAGCATAAAGTTGAAGCGCAGGTCAGCATCAAAACCATATTCACTCAGCGTCGAGCCAAACTTGATCTTGTCAGGGTCTTCTCCTTTCAAGAGCATATCCGACTTGCAAATCGCATACATCTCGCCCGTGTTTTCCTGCCCATACAGGTGAAACGTCGCCTTGGAACGGATCTCACCCTCGGGGTCGGTCGCATATTTTTTGCTTTGTGTGAGCATTGCCCCCGATCCCGCACAGGGATCATAGACCAGGTAAGTGCCCTGCTGTATCTTGTCCTTGACGGGTAGATAGACCAGGTGTGTCATGAGCTCGATGATCTCACGGGGCGTGAAGTGGCGTCCTGCCGCAGCATTTGTCTTTTCATTGAACCGCCGCAACAAGTCCTCAAACATATAGCCCATTGCCATCGGGCTGATCTTGGCTGGACTCAACTCCACCTTGGGATTGCAAAACTTTTCGATCAGTGCAAACGTGATGCCCGTATCCTTCAACGTCGCCAATTGGTTCCTGAACTTGAATTTGCCGATGATGTCTTGCACATTGGCGCTAAAGCCATTCAAGTAGTCCTCAAAATTGGCATCGATCGCCTTGGCATCGTTCAAGAGGTTTTTCAGGCTAAACCGTGATGTATTGTAAAATGCCAAACCTGAGCCATGCTCCTTGCTCGTGAGCAAACCACTCAGGTTGTCCATTTTGGCCTTGAAATCATTGTAGGTCTTCAATACCAAATCCTTGCTCGGTTCCAGCGCCAAGTCCAGCCTGCGCAAGACTGTCATCGGCAAGATCACATCTTGGTATTGATTTTCAAGGTATTTGTTGATCAAGACATCATCTGCAACCGTCCAGATGAAGTTGATGATCGGTTGTAAACTCTGTGTATCCAAGCCCATATTTTTCTTTTTGCCAGCCTACGCAAGCAGCCTCCGCCACCCACCCCAAAACCATCCAAAATCGGCTGGCCCCTAGGTACACCAAACATACGTCAATTCTGCAATTGATCTTCGCGCTTCCCTACACTTTTTTAGATGCTTGTCTGGAACTTTGCCAGTATGCCAAATTTTTTGTCTTTTCGACCGGAGTTTTTTGGTATTTGCAAGGCTCTGGAAGAGCCGCAGCAAATGCCAAAAAACGTAGCGGAGAAATCTTGCGCCCATTGATACACCTCCTACTAAATTGCCCTTCTGATGAGCAGTTTTTGGCAGGAATTGCAAATAGGAGCTTTTAAGCAGGAGGTGTATCTGGCCGCGCTAGATTTCTCCGCTACGTGATCGGCTCGCTTCGCTCCCTCGATCACTCCGGTCGAAAAGACAAGCCTTGTACTCACTACTGGCAAAGTAGCCGATAGGCACACTTTTTTACAAAGGGAGCACACCACAGCGCATAGCCATCTGCAACAGCACCCAGGCCCCGACCCCAGCGGCATCAACCATCCATTGTGAAGGTATGGAGCGCCCTGCACGATCCCAGATCGGTCGCCGAGATGTAGCGTAGCGGCGGTTTAGGCTTCGTTTGTCCACGGCGGGGCCTCACATTCCCATTCACACAACCCTGCCTGATCCCCCCAACCTCAAGCACATAAACCTTGCAACCAGCAACCAGCCGTTTCCAGCGTCCACGTCGTTTCACAGCCACTTCCAAGCCCACAATCCGCAGCGCACCACCCGTGCAAGCCGCTGGCAAATCCACCATCACAGCCCCGCATCCGGGTTCCACCAGCACCCATTCACCTACTGCGGAGCAGCCCACGCCCTTCAAGCTTGGCGCCGACCGCAAGCCCACCGAGGCAGTGACCACCCTTGCGCGCACAGCCTCAGCATCGCCACAAAATGGCAGCAAGCCATCCAGATCCTCAAATCCCACACGTCCGCAACCGCGCAGATGCAGCAAATCTCCAGCACCGCGATACCGCACCCCCTTCCGATCTCGGGCCACAAGCGCCACCCCCTCAGCGAGCAAATGACCAGCACTTAAGTCCAGACCGTTCAGCACACCGCCCAGTCCTTCAAGCGAATATGGCCGCACCGCATGTCCAGTAGCGCCATATTGGCACCGCACAGCAGTGCGATCCAGCAGCCCTAGCCCTAGCCCATCATTTCCCAAATCATCTGCCTTTTGCCATGCGCCATTGGATGCATGACCCTCACGCACAGCATTTACAATTCGGTTATAGGCACCTCCATCCATCAGCCGTTTCAGCTCAGCAGGCACCTCACGCCAGAGCCGCGCAGTAAAGCGAGCAGCCTCCCCAAAAGCAGCAGCAGCAACCCGCGACCGTGCAAAGGCAGCATCCTGCCTCACCCGTTTCCCATCCAACGTGCTCCGTCGGCGGATGTAAGGCTTCCCACCCAGCACATACCCCGTGCATCCCAAGCGCGTACCCAAAAACAAGACCTTGCCTACTTGTTTTGCCATGTTGCAACAGTTTATAAATCGAAAATAGGCAATTCACAACCAAAATGCAAGACCTACTTCCTATCCGTGTACAGCAGAGCTACGGCAAATATTTTACCATGATTACTTACCCATTTGCCTGCTTTCCGCCCGCAGATTAGCCCCAAAGCTTCACGAACCATCCATCACCCATCCATCACGCATTCACCATTCATCCCGACATACGCCACCTACGGCCCTTTCCCGCGATCAGCAGCGGTCGCCTATTGCACCTGCACTTTGCGCCCATACCTGTGCTTCATTCACCGCGCAGCGATACCCATGGCCACAATATGGCAGCAAGCACCAATCCGCCAGCCGTCAGTGCATCCAGCACATTCCTGCGACGCCCTTGCAAGCACCCATTGCCAATCAATACATAGCCATTGAAACGATCATCCCAATCCGCATCCCCTACAACACCGAGTCCCCTACCAAGCTATCTAGGCCAGCCCCAGTGCTATCGTTTCCGATGATCTTTGCAAACACCTCGTCGGGGCTCATGCCCAGCGATTCCAGCTCAAACTGTGCATGTTTGGCCATCTCGTGTTGCGGGTATTGCGCGATGAATTCCTTGTAATACTGCTCGGCCTTGGGCAGGTCATGCAGCGAATTGTTGTACAAGTAGCCGATGAAAAAAAGTGCATTCGCAGCCGTAGTGTGCGCAGGGTAGTTTTTGTAATCCCGCTCAAAGGCGGCGATCGCTTTTGGGAAATCTTGTAATTCATTGGAATACAGCTCCCCAGCTCTGAACAGAAATTCAGGCGTCTCAGGTGCATCGGGATAATGATCTGCCCATGCCAAGTAACCGCTGCCGAGGCTGTCGAGCAGTTTTAAGTCCAATGCAGCAGCACCCAGGCTCGCCGCCTCACGGTTTTCATCCGCCTTTTTCTCCATGGACTGTATAGACTCCAAATCCTGTCTGGAACTGATCTTTTGACACGAGACCCAAGCCAAGCTAGCCAGCGTCACCAAAATGAGCGAATGAAAACGATACATACCAATCTCCGATTACCAATACTGAATACTTCCGCTGCAAAAATAAGACAATTGCACCAATTGCGTAAGACGTCACCCCAAACCAAAAAAATCCGACTCCCGACTAACTGCTAACTACTAACTGCTAACTACTACCTACTCCCACTTCCCAAGCCGCTGAGCCTCCTGCCGATAAGTCCCAGCAAGCTCCGCTTGCCCAGACTCCGTGCAGCGCTGCACCATCTTGCGGTAGAGCAAGCGTGATTGAAACCGTGCAATGCCCGTTTTGAGCACTGCAAAACCCTGCTCAGCGTCGCCACTGCCAAAGTGGAAATCGCTGAGCGCATCGTGAAACTGATCATTGTGGGGGTAACGAACGATGCAAACCTCCGCCAAGGCAATAGCCTCGGGCACCTTGCCCTGAAAATAATAGGACCAAGCAAGGTAATAGGGCGCATCCTCACGTGTCGGGGCCAAGTCCCATGACCGTTTGAGATGTGTCGCAGCATCAGCGTATTTTCCGAGGAAATATTCGCCATAGCCAAGATAATAGGAGGGACGGGCTTGGTCGGGAAACTGCTTTACGGCCGCAGCCATCACCGCCACGCCCTCCACAAATTGCTGGAGGCTGTAATGAAACTGCGCCAACTCGATGCGGCCGTAATACACCGTCGGACTCAAATAGATGCCCAGCTCATACTCCGTGACGATACAGTCCACATCGGCAGCCGTGCCTCCCTTTTTTTGGTAAGCCTGCGCGAGAGCGCCTGCATAGTGTACATGGCAGCGCGCACACCCAGGCAGCTGGGGGATGTCGGTGCTAAACAGGCTCAAATTGTCTTTCCAGGCAGGCATGCGGTCGAGGCTGCGGTAGCCCATGAGCAACGCAAAGGCGCCCATCAGAGAGAGATAGATGATTACTTTGTGCCTCTGAGGCTGCGACGATTTAGTCGAATCAGTTGTCGGTGAAGTTTTGGGCATCGCGATGCCAAATAGCCTCGCCAAAACCCATGCCGTGAGCAAGGAGGCACCCAAGGATGGTGCAAGCATAAAACGATCTGCCATCAAGTCGGCAAGTGGCCTTATGAAATGTGCGTACAAGGAAAGGTAGCCCGCAAAGAAAGCCAGTGCATAGAGCGGCGCCTTATCGCGCCGCAAAAACACCAATGCAGCCACCGTCCACGAGCCCATCACACTCAAAGATATTCCAGCCAGCGGATGGCTCCAATCAGAGAGCTGTATATGGTCATAGCCACTATAATAGACCAGCGGCCATGGCCAGAAAAACTCCCCGAGGTAGCGCAGCGGCAGCGTTACCTTGGTCGATAGCAGCATGCTTTCATTGGGTGCAGAGAGCATGGGATTGCCTAGGCCCAGGTCTTCTTGAAAGATCCCCGCGCCCGCAGTCAGGGCCACATCGACCGAGCTCGCATCTGCCCAGCGGTAGATGAGGAATGCGGCAGCTGCCAGCAGCGGCAGTGGGAGCAAGAGGGTCAGCTTTTTGCGCAAGCTGCCCGGCTGCAACAAAATGGCCAAACCCATGATCGGTAGCATCGCCACCGCGCTTTCCTTCGACAAAAAAGCCAGGCACATCGCCGTCACAGCAGCAGCAAGATGC
Source organism: Bacteroidota bacterium (assembly GCA_031415375.1). Classification (GTDB taxonomy): domain Bacteria; phylum Bacteroidota; class Bacteroidia; order J057; family JADKCL01; genus JADKCL01. The sequence goes on along the minus strand of JANORP010000012.1, from coordinate 5,842 downwards.
CCTATCTTTCCTGAGTCATAGTAGCGCAGCAGCAACCAGAGGCTGCTGAGCGCGAGCAGGAAAGCCATGAGTTCATCGCGGCTCTTGATATTGGCGACCGCCTCCACATGCAGCGGATGCAATACATAGAGCATCGTCGCGGCCAGCAGCACCCAGATCCCCAGTTGGGGTAGCAGTCGCCGCAGCACTGCAAAGATCACCACGCAGAGCAGGGCATAGAGCAGCGTGTTGGTGAGGTGGGGAATCGCTGGATTGTGCCCAAAAAACCCATATTCAAGCCCAAAAGTAGTCATGACAACTGGGCGATACCCATATTGGTCTTGGAGCAGGTCAGACTTGTGCTTGTACCAATGGCTCGCCAATCCTGCAAATCCTTGCTGTACGCGCTCATTTTCAGTGATCACGATCGCATCGTCCCAAGCGTAGTCATAGCGCACCGTCTGCGCATACAGCAAAACCGCGACCCCAAAGATCAGCAGCGAGAGCCGCACTGAGACACGTGCAAAAAAACCAGGCGGAAATAGGTAACGCATGCAATACCACGATGAGCCAAGCTGCAAAGTAAGCATTTTAGTCAATCGATTCCAGCGTGCAACGGGCATTACCTGCACGACAATCGAAGCGGGAGCTACCTGAGAAGCCAAAGAAGCGGGAGCTGTGCCTGTCCCGCACATTGTGCGGGAGCTCCCAACGCTGACACTACCGTGAGCCGTGCATGTCCCGCTCATTGAGCGGGAGCTCACGAATCCTGAATCCCAGACAGACTAGCCTGACAACTTACGCACGATCCCATGCAGCATTCGTCCCAATCCAAATTCAAAACCAACCAGCAGACAACAAAAATAATCCCCAAATCAAAGCAAAATGTAACATGCAAGTGGGCTGCTTTGCTTCGGCGATCAGCATACGAGTTTGTTGAAACTGGCCGCGACGCGCAACCAATGTAGTTCATAGGCAATTGGGAGTCAGCCTCGAATTATTTTTTTGGAGAAGCCAACCTTTTTCTTACCTTTGATTTAGCATAAGACTTGGGTATTCAATCAACAACCTGAGCTTGATATTGGAAATACGGTCGAAATAGACTCTTAGGCGGCTTTCAAGATAGTTGCTTGATAGGTACAATTTGCTTATTGAGTAAATTACAGAGGTCGCACGCCGGTGCTAGATTGGCTAGTAGTGATTTGCAACAATTGGGAATTTAGGAAATCAAAGCGTATGAATAGGATATCTACAACTTTGCTTGTGTCTCTCGTATGGATGATGGCAAGCACATCTGTATTTGCGCAAGCTGGCAAGAGTGCCGAAGGCACCAAGTCGTCCACGGCGAGCGAGATGCCAGCGGCATTGAAAAACATGCAAGGCCAGCCAGGTTTTGACCAAGAGCATGAAAAATGGGTAGCTACCCAAAACGCCACCCCCGCCCAGCAAGCCGCACAAATTCAAAAAGATGTGCAGACCCTCCAAAATGCCAATTGGAAAACACCAACAGAGGCTCCAGCTCCTAGGACGTCTTCTGAAGGCTCGCCTTACCACAATTACAAAGGCATCAGCGATCCAGAAAAAGCCAAGGCTGCCTGGGTGAATGATCAAAAAGGCAACTAAATAATTGCCTTGTCCTAGGCTGTCGATTGGGCAGCCTAGTTTTCGATATTCAGTTTTGTCGTTCCATTATCTGATTTAGGATATGAAAGGTTCCACCTTGTTCGTTCCAAAGAAATTGGTCTCAATAGTTGTATTGAGGCCAATTTTTATTTTCGCGGCCATGCTAGCCGTGATCGGCTTCTCCGCACCCAGAGTTGTTGCGCAGACGGCCTGTGACTATGTGATCTCAGGCCCGGGTGGTGGATATACCCTTGATATCGGCGGCACTTCTGTAGGGCTTACCGACGATGCCATTACGGGTGCCCTTGGCATTGGCTTCAATTTCAATTTTTATGGAACGACCTACAACAGTTTCATCATTTCTTCCAATGGCTTCATCAGCTTCAATACAGCCTCAGGAAATGGTTGTTGTTCTGGCCAAGGCTTGCCCAATGGCGCAGACCCCAACAATCTCATCGCTGGTTTCTGGGAGGACTTGAACCCTTCCCTGGGCGGCACGATTGGTTATGGCATATTTGGATCGGCCCCCTTCAGGCGCTTGGTGGTTTCCTTTACCGATGTCCAGCACTTTGGTGGCGGCAATCCTGTGACCTTCCAGATCAAGCTCTACGAATCCAGCAACGTTGCAGCAGTCTCTTGTATTTCCTGTCCTTCAGACGGTGGCCTGAATACACAGGGTATTGAAAATGCTCAAGGTTCAGTGGCGCACGTCCCCGGCGGCAGAAATAGTGCCAACTGGGCTGCAAGCAATGAAACGACGACCTTCACACCGATCGACCAAGTCGCTCCAGCAATCAGCTGCCCAGGCAACATCTCTGTGGCTTGCTCAAGCCCGGTCACATTCGCAGCATCAGGATCAGACAATTGCCAGTTTGCACGCCTTGCGCAGATTGCAGGCCTTGCCAGTGGTTCCACTTTCCCGACGGGCACGACGACGGTGACCTTCAGGGCACGTGACCATGGTACCGGCGGTGTCTTCAACAATGGTGCAGGCGGCACATTTAGTTTCAACGAGGGCGACAATGCTCAGACCATCGCCCTCAAGGCCTGTGAGTCTGTCTATGGTGCAGGTACTTGCGTGGTAGGTGCCTGCGGGGCCTTCACATATTATTACCGAAGCGGTCACCTTACCTGTGACTGTAATAAAACACCAGGGCAGTTGGAATTCATTTATTCAAATACTGGATATTCAGTTGTTGGCGAAGATTATGGAGGCACGAATGCACCGGTAAACTTCGTCCCCTTTGTGCGCGAAAAAGGGATCAATGGCTGTAGCAACCCAAACACATGGTTGCTGGCGGTAGATCGTTTGGGCGGCAATCTTGCAGATTGCAGTTTCTTGGTCACAGCTGGTTCCGGTGTCTCAGCTGCCAATGCAGGTGCTGACCAAACGATTTGTGGTACTTCCATTGGTTTGGCTGCCAATGCTCCCGCTTTAGGCGTAGGTGCATGGAGTATCATTTCTGGCGCAGGTGGCTCAATCGCCACGCCCGGGAGTGCTACATCCACCTTCTCGGGCGCGGCCAATACATCCTATACCTTACGTTGGACCATTTCACTTTCGGGATGCCCATCGAGCATCGACGATGTGATCATCAACTTGCGTGCAAATCCTACGACGGCCAACGCAGGTGTGGACCGCACCATTTGTGGTGCCGTGAGCACCACCTTGGCGGGCAATGCGCCCTCGGTCGGTGGCGGCACTTGGAGCATCATCGCAGGTGCAGGTGGATCCTTGGGATCCTTTGCCAGCCCGACTTCCAGCTTCAGCGGCATCCCTGGCGTCAGCTATACCTTGCGTTGGACCATTTCCAATTCACCCTGTGCAGCTTCTTTTGACGACGTCGTGATCACCTTCAGCAACAACTTGGGCGCTGGCACGGTTCAGGCAGACCAGACCGTCTGTGCTTCACCCGGCCCTGTCGCTTTCACAAGTATAAATCCTGCAGTTGGCGGCACGGGTAGCTACAGCTACCTCTGGCAATCCAGCACAGACAACATCAACTTTGCAGATATCGTCGGTGCAAATGCATTGACTTATACCCCGCCAAATACTGTAGGTACGATCTATTACCGCAGGAAAGTCACAGATGGTTGCCCTACAGTGGCCTTTACGGGGCAGCCACAAAACGTGGCTTGGACGGCATTTGCCAGCAATACCAGCGCGACGATCTCCACCATTTCCAAAAGCGGTCCAGACAGTTGGGACGGCGGTGCATACAGCTTGCAGAATGCGCGCATAGGTGGTTATATCCAGTTCCAAGCTGGCCAGACCAATACTTATAAAATGATGGGTCTCAATTCAGACCCTGCAACCGACAACAGTTATTGCAGCATTGACTATGCCATCTACCTCGCAGCCGACGGCAATGAGTATATCTATGAAAACTGTGGCAACGGCACCAACCTCGGAGCATATACGACGGGCGATGTATTCCGTGTGGAATGGACTTCAAGCAACCAAATTGTCTATAAGAAAAACGGTGTGGTGAATTACACGAGCACCATTGCTCCGTCTGCAACGCTCTTTGGTGACCTGTCCCTCTATAGCAATGGTGCAAGCTTTGTGAATGTCGTGATGTCTGGGGATGACAACTTGCAAGTCACCGTGAATCCAATGCCAGTCGCCACAGTGGGCGTGACCAATGTCACCTGCAATGGTTCAGCAAATGGAGTCGTCTCTGCCAATGTCACGGGTGGCAATCCGCCCTACACGTATGCTTGGTCTTCTGGCCAAAATACCGCAGTCGTCACCGGCCGCGCTCCAGGTAGCTATACTGTCACAGTGACTTCAGCCAATGGCTGTACCACCACTGCCTCGGGTACGGTGACCCAGCCTGCTGCTATCAGCCTGTCAACCACAGTCACAAATGCGTCTTGCATTGGTGTCTGCGATGGTACAGTAAATCTCACAGTGAGCGGCGGCACGCCATCTGCCAGCCAACCAAACGCCAGCAGCCTTGCCTCCAATCTGGTCATGTGGGCCAATGGCGACAATGGTATTTTGCGCGATGCATCGGGCAATGTGCTCCAATGGTCCGATCTGAGTGGCATTGGCAACAATATTGCCCAAGCTTCAGCTGGCAACCGACCCTCGTTTGTATCAAGTGTCATGAATGGCAAGCCCGTCGTGCGGTTCAATACCGCCCAGTTCATGACTTCGGCAGCGAGCTTTGCCACGCCCTATACCATTTTCACCATCACAAAGATGAATGGTGGTGCCAATGGACGCTTGATCTCATCGGCTAGCACCAATTGGCTCCTCGGCAACTGGGGAGGCTATCAAAACGTCATGTATGCCAATGGGTGGGTCACGGCCTCAAATGGCCCGGCACCAGACCTGCTCACACACATGTTTCACGCGACAGGCTCGGGTGCCCTCACCAACTTCTACGACTTCTCCACGACCATCGCTTCCAATGCGGGTGGCGTATCGGGCTTTGGGCAATTGCAACTGAATGGTTGGAGCAATGGTCTCAACGAAATGTCCAATGCAGATGTCGCCGAAGTGATCGTGTACAACCGTGTGCTCAACAATACTGAGCTCCAAGGCGTGCGCAATTACTTGGCTGCAAAATATGCCATCGCTGGTGCCGCTGGCACACCTTATACTTACAACTGGTCCAATGGCACCACTGCCGAGGATCCGAGCGGACTCTGTGCTGGGAACTATACCGTCACCGTTACCGACGGCAATGGTTGCACAGCTACGACATCGGTGACCGTTGGCACTGCCACCGACGTGACAGCACCTGTCATCACATGCCCGGCAAACGTGAGCGTGAATGCCGCCACTGGCGCATGTACGGCCACTGCTACCTACACTGCCGCTGTGGGCATCGACAACTGTCCTGGTGCCACCACTGCTCAGATTGCAGGCTTGGCCAGCGGTGCGAGCTATCCTGTCGGCGTCACTACCAATACATTTAGGGTCACTGCGGCAAATGGTGCCACAACGACTTGCTCCTTCACCGTGACCGTGGTGGATGCGCAAGCGCCGACCATCACTTGCCCCGCCAACGTGAGCGTGAATGCCGCGACCGGAGCCTGCAATGCAACGGCGACTTACACGGCCCCGACTGGCGCAGACAACTGCCCAGGTTCCACGACGGCGCAGACCGCAGGCTTGGCCAGCGGAGCGACCTATCCCCTCGGTGTCACCACCAACACATTTAGGGTCACTGCGGCAAATGGTACAACGGCCACCTGCTCCTTCACGGTGACCGTGGTAGATGCCCAA
>JANORP010000011.1:0-25987 GCA_031415375.1 Bacteroidota bacterium | reverse complement strand
CTCACCACAGTCGCCGCGCAGATGTAAAGCGGGATCGCATTGGGGATGTGGATCGGATTGGCGCAGGCCGTGTCGCTCCAAGAGCGCTCGCGGGTGCCGCCAAATTCGCGGGCCCTGATACGCTCGCGGTCACCTATATCGGTAGCACACCCGGCGGCACCACGAGTTTCATCGACTCGACGATGGTCTGCTACGACGACTTTTGCTACCGCATCAGGGCCCGCGAATTTGGCGGCACCCGCGAGCGCTCTTGGAGCGACACGGCCTGCGCCAATCCGATCCACATCCCCAATGCGATCCCGCTTTACATCTGCGCGGCGACTGTGGTGAGCGATACCTTTGTGGAAATCGACTGGAACTTCCCCCCCAATTCCAATGCGATGATCATCTTCTTGGAAAGGTCAGAAAACGGTACCGCTTGGCAGACCATCGCGACCTTGCCAGCCAACACGGCTTCGTTTACCGACCTTAATGTCTCGGTGCATACGCAGTCCTATTATTACCGTCTCTCGATGATCGACAGTTGTGGTGACTTGGGACCCTACAGCAATATCGGCCGCACAATATTGTTGGAGACCGACTTGCAGACTGGCTTGCCGTTTTTGGAGTGGAATGAATATGAGGAATGGACCAATGGCGTGATCACCTACAACATCGAGGTGTTCAACGAGGCCACACAGGCTTGGCAGGCTGTGATCACCAATCCTGGTGGCATCAGCGAGTTGCTGGATCAGCTGACCAATCTCGATCAGCCCTTCTATTGCTACCGTGTCTTTGGCAATGAGAATGGCGGCAGCTGCCGCAGCTTGAGCAATGAGAGTTGTGTGCCGGTGGGCCCGACGCTCTTCGCCCCCAACGCCTTCACGCCCAACGGCGACGGCCTCAACGAGTTCTTTGAACTCAAGGGCCACTTCATCGCCGAGTACCATTTCATGCTCTTTGACCGCTGGGGGGCTTTGATCTTTGAGTCCTTTGACCTCACCAAGCACTGGGACGGCACATGGCGTGATAAGCCATGCCAAGAAGGCGTCTTTGTCTGGGTCGCAACTGGACGCGGGTTTGACGGTACAATGATCGAGAAAAAAGGTAGCTGTACGCTCATTCGATAAGGGCATCACTTTCTGAAAAAGCGGATTGCACAATGTTCCCTGCTGGGCGTTGTGCAATCTGCTTTTTTGGGGAATATCTACAACGATCGTTATTACCTGCGATATAGATCGACTGCTGAAGTCTATTCGAAATATGTTCGTTATTATGAAATATGACTATTGCAAGAGTTTCCCCATCCTCAAAGTAAATGTCCCTTCGATTTAGGGCAATCGCATGAAAATGCGTGAGGGTTAGCATCCAGGTTTCCTCTCAAAAGCCGTCGATCAGGTTTAAGCCCACACTGGTCACCTGTACACACCAAAATCGCTCAGCATGACGGTTCATTTTTCGTTTCACAAGCATCTTTCTGGTGAAGGCCTTGCCAGATTCGCCCCAAGGATGTTGTCCAATAGCCGATCGAGGCAAATCTTGCTCCTGATCATCGAACTCATAGAAGCTGAGGAGGAACCCGAGGATCCCGGGTGATGGATTTTCAGGTTTCATGCGATTTCCCTACCCTTCGATAGGCACAAGCCTAAAAATTCGAGGCAGGGAGTATCGCTTGGTATTCCCTGTTTTGTGTTGCTGGCAATCGATACCCTATTACGCCCGCAATTCCTTCATCGTAAGCATTTTGTGGGATTTTGGATCCCAAGCTTTCATTTGGAGACAGGCCAAAATATCCCGTGGGTGCAGCGATGTTGTTTTGGCATTTTGGAAGGCGGGAAATGCAGCGTATGCCTCTGGCAGGCGGTAAAATGGGATGCGGGCATTGGTATGGTGCACGTGATGGTAGCCGATATTTCCTGTGAACCAATGCATGATCGGCCCCATTTTCATATAGCTCGACGACTGTAAAGCTGCACCGATATAGGTCCAAGATTGCTGATCGGTAAATGTCGCGGTCGGGAAGTTGTGCTGTGCGTAAAAAAGGTAGGAACCCATCGCACTGGAAAAAATTGCAGGCAGCAAGAATCCCAACAAAAAAGCGGTCCATCCCAAAGTCAATACGAGTGTCACGCCGATCGCCAAGTGCATGACCAATGCCACGCCGGAGTCCCAATGCTTGGAAGGGTTTCTGGTCAAGGATAGTACACACATGCCCCAAAGAAATGCAAACAAATAGCCTGCCGCGATCGTGAGCGGGTGGCGCACAAACAGGTATTGAAACTGCCCCTTTTTGGGAAGTGAAAGGAATTTCTCTTTGGTAAGGATCGGAAACGAGCCGATACTGGATGTATGCAGATTGGAATTGTGCTTGTGATGGTGATCATGTGAGCGTTTCCAGATGCTCGGCGGATTGAGGGTGTACAAGCCAAAAAACGTGAACAGAATACGTGCAGCGAGCGAGTCCTTGAGAATCGTGTGATGCAGGTAGTCGTGGTAGATGGTAAACAACCGTAGCAACAATAGCCCAGTAAATAGGCTGCATGGCATGCGCAAGGCGATATGCCAAGGCGATACGGCACCGATGAAGGCTGCCACCAAAAGTACGAATGTCGATAGGGTATAAAGCCAGCTTTTGGTGCGGTCTTCTTCGGCAAAAGCCTTGGTCGCAACGATCAATTGTTTTCCTTCCAGCATTATTGCGGTGATTGCGATTGTGTTCTTTTGTGTTTCCAGCGTCGATGGGACCATAGCCATGTCTCAGGCATTTCCCTGATATCTTCTTCTAGTCTCCGTGTGAACAACTCTACAATCTCAAAAGGGTTCAAAGCTGTCGGATTGGGTACCAAATCTTCCAAATTGATTTCGTAATAGCCTCTTTTGAGGCGCCGGACCCCAGCATAGACGACAGGGTAATCCATCTTATTGGCGATTTTACCTGTGCCCGTGAAGACGGGGGTGTCTTGGTTCAGAAACTCCATCCAAAAGGCATCGCTGGGAGAGGGCGTCTGATCGGCGATAAAGGCGGTCGCATTGAGCTCGGCCTTGTCGCGAATCATTCCCCTGATCGCTTGCGCCATGGGATACAGCCCGTTGCCAAGGCGGCTTCGCATCTTGAAGACCAGCTTGTCAAAGTATTCGTTTTGCAACGGATGGTAGATCACATAGAGCTTGTGTACAGGCTCGATCGCAAATCGCGCGCCGCCGAGTTCCCAATTGCCCCAGTGCCCCATGGCGATGATGATGCTGCGCTTTTGGTCGTAGTAGGCCTGGAAAATTTCAAAATTCTTGAAGGTAAGGCGCTTGCGCAGTGCCTTGGGTGTGATGGAAAGGCTCTTGATCGTCTCGACGATGAGGTCACACAGATAGCGGTAATATTTGCGTTCGATCGCTTTGCGGTCAGCTTCTGATTTCTCGGGGAAGGCGTTCTGTAGGTTTTTGCCGACAACTTTCCTGCGATAGCCCACGAGGTAGTAGAGCACTACAAACAAGCCATCAGACAACCTATACAACCACCAAAAGGGCAGATAGGAAACCAGATAGATCAAGGGCGCTACAAAATAATAGATCACAGCCTTCATGCAAGCGCGAAGTTTGGGCTTTTATCTGTATTCGTTGCAGTGTGTTTGTTTAAAAATTCATTGTGTATTCATTTTCAGTGGATTATGATTGCAATACGATTGGCTGAATATGGGCGGCGCGCGGGTTTCATGTTGCCGCATGTTGGCAATCTGCAGTGAGGCTACGGCGGTGGGCAATCGCATGGGCACAGGGGCAAAAGCTGCTTGCGTCATCCGACCAATTCGCTCAGCAGACGGGACCAATGTCTCGTCTGCCGAGCAAATTGGCGCACCTCACTATTCCTTCAAGAATTTGCCTGTATGGCTCAGGGCACTGGAATGTACGCGATAGACATATTGCCCTGCAGGGAGGCCGGAGATGTCAAAGACTTGCGTCGCCTTACCCATTTGCAGTTGCGCCTGCGGTAGGAGCTGCATCTCCACAGGGCCTAGCCTGTCTGAAATCACTATTTTAGACATGGCCTCGGTCGGCACAGTCCATTGGAAAGCCAAATGCTGCGCGGCTGGCACAGGATAAACATGCAGGGTATCTCCCAAATTTTGAACAGCCTGGGCAATTGCCTTTTCCTGTTGCGCAATTTCAGACACTTAGGAATATGCCTTCATTAACATCCATGATTATGCGCTGGATTTTTGGCTTCTGCCACTGCGTCCCGTCGCAGGCGGGGAGGCGCAAAATTGGTTCGTCCCGACGACGGGACGGGCCAATTTTGCAACGCGGTCAGGGGCCATAAAGACAAGCATAATATTGGAAATTATTCAAATTCAATTCTTTAATGTGCGCATCACGGCGATACGACCGATTTCCATCGGCCGCTATTCCATGCGATTTTGGCGAAAGCCGGCGACCTGTATCAAGGCAAATCGACGAGGATCGCAGGGGCTGTCGGAGCTGCATTCCCTTTGAATTCCAGTCGATAATCGGCTTTGCCGGGTGCCTTGAGCAGCAGCAGGTAGCTGGCATTGGGTTTGATGCCGACGGTGAAGGTGCCGCTTTCATCGGTGGTGAGCAACGTGCGGGAACGGCCCTCGCGCAGATCGACTTGGATGTCGGCAAGCGGATGGCCTGCTGCGTCGGTGACGGTGCCTTGCCAACGCATGAGTTGCGTGGCTGCATAGAGGTCGTCATCGCCTTGGCCGCCCAAGCGGTTGCTCGTGAAAAAAGCGACGCCCGCTGCGGGGTCTATGATGAGGCCAAAGTCGTCGTATGCCGAGTTGATAGGCGCGCCCAAATTTACGGGGTCGCCAATGACATCGGCATTGGGATCGACCTGGAAGATGTCCAATCCACCGACGCCACCACGGCCGTTGCTTGCAAAATAGAGCATGCCTTTGGCATCCGCCCAAGGAAACATTTCATTGCCCTTGGAATTGATGTCTTGGCCGAGATTTTCGGGTTTGCCCCAAGTTTTGCCTTCTTGCGCGACCACATAGATGTCTGTGCCGCCAAATCCGCCGGGCATGTTGCTCACGAAGTAGAGGTGCTTCCCATCGGGCGCGAGCGCTGGGTGCCCACAGGAATAGGCAGGGAGATTGAAGGGCAATAATTCTTCATTTTGCCATTTCCCCTCGCTCAAGGTGGCTTGGTAAAGCGCCAATTGCACGACCTCTCCCGCTCCTGGATCATTGCCTTTTTTCACATGGTTGCGTGTGAAATACATTTCCTTGCCATCGGGCGTGAAACATGCATTGGCCTCATGCACAGGTGTGTTGAGCGCACCACGAAAGAGACTTGGCTCACCCAGCTCGGGTTTTCCGTCGTAGGGAGCGACATAAAAATCAAGATAGCTTTCGCCAGTGCGGTTGGTCTTGACGATAGACCGTTTGCGCGAGGAGGCAAAGACGACGGATTTCCCCAAGAAGGCGGGCCCAAAATCAGAGCCTTCGGAATTGACCGTGAGGCGGCGCACGAGAAACAAGGATTTGGAGGCTGCAAATGCTTGCTGATTTTGGCAGGAGCTGATCATGTCTGCGACACGGTCATCGCCAGGCATCTTTTTCTGGTATTTCTCCAACCACGGAATCGCCTCTTCATATTTGCGGTTCATCATCAAAACCTCCCCATAATGAAACCAAGCTTCCCCTTCTACACCTTTCATTTTCACAGCCTTGGCATACCAACGGAGTGCTGTCCTGAAATCGTCGGTCAGGCGATAGCAGTCGGCAAGCCTGATGACGGCGTGGCTGCTTGTCGGGGCATCTTCAATGGCTTTTTGATAGGCTTCGATCGCGGCGGGATAGGAGGCATCTCCAAACAATTGATCGGCTTTTTGAAGGCTTTTGCTCTGGGAAAATCCGCTCATCGCTCCGAATAAGAGGATGCCCAACCATGTAAGAAAACTGCGCATGCGCAAATATAGGCCATGCTGACGAAGATGTGCAAGACCGTTGTTGCAATCGGCAAACGGTGCATCCAAAAAGCAAGGCCCCGACGGTGTCGAGGCCCTATGGGAAGAAGTTTTAGGTAGGACTTCCGTTGCCCATCTTAAAAAGAACGAACATTGGTCCACAATACAGTATGAGACAAATTATTGCACGACGATGGTCATCGTGTGGGTTCCTTGGGCTGATTTCACTTTGATGAAATATGCGCCTGCCGGAATTTCTGAGACTTGTAGCTGCAGGAGATTGTCGCCTGGGTCGAGCACGATAGCCTTGTGCATCAACACTTTGCCAGCACTGTTTTCGATCGAGAGCTGCGCTTCGGCAAAATTTTCACTCCTAAATTTTGCGAGGATGGAACTGCCAGGGGTTACGCGGCTGATCGATGTTGCGGTATTGGCATGCAAGGAGGGGTGGTCGTCCAATCCACTTGCATGTGCAGCAAAAGTGGTGGTCATGAGGAATAAAAACAGCATTAAAATTTGTAATCGACTTTTTCGCTTCATCTTTTTTCTATTTGATTTCGCTTTTCATTTCGATACAAAGCTAGGGGGAATACCTGATCACAGTGTGGGATTTGCAACAAGTTTAGGTTAATAATTATTCACTTAGTCCAAAGTTTTGGATATTTCGAATTGTCGTTACAATTAACTTTAAATCGAAGACTATCAATACATTGAATAGACTACTACCCAAAAATACTTCCAAATCCTGGACCTGAGGCACCAATTCGAATTGTAAGTATTGTAGGGTGCAACCCATTGTCAAAAAAATTGATTGTGGCTGTATTTTTGCATTGCCAACGTGCTCGTTGGAGCTTCTATTGCTTGCTGTGGTCTTGGGCATCAATGAAGAAGCCCCGGCATTGCCGAGGCTTCTTGGGTGACCTAATTTTTTGTAGGACTTATGTCGCCCATCGCAAAGAACGAGTGGAAATATTAATAGAATTATGAATTCATTTTATTTGACAACAAAGGTCGTCGTTTCTGATTTGCCGTTGACATTAACTTTAATGAAATATATTCCTGCGGGAATTTCGGCAACCTTAAAGCGCACGACATTCATGCCTGCTTCGAGTGCCATATCGGTTTCCAGAAATCGGCTCCCTTTGGCATTTTCGACAGTCAATTGGGCTATGGTTGCATCTAGCGCTATGAGTTCGGCGGTGATGGCGCTGCCGATCTTGACGTGGTCAGTGCCTCTGATGTGCATATTTATGGTTTTGGATTCAGCATTGCGGGCGGCCACGATGGTCGTGTTGGAAGGAGCTGCTGCGAATACAGTGCCAGCAAAAACGATGAAGGTAAAGAGGGTAGCGAGCGTTTTCATAACTTTATTGATTCAGTATTTTCTCTAACAAATCTTTCAAACCTGCCCTATAGACGATGTGGTTGCTCAATCGGTTGCATGTAAAAACAATAATTCTTGTTACGATTTGTTAAATGCGGGTTTAATCACTTTAAAGGCCGAATTATTTCTTTTTTTGAGCAATATTATTCCCCACCTAATTTTCATTTTCTGGAAGCCAGGCCATTTTGGATGACCAATGTTTGAAGGGGCGCGGCTGCTCTGAGGGCAGCACGCTTGGATTTTGGCTCGTGTAATGTGGTGGGCTGGGCCGCTAGGTGTTGATACTTGTGTCAGCCGGAGGCTGGATTTTGTGTCGGCGTTTGGGGCTGGAGGCCCGCGCCTCTCGGGGTTTTGGGCTTTTTGCCAGCCGGAGGCTGGATTTTGTGTCGGCGTTTGGGGCCGGAGGCCCGCGCCTCTCGAGCGTTTGGGGGCCGGAGGGCCGCGCCTCTTATTCTATGTGTTGTTTGCCCTTCGCTAAAAATGGCTAAATTGCTTTCCAGATGAAGAATGTGTTTAGATATTTCGTGTCAGTGGTGGGCTTAGTTGCCACACTCACAACGTGTTGGATCCTCGATGGGATCCAATTCAAGGGTATGCCCTTGGCTTTTGGACGGGTGCTCGATCCTTTTCATGGGTTTTGGCAAAATATGGAGGGTCCAAATATTGCTTGGGATGATGAGGAATTGCTCGATGGACTCACTGGCAAGGTGACCGTGCGCTACGACTCATTGCGCATTGCGCATATTTTTGCTGAGAATGACCATGACCTCTATTTTGCGCAAGGCTTTGTGACTGCCCGTGACCGCCTCTTTCAAATGGAGTTCCAGACGCATGCAGCAGCTGGCCGCTTGAGCGAGATCATTGATGATCCGCGTGTACTTGCCATTGACCGCGCGCGCCGTCGCACGGGCATGGTGTATGCGGCAGAGCAATCGATCAAGGCCATGAATGCCGATCCTGTGAGCAAAGCGATGACCGAGGCCTATTCCGATGGCGTCAATGCCTATATCAATAGCCTCAGCTACGCTGAGCTGCCCATGGAATATAAGCTGCTCAGCTATCGGCCCGAGCCATGGTCCCCGTTCAAATCTGCCTTGCTTCTCAAGTTTATGGCTTGGGATCTCACAGGGAGTTCAGACGACTTCTATGCGACCAATGCTGCGGCAGGCTTGGGTTCGTTGGATTATGAACGATTGTTCCCAGACCTAGCGCTTGCCACGCAAAATTCGCCGATCGCCCCAAGGGGTACTGTATGGGACAGCGCAACTGTAAAAGTGCAGGCTCCCGACAGCTTCTCCCCTGCTGGCGTGGCGCCCGCACTCATGTATCCCGAGCCCGACCCGATGAATGGCAGCAACAACTGGGTGGTCGCGGGCAGCAAGACGGCCTCGGGCCACCCGATCCTGTGCAACGATCCCCACCTAGGCTTGCGCCTACCCTCGATCTGGTATGAGATCCAACTCAGCACGCCTTCACACAATGTATATGGTGTGAGCTTGCCTGGTTCACCGGCGGTGATCATCGGCTTCAATCAAGACATCTCCTGGGGCGTGACCAATGCCAGCCGCGACGTGCTGGACTGGTACAAAATCAATTTCGAAGACGCGTCCCGCAAGACCTATCGCCACGATGGTCAATGGTTGCCCACGCAGGAGCGTGTCGAAGTGATCAAGCGGCGCTTTGGCCCCGACCTCAACGACACGATTATCTTTACGCAGCATGGCCCGGTGGTCTATGACCGCAGCTATAGCGATCCCGACAGCGCTGGCCCGATCAACATCGCGATGCGCTGGGCAGGCCACGACTCAACCAACGAGGTCAAGACATTTTACCTGCTGAACCGCGCCAAAAATCACGACGAATACCGCGCGGCGATCAGCATCTATGCTTGCCCTGGGCAAAACTTTGTCTTTGCCAGCAGCGCGGGCGATATCGCAATCACACAACAAGGCCGCTTCCCTGTGAAGTGGACCCACCAAGGCCAGTTTGTGATGGACGGGTCAAACAAGCTGCACCTTTGGCAAGCCTATATCCCGGCATCCCAAAATCCCTACGCCAAAAACCCTGAACGCGGCTTCCTCTTCAGCACCAACCAACACGCGACCGACACGACCTATCCCTACCATATCTATGGGAGCTATGACTACACGCGCAATCTGCGCGTGAGCGATGCGCTCGAAGGCATGCGTGGCATCAAGGTCGAGGACATGTTCAAGTTGCAAAACGACAATTACAATGAGTTTGCGGCTTGGGCCTTGCCGACTTTGCTTACGAGCCTACAAGGCGACCGCCTCAAACCCAATGCCCAGCAAGCGACGGCCGTGCTGGCAAAGTGGAATTATATGAATGACCATGACCAGACGGCACCGTCGCTCTGGCAGGCATGGGTGATGCGCTTGTATGCCATCATCTGGGAAGATGACATGCTGCGCGTGGCCCACAAAACCAAGTCACCCAACCTTTTCAATACGGTGTATTGGTTGGCAGACTCGGCAGGCTTGGCGGAAGTCGATGACAGCCGCACGCCGCAGCGGGAGACGATCAAGGATGTCGCCACCCGTGCCCTCAACGAGGCAGTCGCAGAATTGGATTCATTTTCGCAAAAAGAACAGGTGCCCTATACGTGGCAAAATTACAACGACTTGAAGGTGCTGCACCTCACCCGCCAAAAGGCCTTCAGCTTTTACAGGATTCCTGTAGGCGGCGGGGCTGGCATTGTGAATGCCAACCGCAACAACAATGGCGCGAGCTGGCGCATGGTCGTGGAAATGGGCAGCGAACCCAATGCTTATGGTGTATTCCCTGGCGGGCAATCGGGCAATCCTGGGAGCTATTATTACAACCGCAGCCTCAGCGACTGGGCGGCAGGCAGGTACCACAAGCTCCTCTTCTTGAAAAATGCACAACAAGAAAGTGCCGCCCTTCAATTTACCCAAACCCTCCAATCCCGCTAAGCCATGCGTTTCGGAATACAACTATTGATCGTGTTTGCTGTGGGCTTGGTGCTCGCATACCTGCTGCCTTGGTGGAGCATCGCCTTGGCGGGTGGTGTCGCAGGGTTTTTGATGCACGGGCACCGTGGGCGCAGTTTCTTGGCGGGCTTTTTGGGCGCAATGCTGCTCTGGACGGGCGCTGCACTCGTGATGAGCTTTGCGACAGGCTCGGCGCTGCCCGATATGTTTGCGAAGCTGCTGCCCTTTCCGCTCAATGGCATCGGGCTGGCGTTTGTATCGGGGGTGATCGGCGGCATCGTCGCCGGGCTAGCTGCCTTCACTGGCGATGCCATGCGCACTGCGGTGGAAAAGCCTGTGTCTTTGAACAATCGCAAGCGGTAGGGCCGCTCACTTTTGTGAAGATTTGGCAATGTCATCATGGCCATTGCGATCCTCCAAGGTGTGCGCTACATTTGCCATAGGCTTCACCCTCACATGCTATGGATCGTTACACGCTTGGCTTCCTGATATTCTGCGGATGGTTTGTGGTGTTTCGGATGTTTCCTGCCTCGATTGGCGGGCACTCTAGGTGCATCATCCATGAGCTCGATCAAGACAGCATTTCCTATACCTGGAAGCCAGGCCCCGATAGGCAAGGAAAGAAAATGTTTGATGCCAACTGTGCCCGCTGCCACAATAGCGCCTTGGAGAAGAGGAGTACTGGGCCAGCGCTTTTAGATGTGCGTAATCGCATCCCTGCGGGGGATTGGATTTACAATTGGATACGCAACTCCAGCAAATTGATTGCCTCGGGGGACGCTTATGCAATGAAGATCTGGGAAGCCAATGCCAAAGTTGAAATGCCGCCGTTCCCGCAACTCACGAATGAGATGATCGATGAGATCATGGCTTATGTGGACAGCTACAGAGCCATCGGACCCATTGTGGATGCCGGCCACTGATTGTTTTCCCTCCCCAACTTCGCCCCGACCGCAAAATTCACCATCTTTGCAGTCTAAAATGTAGGTGTTCATGAGCGAGAATACACAATCTCAACAAGTTTGGCGCATTGCTTTTTACTCCTTTTTGGGGATTTGTTTTGCATTGGCCGTGTTTTTCAACCAGTTTGGAATTCTGCATGGCACCCCGATCGTGGTCAAGATGCTGGGCTTGATCGCCTTTTGCGGGACGATGGGCTTGCTCATGGATTATGCATACCGCATCAAACATTCATGGTTTTGGCTCATTCCTGCGCTCACAGCGCTGGAATTTCTAGGTGATGCCGTCCTCAAATTTGATGTGCGCTTTGCGTTTTACATCTATCAGGCCTCTTCCTTGCTGTGGCCTGTCTATGGGGTACTCTTCATTGTGCGGGGCAGCAAACTGCTCGGCACAGACAGGGGCTTGGGGGTCAAATTCATCGTCTTGGGCATCTTGGCGGCCGGGATTATAGGCTGGGAATACACGACGCTCTTCCCGCAAAAATATGACTACAGCCACTGGGGCTGGCGTTTTTTGTACCTCGCGACCTTTGCATGGCTGCTGTTCATCGACTACACGACCGATTTCAGCAAACGCCCCGCTATGAAAATCGAGAAACAGATCATGCGCCTCTCGCTGCTCATGATCGCCGTGTGGTACTTTGTGCGGTTTATCTTCAAGTGATGGCAGTGGCATCCCTTCCCTAGGCAAGGAAAGGTCGGCACCCAAGCTTATTCCACTAGCTTCACTTCCTCTACTTGCAAGATTTCCTTGGTGGCGTTGTCGTGTACATAGACGACCACATGACAATTTGCAGGAACCCAATCTGGATTTAGCGCCGCATCGAAAGTGAGGTCAAACTTCTCGCCGAGGACAATGCGATTTCCTTTGATCGGCAGCCCCCAAGTGCCGGGTGTGATCGTGCCGCGTAGCACGTGGTTGTGTACATACCGTGTCACATAAGACGAATCTGTATCGTAATTTTCTTGCTTGGAGATGATGCTGTCTTCAGTGATCACAGCCACGATATAGTGCTCGGCAGTGCCGGTTGTAAAATACTCGAGCTGAGCCTGCACTTGCACGGTGTGGTCATTGGGATCATAAGTTGTATTGAGAGCGATGCTCAATTTGGGAGCTTCTGCCAAGACTGCCGCCACTTTTGTACCCCAAGCAACTTTGTCCACGAGTGGCCCCCCACCCCAATTGCGACGCTGCACCATCCCGATCGGATAGCCGGTGGTTGGCTCACCCCTATAGTGGTTTTCCAAGGCGGTACCCATGGCCGTATTAAAATCATAGCCAAAACCGAGGAACGGGACCACGCGTGCATGCCCGCTTGCATGCACAGCGACCACCACGATATTGTCACCGTATTGCTCCTTCAATCCCGCCGCGATCACATGCCCACGTGGACAATACCCGCAGAGATGGCCTGTAAAATCATCGACCAAGACCTTGTTGGTAGAGCCAGCGAATCCAGCGGGATCGACTTTGGGACCTTCGATTTTGTCACAAGCTGCGAGGAGCAACACGAGCGCGACGAGAGATCCGGATAAGACTTTGTTTTTCATGCTATTAAGGTACGCACGATCTAGAGAACAATTGTGGCTGCCAGGCGACAATTTCGCATTCTAAGGAATAGCTACTCTACAAATCCCAACTTTTATGCGCAGGACTGGGTGCGCCTCGGTGCATTTTTTTAGTTCCTAGCAAGGGGTTCACGATGCCTATCACAATCGTCCTACCCACAATTAGGCATGCCGATCACAATTTCGGTGAGCAAAATTACACCAAGCAAGGTATTGCAAATCCCTGCCTACGCACACAACTTTGGGCAGGAAATTTGAATACTCGAGGAAAGTCAATACGATGGAAAACCTGAAATCTAGGATCACGACAACGCATGAAATGGCGGGAGAAGACATGTCCTACCCAGAAGGATGCAACCGTAAAGAGACCGAGGAGCACCACCATCTCTTGCCGAGACCGAGGTGCACAATATCCAATTCAGAATTGGAAGGTTTAGTCCTTGCCCAGCATTGTATGCTCAAAATTGCCTTGCTGCAATTCAAGGTAGATGCAGCAATGACAAGGCTTTATTGTATCCGGACCTTGGATGTACAAGCCTCTTCAGACCTCAATTACATCTGTGAATATGTGTAACAACAAGACACTTGCGATCTGCAACGGGGGTTATGTATTTATGTGCAACGGTTGTGGCATCTACAAGCTTGCCTATGGGACTTCCTTGCTCAGTTTTACCAGCGCAGAATATTGCGACTTCAGAAAAACATTGCGCCATCGATTGGCGAGCAAGCCCTGCGATGGCTTTCCCTGTCACAAAGGCATTATTCTAGACTTACAAATCCAAAAAGCCTATATGCTGCTTTGCCGCAACGAATTGTTGGAACTTGCAAATTTGGCCGATGAGGCATGGTTTACAGCTGAACTGCAGGCCATGATAGGTGATCTCAGTCGCCGTTCAGAGTAGGGCACCCCACAACAATGTAGGTGCAGACAGATTCGATGCCCGCCAAATGGGCCGCAAAGCAGCAGCCGTTCAGCCGCGACAAACGGGACTGTCACCTACCGTTGCAACACCAACTTCAAGGTTACTACCCCACTTTTCACCCCTTCGATGCGTGCAAAATACACTCCACTCGCAAGGTTGTCGGCGTAGAAATCGAGTTCGAGCACTTCGCCAGCTGCGACTTGGCCGTCATAGAGTTGACCGACCTTGGAGCCGTTGAGGTTCATCACCTGGATCGAGATACGATCGTCGATGTCCAAGCTGAAACGGATTTTGGTCTTCTCGCTGAAAGGGTTCGGGATTGCCACGAGGTCAATGCCCGAGGTTTCTACTGCCGCTTGCGCTTGGCTTGGACCCGCGGTCTTCATCGGGCAAGTGCCGAGCGTCGCTCCATGGGCCAAGGCATAACACAAGGACTGCAGGTCGTTGCAAGCACCTAGTGTATTCACTGTGAGTGTCTGCCCATTCATGCACACGTAGGCTTGACCGCTGATCGGCCCACTGAGTGGGGTGGTCGCAATATTCACAACCGTGACCGTTACCTGGTCGGCTGCAACACAGTTGAGCTGATCGCGCACCGTGAGGGTGTACACGCGTGTGCTCGTGGGGCAGACTGTCGGCGAGAGTGTTGTTGCGTTGCTGATGCTTACATTGGGTGTCCAGAGAAAGGTCGGGGCACCTGTGCCGCCGGTCGATGCACCTGCAAGCGTAGCGCAGGGCGCAGGATCTGCGCCAGGACCCGTGTCGATCACGACTATCCTGTCTGGCCCGGCATTGGCGATGAGTGTCGATACGGGTTGGGTCACGGTATAGGCGCGGATGGCTGTGCAGCCATAGGCGTCGGTGACCGTGACCGAGTAATTGCCTCCTGCAAGGCCGGTGCGGTCTTGCGTGGTCGCCCCTGTATTCCAGAGATAGGTATATGGTGTGCGTCCGCCCGTAACCGAGAGGTCTATGCTACCATTGTTGGTGCTACACGCCGCTGCGACGACGACCGCCGTCGGATTGAGTGCCGATGGCTGCGTGAGTGTGATCGATTTGATCGAGGTCGCGCCATTGGCGCTGGTCACGGTCACTGTGTATGCGCCCGCTGCCATGCCTGCTATGCTGGCCGTCGTCTGCCCGCTCGACCATGTGTATGTGTAAGGCTGGCATCCACCCGAGGCCGTCACGGCAGCGCCACCATTTGTGCCGCCGTTACAGGAGACTGAGAATCCGCCAAAATTGGTGGTCGCAGCAATGCTGGTATTCAATGCCGTAGCCAATACATTCACAATGAAAGAGCAATTGGAAGTCGCGCCATTGGCAGCCGTGACACGGAAGGTGTTTGTCGTCGTCCCCAAGGGGAATTGCGCACCAGATGGTAAGCCTGTAAGCTGTGTGGTCACGGCACCTGGGCAATTGTCATCGCCTACAGGTGCGGGATATGTCACCGCAGCAGCACAGGTCGGCGCACTTGCAAACCTTGTGATAGCGCCTGGGCACGCAATCGTCGGCGCAATATTGTCGGTCACCGTGATGGTGAAGCTACAGGTCGCTGTCGCACCATTGGTTGCCGTGACCACAAAGCTATTGGTGGTCACGCCGACGGGGAAGAACGTGCCCGAGACGGCCCCGGCAACCTGGGAAGTAGTAGCTCCAGGACAATTATCGGTACCCACTGGCGCACTGTAGAAGGCGACTGCTCCGCAAGTCCCGAAACCGCTGCTATAATTCTGATTGCTAGGGCAGGCGATCAAAGGTGCTTGGAGGTCGATCACCGTGATTGCGAAGCTACAAACCGCCGTATTGCCAGCAAGGTCACGTGCCATAAAGGTCTGCACCGTGGTGCCGATTCCAAAGGTGCTACCCGAGGCAAGGCCAGCTTGCTGTACCGTCAAGACGCCCGGCAGGTTATCGGTGCCGACTGGAGCTACAAAACTCACCACTGCTCCGCAAAGGTTTGGTGTATTGTTTACCACAATATTTGCAGGGCAATTGATTTGGGGAGGAATGTTATCCACCCCAGTACTGACCGTCACCGAGAAGGTACAGGTCGCTGTATTGCCACCCGCATCCGTCACCGTAAACACCTGCTGTGTGATCCCGATTGGGAACAGAGAGCCGCTGCCAAACCCAGTCGTCAAAGCCAGCACAAAATTGGGGCAATTTTCGATGACCGTGGCATCCGCAAAATTCACCACCGCCCCGGTTTGACCCACTGCAGCAACCATTGCAACGCTTGAAGGACAGGTGATCTGCGGCGCAATATTGTCGATCACCTCCACTGTAAATGAGCAATTGCCCGATAAACCTGCCGAATCGATGGCTCCATAAGTGATCACGGTGATGCCGACGGGGAATGCGCTCCCGCTGGCGAAGCCCGACAACAATGTGGGGCCGACAAGCCCAGGGCAATTGTCGTATGCCACGGCGGGATCGTAGAACCAAATCGTATCGCATTGACCAGAAGCCACATCGATGACCGCATCTTTGGGACACTCGACGACGGGCGCTTGGTCATCTACGATTTCCACGTTGAAGGAGCAAGTCGAGGTATTGCCACTCGCATCGGTCGCCATATAAACCTCTACGTGATTGCCGATCGTAAACCAGCCAGCCGAACCCAAGCCAGAAAGCAACGATGTCGTCGCGCCCGAGCAATTGTCTTCCACTGCTGGCGGATCGTATTCCTGGCCCCTGCCACACAAGCCATTTTCATTGGGCATGAAGATGTCTGCATTGCAAAGGATGCCAGGTGCGATTGTATCCCTCACCTCGACCTTGAAGTTGCATGTTCCTACATTCCCGTAGATGTCGGTCGCCGCATACACAGTCGTCGTCGAACCCACCCCGAAGAAGTCACCCGAAGCAGCCCCAGCAATCAAGGCAATTCCCGTGAGCCCACAATTGTCGGCAGCGGTCACCGTGGCATAGGTCATCGTAGCCCCACAATCCATCGCAGTCGCATACACCACCGTATCCGCCGGGCAATACACCACGGGCACCGTCTGATCAATCACCTGCACCATAAAGCTACAAGTGATCATATTTCCATACTGATCGGTCGCTTCATAAGTATTCACAGTGGCACCCACTGGGAAAAAACCACCTGAAACAATGCCATTCACCAAGGTCAGCGAAGCAATCCCACAGTTGTCAGCAGCCGTCGCGGCTGCATAGCTCACGACATTTCCGCACTGCGTAGCGGATGCGTAAGCCACGATATTCGCTGAGCAAGTCGGCGTTGGGTCGATTGAATCGATCACAGTCACCGTAAAGCTGCAAGCCGCCGTATTGCCAGCAAGATCGGTCGCTTGGAAGGTATTCACCGTCAAGCCCACAGGGAAGAAGCTGCCAGAGGCAATGCCATTCATCAAAGTCAATGAAGCAATCCCACAGTTGTCAGCAGCCGTCGCGGCTGCATAGCTCACGACATTTCCGCACTGTGTCGCCGAGGCGTAAGCCACGATATTCGCTGGGCAGGTCGGCGTTGGAGCCTCGTTGTCATGGACAATTACAGCAAATGAACAGACGGCAGTGTTGCCGCTGAAGTCGGTGACTTGATAGACGTTCAGCGTCTGGCCTATGGGGAAGGTCGCGCCCGTCGGCAAGCCCAAGGTCTGCACCGTCGTCTGGCCAGGTGAATTGTCGAAACCTACAGGCGCAACATAATTCACCACGGCATTGCAAGCGCCGAGGTCGGTGCTTACGATTATGTTTTGTGGACAGCCAATGGTAGGCGCTTCCTGGTCCTCAACCAAAATGGTAAACGAGCAGGTCGTCACGTTGCCATATCCATCGGTAGCTGTGTACACCACAGTCGTCGCGCCACAGGGAAAGATCGATCCGCTGCCAAATCCTTGGGTCAAAACCGTCACTGCGCTGCTGCAATTGTCAGTACCGATCGGTGGCGCATAGGTCACTAGGGCCGTGCATACACCCTGGGTATTGGCCACTGTCATATCGGGCGGGCAGACCAATACCGGAACCTGAGCGTCGGTCACATGTACCACAAAGCTGCATGTATCGCGCAATCCAGCATGGTCTGTGACGACATACATCTCAGTCGTATTGCCCACAGGAAAGAAATTTCCATTCCCCAAGCCTGCCACCAAGGCCGTCGTCGCACCAGGGCAATTGTCGGTGGCCACAGGCGGCACATAATTTACGTAGGAGCCACAAGTATCGGGCATATTGGCGACGACGGGATCGGCAGGACATAGGATGAAAGGCCGCTCAACATCGACCACCGTCACGGAAAAGGTGCAAGTAGCTGTCTGACCGACGAAGTCCGTCACAAGGAAAGCATTCGTCGTCGTGCCCACGGGGAAGGTCGCCCCTGATGCAAATCCGCTGGTCTGCACGGTCACTGCTCCTGGACAATTGTCGGTGCCCACAGGTGTGGCATACGTCGCCGCAGCACCGCAGATGCCCACATCGTTAGGAAGGTTGATGGTCGCTGGACAAACGATCACAGGCAACTGCAAGTCTTGTACGGTGACCGTAAAGTCGCAGGAATCCACGTTGGAATGCCCGTCTTGACTGATGTAGCGCACGAGGGTCGTGCCCAAGGGGAAGGTCGCCCCGCTGGCCAAACCAAGTTGCAGCACCGTCGTCGTGCCTGGGCAATTGTCGGCACCCACGGGCGTGGCATAGCTCACCACGACACCACAAGTTCCCAGGTCAGCGGCCTGCACAATATTGGCTGGGCAGAGGATGATCGGCAATTGGCCATCGGTGACCGTGATCGTAAATGAACACGAATCGATATTGCCCGCACTATCGGTCACGACATAGTTCTCTGCGGTTGCACCTACGGGGAAGAATGCGCCCGAACCAAGACCGCGATTTTGCACAGTCGTGGCTGCACTACAGTTGTCGATCCCCACCGGCGCTATATAAGTCACCACCGTCCCGCAAGCGCCCAGACTGGCGCTCACAACGATGTTGGCAGGGCAGGTGATCGTTGGCAATTCATTGTCCAAAATCGTTACCGAAACGCTGCAAGTGGCCGTATTGCCATGCGCATCGGTGACTTGATAGGTATTGAATGTGGTACCGACGGGGAAGAATGCGCCATTGCTCAAGCCTGCGATGATTGCGGTCGTGGAGAATGCACAATTGTCGGTGCCCACAGGGACGGCATAGCCCACATTGCGACCGCATCCGCCCAAAATACTGCTGAGGGTAATCGGTGCCTGACACACGATTTGGGGTGCCTCAGTATCATTGACGGCAATGGTGAATGTGCAGGTGGCTGTATTGCCGCCCGCATCGGTGACGCGGAAAATCACCCCTGTCGTGCCGATCGGGAAAGTGACCCCGCTGTTCGATCCTGTCAAAAGCGGATTGACCAACAGAGTCGTCGCACCCGCGCAATTGTCTGTACCCACAGGTGTCGCATAGTACACCGTGGCGCCACATATACCCACGCTATTGCTCACACTGATATTGGCGGGGCAGGTGATTACTGGCAATTCGCCGTCCATTACATGGATGTCAAAATTG
This sequence comes from Bacteroidota bacterium, assembly GCA_031415375.1. Lineage (GTDB taxonomy): Bacteria > Bacteroidota > Bacteroidia > J057 > JADKCL01 > JADKCL01. The sequence continues at coordinate 6,764 of JANORP010000011.1, read as the reverse complement.
CAGGAATCCACATGCCCATAAGCGTCGCTCACATGGTAACGGATGCTGTGATGGCCCAGGGTAAATGTGCTGCCACTTGCCTGCCCTTGAAACAAGGTCGTGACGGCCCCCGCACAATTGTCGGTGCCCACGGGGGTCGCATATATCACAACAGCATTGCATGTACCCATACTGGTACTCGCTGTGATATCGCTAGGACAGGTAATCTGCGGCCACTCGTTGTCGATCACCTGGATGCTGAAGGCGCATGTCGCCACATTTCCCGAGGAATCGGTCACGGTATAGGTCTCGCCTGTGAGTCCCACTGGGAAGAATGCCCCGGCGCCCAAGCCGCCCGTCTGCGCGGTCGAGGCACTGGCGCAATTGTCGAAACCGACTGGCGCGACATAATTCACCACAGCCCCGCAAGCTCCGACATTGTTGTTCACGATGATATTGGCTGGACAGGCGATTTGCGGCAATTCGTTGTCGAGCACGGTGACCACAAGGCTACAGGTGGCAGTATTGCCAGCGCCGTCGGTCACTTGATAGGTTTCGGTCGTCATCCCGACAGGGAAAAACGCCCCCGCTCCTAGCCCACTCACCAAAATGGTCGCAGGAAATGGACAATTGTCACTCCCCACAGGCACGAGGTAGTTCACGATCGCACCACATCCTCCGAGATTTGCATTCACGGTGGGATGGGCCTGGCAGCTGATCACGGGCAATTGTGTGTCCAAAATGGTTACCGTGAAGCTGCAAATATTGGTATTGCCAAAAGCATCTGTGACCACATAGGTCTGCGTGGTCACACCCATGGGGAAGGTCGATCCGCTGGGGTAACCCTGCGTCCTGATCGTGGCAGAATTGGCACAGTTGTCGGTGCCAACGGGGGTCGCAAAGACCACGACCGTCGAGCAGCTGCCTACGTCATTGCCGGCGATGATAGGCGCTGGGCAGATGATTTGCGGGATTTCATTGTCGATGATGAAGATCGCAAAACTGCAGCTGTCGCGGTTACCATAGGCATCGGTCGAGACGAATGTCTGGATATTGGTGCCCACGCCAAAGAGGCTGCCACTGGGCTGCCCTGCCGATTGCACCGTCGATGCACCTGGGCAATTGTCGGTGCCGAGCGGCGCGACATAATTCACGATTGTCCCGCATGCATTCACCGCATTGTTCACCGTAATATTTGCCGGGCAGAGCACACGTGGCGGCTGCACATCATTCACTGTGACGGTGAAGCTGCAAGTATCGGAATTGCCAGATGTATCAGCGACCACAAATGTATTGAGGGTCGTGCCAATCGGGAATACCGAAATGCTTGGCAAGCCAGCAATCTGCACAGTCGATGCAATGGTGCAATTGTCGATACCCACAGGCGTTGCGTATGCGATGTTCGCACCGCAGGCATTGAGGTCATTGACACGCACAATATTTGCGGGGCAGGTGATACTCGGAGCCTGATTGTCGGTCACGGTGACCGTGAAACTGCATGTGTTTGTGCGTCCGCCCGCATCGGTGACAAGGTAGGCCTGGGTAGTCGTGCCTACGGGGAATAGGCTCCCGCTTGCAAGGCCCACTGCGCGCACCGTCGAAGCGCCAGGGCAATTGTCACTGCCGATCGGTGCTGTGAAATTGACATTCTCACCACAGCCACCGACTGCTGCATTGACCACAATATTTGCAGGACAGTTGATGCTCGGCATCTCATTGTCGGTCACTTGCACGGTAAATGCACAGCTTGCGGTATTGCCATAGGCATCGGTCACGCGATAGACCTGATGTACAAGTCCAGCGCTGATCGGGAAGCTGCTCCCGCTCGGCAGACCTTGGGTGATCGTGGTCACCGCACCGGCACAATTGTCGGTGCCCACGGGGGTGAGATAGGTCACGATGGCGCTGCAAGCGCCTAGATCATTGGTCACACTGATGTTGGTGGGGCAGCTGATCGTCGGCAATTGATTGTCGATGATCGTGATGCGCAAGTGGCAGGTATCGGTGCGTCCCGCAGCGTCTGTGACTTGGAATATCTCGACGGTCGCCCCGATCGGGAAGCTCGCGCCGTTGCCCAATCCTTGGACTTGAGCCGTCGTGGCGCCTGCACAATTGTCGGTGCCCAGGGGTGGCAAATAGGTCGCGACTGCGTCACACTGCCCGATGGCAGCATTGATATAGACGTCGTTGGGGCAGGTGATCGTGGGGTTTTGCGCGTCGATCACGGCAATGCTGAAAGAACAGCTTGCCGTATTGCCCACGCTATCGGTCACGACAAAGGTCTGCGTGGTAGTCCCGACAGCGAATACCGATCCACTTGCCAAGCCAGCCGTCTGGGTGGTCGTCGATGCCGTGCAATTGTCGATGCCCACGGGGGTGCTGTACACCACCAAGGCCCCACAAACATTGGGGTCGTTGTTGCGGGTGATGCTTGCCGGGCACGCGATCGAGGGCAATTCGTTGTCGATCACTGTGATGGTGAAACTGCATATTGCGCTGTTTCCACTGCCGTCGTTCACGCGATAAGTCACCAAACTATTGCCGACTGGGAAAAATGCACCACTGGCCAATCCACCGATTTGCGTAGTGGTGGCAAATGGACAATTGTCGTTACCTACCGGAGCGACGTAACTATAGGTATTCCCACAACCGCCTGTGCTGGCATGTACCGACACATCCGCAGGGCAGACGATGCTTGGAGCTTCGTTGTCGGCGACATTGACGACGAAGCTACACGTGGCGGTATTGCCATATAAATCGGTGACACGGTAGTTTAGGATGGTACTGCCTCTTGGGAAGGCGGAGCCAGGGGCCAAACCGCTGGTCCTCACGGTCGCAGACCCTGCACAATTGTCGCTACCAATGGGTTCGTGGAAATTCACGACGGCACTGCAGAGCCCTGGGTCTGTGCTCACGTTGACCGTGGCTGGGCACGCGATTTGCGGCAGTACATTGTCGATCACTGTCACGACAAAGGAGCAGGTCGTGGTATTGCCCGCAGCATCGGTCGCGCTGAATACTTGCGTGGTGGTGCCCACAGGGAAATTGCCACCGCTCACGAGGCCGCTCAGCAAGCTCGTGATCGTGCCAGGGCAATTGTCGTTGCCCATCGGCGCGACATAGGTGATCACCGTGTCGCAATTGTTGGGGTCTGAGTTCACAAAACGATCAGAGGGACAGACCAAAGTTGGATGCTGGACATCTGCAACGGTCACGGTGAAGCTACACGTAGTGGTATTCCCGCTGAGGTCGGTCGCGAGATAACTGTTGGTCGTGGTGCCAATCGGGAAGGTCGCCCCACTCACCAAGCCTGCTGTCTGTAGGGTATTGGCTGACACGCAATTGTCGGTACCCATGGGTGTAACAAAGGTCACCAATGCACCGCAGACATTAAGGTCATTGTTGCGGTTGATGTTGGCTGGGCAGACGATCTGCGGCAGCTGATTGTCGATTACCGTCACTACAAAGGTGCAGCTCGCTTGATTACCTGCATTGTCCAGCACGGTATAGGTCACTGGCGTGATGCCATCGGGGAATTGTGCACCTGAAGCAAATCCTGTCGTCAAGACGGTATTGGTGACCGGGCAATTGTCGGTACCAATGGGCGTCACATAATTGACGGTTGCGCCGCAACCGCCTACCCCAGCAGTCACCGTCATATTGGCAGGGCAGCTGATTGTCGGCAATTCGGTATCGGTTACGATCACATTGAAGGCACAGAAAACCGTATGCCCCGCGCCATCGATGACACGGTAGGTCACGCTATGTGTGCCCACCGAGAAAAAGCTGCCGCTCGCCTGTCCACTCCACAAGGACGGATTGGCCCCTGGGCAATTGTCGGTCGCAAAGGGCGTGGTATAGGTCACGAGCGTGCCGCATTGGCCAGCCGTGTTGGTGCGAATGATGGTCGATGGACAAGTCAATGTCGGTGGCTGATTGTCGGTGACCTGGACGGTGAAGCTGCAAGCGCTGGTATTGCCGCTGCCGTCTGTGGCGACATAGGTATTCACCGTAGTGCCTACGACAAAGTTGGTATTGCTCACTTGACCCGCGACGATGGCGGTCGTGGCACTGCTGCAATTGTCGCTCGCGACAGGGGGACTGTAAGTCACGACAGCACCGCAATTTCCGGGGTCGTTGTTCACGCTGATATTGGCAGGGCAGGAAATCGTCGGGGCGATCACATCTGTAGCCGTGCCGACGGTCGCGGAGGCAATGTCGGTACAACCATTGGCATCGGTCACCGTGGCGGCATACAAGCCCGCTTGCAGGCCGCTACGGTTGGGAGTCGTCGCGCCATCGCTCCAGAGATAGGTAAATGGACCGATTCCCGCACCTACCGTAAGGCTGATCGCACCATTGTTGCCGCCGGGGCAGCTTACATTGGTGGGCGTGACTACCAGCAAGAGGTTGGGTGGGCACAAGGTATCGCAAGCGTCCCCTACCCCATCCAAGTCGGCATCGGCTTGTGTGGGGTTCGCGACCAAAAGACAATTGTCCACGGCATCGCAATGGCCATCGCCATCGGTATCAGGCGCATTCACGGTGATGCTGAATGTGCAAGTAGAGGAATTGCCATTGGCATCCACGACGCGGTAGGTCACGCTGGATAGGCCGCTAGGGAAGCTCGCCCCTGATGCCAAACCTGCAATGCGTGTGGTGATGGCACCAGGACAATTGTCGTTCCCCGCTGGTGCTGCATAATTCACGATGGCATTGCAGACGCCGACACCATTGCTGACACTGATATTGACTGGGCAGAGTATGGTCGGTGCTTCATTGTCCACAACTGTCACGGTAAATGCGCATGTGGCTGTATTCCCCACGCCATCAGTCACCCTAAATATTGCACTTGTATTGCCCACAGGGAATGTCGCGCCACTTGCCAAACCTGCCGTCTGCACCGTTGTTGCGCCAGCACAATTGTCGGTTCCCAAAGGCATACTGTAATTGACAACCGCACCACACATTCCCCCGCTGCTGCTCACACTCACGTTCGCTGGGCAGCTGATCGACGGTGCCACATTGTCGTTCACGGTGACCGTGAAGCTACATGAGGCGCTGTTGCCATGCACATCTACGACCTGATAACTCACCGTCGAGGTGCCGACAGTGAAGAAACTACCTGGCCCCGAGCCTGCAATCCGCGTAGTCACAGACCCGCCACAATTGTCGGTCCCCACCGGCGCAGTGAAATTTACCACAGCCCCACATTGCCCAGCACTCGCATTCACGCTCATGTTCGCGGGGCAGCTGATTGTCGGGTTTGAGCCATCGATGACCGTGACCACAAATTGGCAGCTATCGACATTGCCCGACTCTTCCAAAATCTTGTAGCGGTTCGTGGTCGTTCCGACAGGAAATATCGAACCACTCACCAAGCCTGCAGTGCGCACGAGGGAGTCGCGTGGGCAATTGTCATAGGCTGTGATGACATAGTTGTAAAGATTGCCGCACAACCCAGGAGAATTGAAGATGGTGGTGTCATTTGGGCAAATGATCACGGGTACGGTGGTATCGATGATGCTCACCGACAGGGTACAAGTGTCCCGCAGACCATAGGAATCAGTGACAACAAAAACCACCTGGCTCAAACCCACTGGAAAGTGCGATCCCGAAGCCAAACCAAACGTGCGTACGATCACGGTTCCAACGCAGTTATCCGTAGCAGTGGGCTGCGCATAGGCCAAGGTCGCGCCGCAGGAATCGAGGTCGTTGTTGCGCACGATGTTGGCGGGGCAATTGATCTGGGGTCGCTCGACATCGTTTACGATGACATTGAATGCGCAAGTACCCGTGCGGCCGCTGGCGTCAGTGACCATGAAGGCATTCGTGGTCGTGCCAACGGGGAAGTTAGAGCCATCGCTCAAGCCCTGCGTTTGCACCGTTGTAGCACCGGGACAATTGTCAGTGCCGACTGGCGCGCCATAACTCACCGATTGGCTGCAAAGGCCAGGCGCATTGCTGACGGTTATATTGCCCGGGCATACAATCGTCGGATTTTGGGCATCGAGGACGGTGATGGTGAAGCTGCACGTATTGGTATTGCCACTCGCATCGGTGGCGGTATAGACCTGCTGATTGCTGCCTACAGGGAAAGATGATCCACTGGCCAGACCTACTGTGCGCACGATGGTCGCACCTGGGCAATTGTCGCTTGCTGTCGGTGTGGTGAAGGTCGCAGTGGCGGCGCAAGTATTGGTGAAATTGTTGACAGACAGATTTGCGGGGCAATTGGCCACAGGATCCTGTGCGTCCAGCACCTGCACCATGCGCTGGCAGGTGCTGGTATTGCCCGAGGCGTCGGTGGCGCGGAAGACGATGGCATAGTTGCCGGGCGCTTGGAAAGTACCTTGGGCCGGCCCCGAGAGACGGGTCACCGTCACGCCTGGGCAATTGTCAGTTGCGGTTGCATTGGCATAGTTGAGGGTCGCGCCGCAAAGGTTGAGCGCATTGTTGATCGTCGTGTCGGCGGCGCAAGTGGCTACTGGAGCCTGATTGTCGGTGACGGTCACGGTGAATGCGCATGTGGCAGAATTGCCTTGTGTATCCGTGACACGATAGGTCACAGCCGTCGTGCCCACAGTGAAACTCGCACCAGAGGCTGGCCCAGCAATCTGAGTCGTGGTGGCACCAGGGCAATTGTCGGTGCCGATCGGTGCCGTAAAATTTGCGATCGCGCTGCAAGCGCCCAGCCCGGCACTCATGCTCACGCTAGATGGGCATGAGATCGTGGGTGCCACGCCGTCGAGCTGTACACGCACAGTGTCTGTACCTGTACAGCC
>JANORP010000010.1:0-48665 GCA_031415375.1 Bacteroidota bacterium | reverse complement strand
GCCTCTGCAAATGTGAAAAGTGGTGCATGAAATGTGCTCGCTTCGTTTACCTCCAGTAAGTACCCGGGGATGGAGTCGGCAATGAGGTCCTGAAGCTTGCGGTGATCAATGACAGCGGTGTCGTTGCGCGAGAACCGCTGTGCAATACGAGATTCAAAATCGGGGAGCGACTTGCGGTTGCTGGTGTCGGGCTGCACAATTGGCACGGTGGAGTCGGGCGTTTTCACGATAGGCCCGTCGTTGCAACCGGCAAGGCAGGCGCTCACCCAAATCAGTAGCATGAAAGCCCATTTATTCCTACCGACAGTCATTGAAAGCGATCATTTTCGTTCCTAAAAGCATGTTGCAAGTACGATCGATCCAGGATCGACACTCGACGTACTCAACGCAGGCAAATCTAATGGCTGATTTTGACTCTGCCAAGGTTTGAAATCCACATGTTCCGCTCAATATTCCGATCCGCTTGACAACCATCGTTTTGGAAATTTTGAATCAGCAAATTCAGTCCCAGCAGAGATTTTTTCCTTAAAGGTCGAGCAGTTTACGCGCTCAGAATGGACAACGGTCCACGATAGAGGCATCGGGAGGTCTAGGAGTGTATCCCCTCGCTGAACAGTTATCTTTGCTTCTCAAAATCCAAATGCCGAAATTAACCCCTCACAATCGCAACACTATGCTCAATTTCTTCAAAAAGAAACAGGATGTCCTCCCTCCCACCGCCGCCGAACTTCATCAAGGAGCGCGTGCAGATGGCCAAGCTGGCAATTTTGATGCCGCCATCGAGAAATTAAGGGCGGCAATCCTCTTGGATCCGAATTGGGCCTACCCTTATTATGACCTCGCATTTTCCTATTTCCTCAAGGGCGACGCCGCACAAGCGCTGCACTATTACCGCAAAACGAATGAGGTGGAACCGCGAGGATTTTTCACCACGAAGACTGCTATCTATGCGCTTGAAGGAGAAGCTGCGGGTAAATTTCCCTCAGGAACGTATTATACCTATATGCAAATTGAGTGGTTTGACAGCATCCCCCGAAAGTTGGCGACGGCACAGGCGCTTACGCAACAAGTTCCACAGTTCGCACCTGGCTGGATGGCGCTTTTTTCGTTGTTGGAAGATCCAACAGACAAGCTCAAGGCCATCGACATGGGACTCTCAGTGGAGGGAGACGCTGAGACGGCAGGTATGTTGATGTTGAACAAAGCATTGATGCTAGGAGCAAGTGGAAAAAATGCCGAAGGTAAGTTGTTGATCGAGGCGATGATCGCTTCTCCAGCAACGACACATAACAATTTGGCCTTGGCCCGGCAAGTGATCACGCAGTTTGGTTAACTCATTGTCCCTATGTTCAATCTATTTCGCAGCAAAAAACCAACAATCGACGCGATCACAATTCCTGATTTTGGCTGGGAGTCCCGCAAGGATGAGGCAGGTGTAAAACTCTGGGTCAATCCAGAACGTCCGATTGCCCTCTCGCTCAATTTTTTCGACCAAAAACCCGACATTCCCCCGCTAGCAAACAGCGATGGGCTACGCTCGTTTTACCGCGCCTTGTCCCTACAAGCCCATGGAGGCATCATTGAGGTCGCACCGATCGACCTCCAAGGTTATGCCGCAGTGAAAACGGTGCTCAAAATCCCGCAGGAACAAAAGGGAACGACCTATCTCGTATCCCTCACAATTCCATTTCGCGATTGCAGTTTTGTCGTCAAAGTGCAAGCCATGGAAGTCGATACCACCAATATGCGGGGCACAATTGTGCTCGACCAACTGATGGAAACCGGCCTCGTGAAACTCACCGATCAAGGATTGCAAGGTTGGAACATGGATCCCTACGACCCCCATTTCAATGAAGGGAGGTTGATGAATCTATCTGAGCGACCAGAATACGATGCTCAGTTCCATGAGCATCCATTGAGTATGGCGCGTATGCACATGGGCCTGATCCTTGCCGAAATGCGGTTTGCGGCGACGTTGGAAAAGGTAACTCGATTTTGAAGATGGAGGCATAGCCTCCCCGCCCTCACTATATCGACAAGACCTTAACCAGCTCCAACAAATTGGGATTCACGGGGTTGTGCTGCTTGATCGCCTGGTCAAACGGCGTTTCGCTGATCTGTCCATTCATCTTGCCAAGCATGATGCTGAAGCGGCCTTCCAAGAGGGCCTTGACGGCTGCATTGCCAAGCTCGCTGGCTTGCACGCGGTCCATGCATGTGGGGGTGCCCCCGCGCTGGATGTGCCCGAGCACAGTCACACGCGTGTCGTAGTGCGAGAAACGGGCCTTGACCTTCTCGGCGATGGCAAATGCGCCTCCTGCCTCGTCGCCCTCGGCGACGACAATGATACTCGAGGACTTTTTGCGGCTCCAACCGGTCTCCAAAGTCGCGATGAGCGCGTCGATGTCGGTCTTGGTCTCGGGAATCAATACGGCCTCAGCCCCGCCGGCAATGCCTGAATTGAGGGCGATGAATCCTGCATCGCGCCCCATGACCTCGACGAAAAAGAGCCTGTTATGTGATGCAGCAGTGTCGCGGATCTTGTCGATGGCGTTCACCGCCGTATTCAGAGCCGTGTCGTAGCCGATCGTGTAGTCGGTTCCAAACAGATCGTTGTCGATCGTGCCTGGGGTCGCGACAAAGGGGATGCCATGTTCGCCATAGAAAATACGAGCACCCGTCGTTGTGCCATCGCCACCGATCGCCACGACGCCGTCGATGCCAAAGCGCCGCAGATTTTCAGCGGCAGTAGCACGCCCCTCGGGCGTGAAAAAACGTGGGCTACGCGCGGTCTTCAAAATTGTGCCTCCGTAATGAATGATGTCGCTCACTGAACTGCTCACCATTTCTGTAAAATCGCCGTCGATCATGCCTTCATAGCCACGGCGGATACCCACGACGCGCAGCCCATAAAATATCCCTGTGCGCACTACAGCACGGATGCAGGCATTCATGCCAGGAGAATCACCGCCTGAGGTGAATACGCCGATCGTTTTCATCTTCGTCATACAGCAAATATAATGTTGTGTACTAGAATTCACACTTTTCCTGCAATGTATCCAATGCTATCTGCCACCAGATAGCCTAGGTGCTGCGATCCATTCCTCTAGTCTTCACATCGAGCCTCAGTTTTTGCGCTGGTCTTGAATCACGCATTTGACGAGCCTACCATTCCTCCCAAAACCGCAAAACCCCATCGCCTTTGGGGCCAGGGACCCAAAACTCGAGAACACGACCGCCATCTTTCCTAAAAATCAGCTTGCCAAACCCCATCTCAGCATCGGTAAACCGCGCCCGCTTACCGTGACCGACGTAATTGCCCTTGCTGCCAGCGCCACTCACGATGTAGTGCCGCCCGTCTAGCGTGCGGTATTGCAGGTTGTGGTCGTGGCCAGCAAGTGAAATCAAGCCTGGATGTGCCGAAAACTGGGACTCCAAGGCATCGCGCATGGATCGGTAGCGGGGATGGGGAATGTCTTGGATATTCCCATGAAACTTGCGGTACCAGACGGCAATCGAACCCAGCACAGGCAGTGGAACCCAAGCATTGTGCTTGAACATGAGCATGGGAAACAGGTGGAAGAGCGGATGATAATGGCCGCCATGGGCACCGTAACTATGCTGTGGATGGTGGGCAGCAACCACGATTTGTTTTCCTTGTTGGCGCGCGAGCGCTGCCTGAAAATCGGCCAAAAAATCGGCATCGGTCTCGGCACAGCCCTCGGCTTTGCCAGGCTTTTGGTGCGGGTGCAGCCACCATTGCGAGTCATAGACGAGCAGCGTGATGCTATCGGTAAGCGCCAATTCATAGGGGCCAGGGCAACCGTCATCGGGAAGATAGGTATTGCCGCGCTGGAGATGGCCCTCGACAAATTTTTCCTCGCGCAAGCGGGCTGCGTAGCCATCAGGTTTGCCTTGCGCCCAGTCGTGGTTGCCGGGGATCACGATGACGCGCCCTGCAAACCCATTGGCCGGTGCCAATTGGGCGGTCATACGGCGTTCCATTTCCTTGCGATCAGGGGCAGTATCTGCTGGGAGGCCCAACTCGTAGATATTGTCGCCTAGGTAGATCACCCCGCAGTTGGCGGTGGCGGATTTAAGTTCCCGCTTCAAGAGCTCGAACGTGGGCCATGGCTGTGTGGGCGATGAATTCCCGCAATCCCCTATCATATATAAGGTGTAGGCAACCTCGGAATCGTCGAGTGCGGCATAAGGCCGATCCAACTGCTGGGTGTCGTAATCTTTATTGTACCAAGGTTTCGGGGCTGTGCAACTTACCAATGCGGCGAGCAGGGAAAAAAGGAGGCCAGCAAATCTTGGTGTAGCGATCGAATTCATGGCTGAAATTTAATGAATATTGTCGGGGGACGCGCGCTTGATATCTTTGATTCGTTTTTGTTCAGATGTCAATGGCACGCCGAAGATCACTGGCCCTACAACCCGTAATTCTGATGGTCTTGCCTCCTCAAACGATTTCCCAACCATTTTCTCAAAACCAGACGCCTAGGGCAGCAATGCCTTCCCAGCGGTGGTGGTAGTAGCGACCTTGGCGGTAAAAGATCGTTTCGCGGTCAGATGCGTGCAGGTAACGACTCTCCACGCGCAAAAACGTATTGGGCAATGGCTTCAACTCGGTGCCCAGCGTACCGCCGACGGTGTTGATCCCGACAAGCTGATGATTGGCGTTTTCAATGGGGCCGGTGAGCATTTCATTGCTGTCCTCAAACATTTCGGCACGCCCATAGACGCCCACCTTGCCCATTTTATATTTCGCAGCGAGTATGAAACTGTACATGAGCGCCGCCTGCGTGCTGTCTTGCAGATCGGAACGTGCTTGGATTCCGAAATTGGCCTCCGCGCCAAATTCAACTTTTGGGCCGCGATACACATAGTAGGCATCGCTGTACAATCTCGGCTGCCGATATGACTGGCTGTTAGGGGATTCGTCACTGTAAAGTGCATTGATCGAAAGCAGCGATTTTTCATTGAAGACATACACGGCGGAAGCACCGATGGCTTTGTTGCGGTTGGTCTCGACAAATGTATTGAACCCATTGAACGTGCTCAGTTGCAAACTCAGTTTGTCACTGGCGAGGTATGTGAATTTCAGGCCACTCAGAAAATAGGGTTCAAAGTAGGTGGTGACCGCGATGCTTTGGGTGATATTTTCCCTCGGTTGAATGGATTCCATACCCAGATGTGTGCGAAAAAAACCACCGTCAAGCCAAATGCGTTTGTGCAATTTGATGCCGAGATTGGCCTCTTGGATCAAGTTGAAACGTTCAGACCAGGCACTGCTGGCAATGTCTCCGAAATGCAGTCCTACGTTGGCACGCGCATGCTTCCCCACATAATTTGCTGCGAGGTAGAGCATATTGAGACCAAACTGGTTTTTGCGCGGCGAGGATGTGGGGAATTTCTGGAATTCGCTCGTCACCGAGTCAGAATAGATGGCATAGTAGGCATCCAAATACCCCGTGAAGCGCAATGCAGGAGCATTCGTATCTGCGACATGCAGATATTTGTAGAGATAGAATGTACTTTTTTCATCTTGCGCAAGCCTTACACTATCCGCCTCGACCTTGCGCTCAAGGGTCTTGATGCGCTGCTCTAGGCGCTGGAAAACATTCCAATCTTCTTGTGAGAACAAGGGTGAACGAAATAACCCGAAACTCAACAGCATCACGATCAAGGGCAGCCAAGTCTGCCGCTGATGTGCGAGCGGTCCTCGGTCGCCCAGCCCTGAGGGTGCAAAAACGCTGTTCAGGTAACGATTCGAATGCGTCTGCCCTACTTTGTGATTCGATGTTCCCAGCATTTGTCGAGATCAATGTGCGATCGCTTCCCATGAGGACCCTGGCGTCATTTCCTGCACTGGGCGTGCAAGCCATTCCTCCTCCTGGATTTCTTTTTTGCCTTGCCAGCGGCCCTCGACCTCGGCCATGCCATAGATTGGGTAACTCTCCCCATCAAAACTCAAAAACCCACGCGCTGAGGCCATGCGCGTGCCCGCAAACAGCAAGTACTCAGTCGTTTGATATTCAAACGTCAACAGCTTGAACATCGCAGCACGTCCGTCAAGCGCAAAAGTTCCCTGCCATTCCGTGGGAAATTCATAGAGTCCCATGCGGCTCCAACCAGTAGCCTCTACGTTGATGTCAGTTGCGGCACCTGTGAGGGAATCGAGCATCAAAGTGAGTGAAAGCTGCCCACCGATCGGGGCATAGCTCTTTTCATTGGTGCGCACGAAACTCATAAACCCTTGCTTGCCCACGGCGAGGTAGAGTGCCTCGCGGTGCATGCCTCGGTTGTTTTGGAAATAGATATCTGCAGCTCCCTTGCCTTGGTGCAGGACGTTGCGCATATAAACTTTACCCACAATGCGGCGCTCCTTCCAAGTGAATACACCCTCCCCATTGGCGATGATGAGTTGCCCCTCGTGCGCCTTGGCCTGCAAGGCCACGTGGTCGGCTTTCATGGCAAGGTGGATGCGATTGGCGTCGCTGTGCAATATCATGCGAGGTTGCACCCCGTTGGAAAACTGTGATTGGAATTCACCGCCGATGCGCCTGCCAAAATTGTCTTCGAATGGCCTCCCATACCGATCTTTGAGTTTGACCCAGCCCACTTTCTCATCATACAGCCACACTGCCTGCGTGGCTTGTGTCCAGTCCCATCGATTTCCTTGAGACTGTGTCGTCTCCATCGCAAACACGACGCTGCCCTTGGCATCCTGTCCAGCGAAAACGATGAATCCTTTTTGGCAACTTTTTCCCGCCGCCCAGAGGCTGCTTGCACCTATCCACATACAACAGCATGTGGATAACGCGAAGCAGAAATAGTTCAATTTGAAAGTTTTCATTGAATACGAGGAGATTAAAACATTGCCAAGCTAATCACTCCTGTGGATAAATGCAAGTTATCCACATTGTTAATATCTCAATTTCAACAAAGATGGTAGCAAGTTGGCCCTTGACGGGAAATACAACCTGCTCAGAATGTGAGCGAACCACCTAAAATTTGCAATTGCGGCCCAAAGGGCAGAAATTGATGCGATGGAAAAAAATTGGTCAAAAACACGCTTGCGTAGGTTATTGGATCCCGCCTTTTTGGGGGCATTGGCCTTACTGCTGCTCAATGACCATGTCTTGAAGGCTGCATTCCACAATTTTTGGACGGGTAAACTCAGCGATTTTGCTGGCTTATATGCCGTTGCTTGGATAGGGATGCGCCTTCTTCCTAGTCGTGCAACAGGTGTGGCTTGGTTTTTGGCAATCGGGTTTGCCTTTTGGAAGTCACCCTTGGTGATGCCACTCTTGGATGCATGGAATGGAGCAGGTATTTTGCCGCTGCATCGCGTACTTGACTATGGAGATTGGGCTGCGTTGCTGGTATTGCCACTGGCAGAATGGAGATCAAGAGAATTAAGGCCAAAGCTGGTCATTCCACATCCAATCCACAAAATCGCCGAGGGACTCGTGCTGTGCCTGTCAATTTTTGCTTTTTGCGCAACGAGCTACACCAATGACTTTGATTTTGATGCAAAATATGACCTCCTGATCGCTCCATCTGAAGTCGTGAGACGGCTGAATATGATCTCTGTCGAAGATCAACGGGACAATCCGCCGTTGAGCCTGCTGCATGAAAAGGCGAATGAATTCCAGCAGGAAGGAGAGCAGCGCATTTACCTTCATCACAACACCGATACGCAAACCTATTGCGACACCATCTATGCGCAGATCGACGACAGCGTTTTCATCGATGAAATCAGAGAATACCAGATTCCCAATATCGACAGCATGTACGTGAACCCCGACGGTATCTTCAGGTATCGGTTCACCTTGCGGTCTGAGCTGGATAACAGTGAAAACAAGCTCCAATGCACCGCTGTGCCCGCCTTGCTGAAACTGCAGGGTCACGGCAAGGGCAGCCGACTCTATTTGCTACACATGGAGACGCACAACTGCGAAGCCTTGCCCGCGGGCGAAAAAACAGAAAAGCCCGAGGATTATTTGCGGAAACGATTTGAAGCAGTGGTGATTGAAAGATTGAAGCAGCGCTGAAGTGCCTGGTAAACCGTTGCCTGCTATGCAAGGCCCTGGAATACAGCTCTCGTTATGTGGATGCCAATTAAAACATGAAAAGAATGCTCGGAAAAATCCCTCATCGACGTGACCAATTGCAGGGGATCGTTGCTTCATTGCTGCTGATGATCCTGCTATCCTGCACAACCCAAGGCCGCGAGGCCATCGGCAAAACGGTACCAGAAGGCATGAGCCGCGACGGACTCATAGAAGCCTACCGCAATGCAGGCAAGATGCTATTCGTCTATGGCACAGGGGATTCCGTTGCAGCGATGCAGTACAAAGATTTGCTCGTGGGCATGAGTCAGCAAAAGTCGCGCATGATCGTGGTCGTGCGCAGTGACCGCGAGGTGACCGATGCTGAGCTACATGAGATGCCACTCTACCTCATTGGCACACCCAAAAACAATGGAGTCTTGCGACGCGTCCTCCCCCAGTTGCCATTCAATGTCACCGAGCAGAGCCTAGAATTTAATCGGCAGCAATACGGCGACCATACGACGCTCAGCATTGGCTTTTACCCCAATCCACTAGCACCCAACTTACCGCTCAGCTTGACCACAGGCATGCGTGAGACAGATATCTATCAGCAATTGCAAAAATCATTTGAGCAGCCATTTTTCTGGTTTGCGATCAGCGGTTGGGGCTATCAACTTCATGATGCAGGCCGTCGTAAAGTGATGGGGTTTTTTGATGAATCTGATCCCAAGGAATGGAAAATCGGAAAAAAAACGCATTGGGATTTCGGGCATGATGGCGCACTCAAGGCCGAAATAGACAACATTCAGTATTACGACCACCAATCTGCCTATTCGACGGCAGTCGGCGATTCCATCGGTGCCGAGTTGCAGCAGGCTTGGACCGATCTGCGCACGATGTTTGGCTGGGATTTGGAGAAAGAAAAGGCAAAAATCCACTTGTATCCTTCGGCAGAGCTCAAAGGCCTTGCGACCGGGGATACTCAAGCGGCCTCCCTTGATGAACGCGATAGCAGCCTGCATTTGGTGGTGCATCCCGAGCATGCAGGGCGCTCCAACCAAGCAACTAATTTATGGCTGATTCGCCAACACTTAGGCGTTGCCAAAATGCCGCAACTAGAGCTGGGCTTGTCTGTAATGGCGACACCACATTGGCATCGGCACGGCTGGTCTGCGTGGGCAAAGCGATTTTGGGAGGGTGGCGCGCGACTTCCCATCGCCGAAATGCTAGATGCCGAAACTTGGGCACATGAGTCACCTTACTTAAAGGAATGTATGTCGGCGGCATTGGTCACCTATTTGGTGAAGACCTGGGGCGCTCAAGGCTTCCTACAGTTCTATCAAAAACCTGTACCCACGCGATTGACAGGCCTCGATGCCGGATTTAACGGCTATCTGCAAGCACTTCCCTCTGCGGCGCCGAACTCTACCCCATCGGTGGCTTCGACATCGTTTCAAAAAGCCTTCAATTTTGCCCACGAAGGCTATCAGGTTTTCAATGGCTATCTGTCTGCTGAGGCAACAAAATCGATCGACTATACCGCTAAATCCCTACACTGCAATGCAGTGGCGATCATTCCCTATGCCGGCATGGAAGATGTCCACGCACCCTCATGGCTGGATTTTTCAGAAGGCGCTGGTGCAGAAAACGACGAGAGCATCGTGCACTGCATCTGGAGCGCCCGCCAATCGGGCATATCTGTCATGATCAAACCACAGGTTTGGCCATGGAATGATTGGACGGGTGAGGTCGCGATGCAAAACGAAGATGACTGGCTACTCTTCTTTGACCGCTATTATCGCTGGATTCGCCACTATGCCATCATGGCAGAGTTGTATGAGGTAGAGACCTTGTGC
This sequence comes from Bacteroidota bacterium, assembly GCA_031415375.1. GTDB lineage: Bacteria > Bacteroidota > Bacteroidia > J057 > JADKCL01 > JADKCL01. The sequence goes on along the minus strand of JANORP010000010.1, from coordinate 38,746 downwards.
ATCGGTGTGGAGTTTAGCAAGGCGACCTTGCAACGCCCCGATGATTGGCGCAAGATGATCGGCAAGTTGCGCGGCATCTACCATGGGAAAATGACCTACGCCGCCAATTGGGGTGAGGAATTTGAACAGTGCAAGTTTTGGGACGCGCTGGACTACGTCGCGGTTAACTGCTATTATCCGATTTCCAAAAAGGACAATCCCAAGCAAAAAGAGCTCGATGCAGGTTTTGCAGAAGTGGTGCAAACGGTTGAAAAAGTGGCCCTCGCAACTAAAAAGCCAGTGTTATTTACGGAGATCGGCTTTAGGAGCTGCACGACACCCTGGGCCAATCCACATGCCGAGGCCGATGGTCGCAAGACAGACACTACCTGCCAAGCTGCATGCTACAAGGCCATGATTGCTGGACTGGAAGGAAAGGACTGGTTTCGTGGCATTTACCTTTGGAAGTGGCCAGCCTACATGGACGATGCACGGTATGACCCGATGGGATTCACTCCTCTTGGAAAGCCGGCCGAGCAATTGGTCAGGGATTGGTTTGAAAAGCGATGATGGCGAGGGCTGTCCGATAACTGAGAAATTCCTACATTCGTCTTGCTATGAATCAAAAAATAAGTGTTTTGTGCGTCACTGCCTTGATGGCACTCAGCTCTTGTGGCAATGGTGGCCGGGAGAATTCCGAAATGCAGGAAGCCCCTCAACCGATCAATAAATTCGACAATCCAGCGATCCTTCGCATTTACGACCTCGCCGACCGCCGCGCGACCGACTCGCTGCTGCCCTACCTCGACGATAGCAGTGCAAGTATCAGGAAAGAAGCCGCACAGGTGTTTGGCTCAGTACAAGATGCCAAAGCCGGGCCAAGGCTTCAAGAAATGCTCGAAGAAAGTGACTCTGAGGTTGTCGGCGCCGCCGCATGGGCGATCGGACAGCTTGGAGATAGCACATTTGCCGGTCACTTGATCGATGCAATGACCCATACCACGGGCAAAACACAATTGCGAGTTGGTGAGGCGCTGGGCAAAGCTGGCACGAAAGAACAACTCACAATCGCGTTGGCGATGTATGCCGATAATGCCCTCCCCGATGGCACCCAAGGTGCACTGATGCAAGCGGTGTACCGTGCAGGCCTGCGCAAGCGGGTGCCCGTCGGCGCGCAACGATTTGCATTGGATATCTTGCAGGAAAAGGACGCGCTTGCCCAACTATATGCCGCTGCATTTCTCGGTCGTGTAGCCGAGGCTGGCCCAATTGCTGAACCCGCCTTGCTCCTCCAACCGATGCAGACCATCCAGGACGATGATGTGCGCCAGCAACTTGTGCGGGCATTTGCACGTTGTAGCGACACAGCCTGTACATCGGCATTGCGCAAAATCGTCGCCGATAGCAGCGAGTCAGCAATGACCCGCGCAAATGCATTTCGTGGTGCGGGATCGGTACACGACTTGAGTGCGGTAGCGATGGAGGCTGTGCATGCTACTGCCGAACAAGTTGCAGTGGGAGCGGCAGAGTACCTTGAAGAACATTCCAAAGGTGATTACGGCACAATGCTGACTCTGGCACGTAGTGTATCGGCATGGAGGCCGCGTGCGCTGTTGCTGAAGCAGGCGATGAAACTGGCCTACGCCAAACATGATGTAGGCGGCACGACGCTCGTGGGACATTGTATCGATTCACTGATGGCTAGCGCCCAACTTTATGAGCAAGCTGCGCTCTACGTTGCTTTGGGGCAAGATGCCGCCCAGCACGGTCGCATCGTCGCTATTGCCCTCAAAAATGAACCCGTAGTTTCGACTTACGCCCTTGAGGCATACCTTGGATTCTTCACTAAATCTGGCCCTAGCGACCGCGAAGTCCTTCAAAACATCCAACAAGTAGTGCGCACAGGTGATCCTGGCTTGGTCGCGATGTGTGCAGAGCACATCGCCAATGCCCCTATTGGGTTTGTATCCAAAATCACCAAGACGGAGTTTTTGGACTCCGCGCTGAAAAAACTGCATCTGCCAGATGAGATCGAAGCCTACAATGGCGTGTTAAAAGCGATCGCCATAATCGATGGTAAGGAAGTCGAACCGCACAAATTGGGCTTTCAAAACCCCATCGATTGGGCGTTGGTGCGCGGGCTACCAAGCGGGCAGACGGCAATGATCACCACCAATCGTGGCAAAGTGGTCGTAAGGCTGAACGTGGAGGATGCGCCTGGCTCAGTCGCCAATTTTGTAAAATTGGTCCAATCAGGTTTTTACAATGGTAAACGCCTGCACCGTGTGGTTCCCTCCTTTGTCGCCCAAGGCGGTTGCCCGCGCGGGGACGGTTGGGGCAGCACGCCTGCGACCATACGGTCTGAGTGGGCACCACTGCACTACAGTACCGGGGCGATCGGTATGGCATCGGCAGGTAAAGATACCGAGAGCTGCCAATGGTTTATCACACATTGTTCCGTGCCACACCTCGATGGGCGTTACACGATATTCGGCTATGTGATCGAGGGAATGGATGTCGTAGAGGCTTTGCAAATCGGGGACAAAATCGTCACAATATCATTGCCCGGCTTTGGGGCTTGAGTTGGTTGGCGAATGCATCGTTTGCATTGCCTCTCGAAACCGTTTGACAAGTCCGCGCGTGTTTACATTTAGATCTTGCAACAAAATTGAATAATTTTTTTCCACCTTATGGACGGTCGTCTGCGATCTTAGTTGAATTTGTAGCCATTGAAAAAAGACTTCTCGGTCATGCCAATCACCAGCAATTTCTGCGGCAAATTTGGCATCGGTCAATCGCTGCGTATCAAAATCCGAACGATGGTTGGCGCTATGCAAAAGACCGATAAGATACATCGCCTCCTTTAAATAGATGCGCGCCTTGTGGATCAGCTCAGGTTCATAACCCAACGGCATTGCTTGAAATGCCTCCTCGAGTCGTGACTGCGCAAGACGAACTACTGCTTCCGCGAGGGCATCAGCCGAAGTATCTTCAAGCAAGGTGGCGATTTTTTTTGTTGGCGATGCGAAACTCTTTTGCTGAAAAGCTTTTCTTGCGGCCTGATATCGAGGGGAAGCAGCCCTTCGCTCTTTCAAAAGTAACTTTGAAAGCTTGCAATAGCTTGCCAAATGCAATTGTTCATAGGTCTCCAGCACGATTTGATCCACCTGAAGCTCACGCAAGGTCCCTGCCGCCCTGAAAAGCGTGCGTAGCTCGGTCATTTCGGACTTGGCTTTGAAATCTCCTTTTGATATTTCTTGACAGAGGCGATAAACAGCGCGAATTTTTTTTGTCGCAACCCTTAGTTCATGAACTGCAACCTCTTGATATACACCAGGGCCTACCTTGACCTTGGACAAAATGATATCACGATTTACCTGAAAAAAATTCCAAATCACCAAGGCGAGATCATTTTGCACTAGAGGTTCCATGCTGCCAAAATAGACAAAAACCCTCGATTCCCGCCAAATCGAGAGCCGACCAGAAACAAAAGCTCTCAAGAATTGCATTTAGCAAATTATGTTTGTATATTTGCTATTGAAATTAACCACTTCAGTTTTGGGTAGTGAGGAAAAAAGAGGGGAAAATAAACCTGTGGGTTGATAACATGAAAATTGTGCGTATCTTTGGGGAGAAATTGTGGGGAGTGAAGCGGGATGGAGAAAACAAAGATGAATTTTCCAAAGCCTTCTCCAATTGGCAGGATATTGAATACCTAGAAGCGTTCTTTGAAAGCAATCGGGAAGACCTACAACATGGATTTTATCGATTGGGCAGCGTAGAAGAAGCAATATGGGCAACCATTGAGGAAGCGAAAGCCATGGAATCTCGGCTACTGAGCCTTTGCCGTCCAGAAAATGAGGGTAGTATTCCGGACCTCGATAGCCTATTCGTTTCGTTGCATGACCAGGAATTTCGGGCGCTGCCACTGAGCAAACGGAAAGCCAAAGGACCTGCTCGTAATACTTGGTTGCGAATCTATGCGATCAAAATCGAGCAAGGATGCTATCTCGTGGTAGGTAGTGCGATTAAGTTGAGCCGAACAATGCAAGAGCGGCCACATACATTGGAACAATTGCGGCGAATGGAAGAAGCTCGCGCATACTTGAGAAGTGAAGGAATTGAAGATCTGGATGGATTTCGGGAGCTTGTAGTTTAGATTTTCAATTGTCAAGATCAGAAAAAATTACGCCGAGCATTGTACCAGTGCGTACTCGGAACCTCTTTTGGGATCAATATCTTGAGCAGAAACCCTAAATCGAAAAAAGCGGAGGATGAAAAAATGAAAAAGCAAGGAAATATGGAACGCTTTAAAGCATTGGTTGCCGAGAAAGCAGACACTAGCGAGTGGCATAATGAGGCACTCAATCGGCAATTACAGGATGGATGGCGCCAAAAATCAGCTGCCATTGCCATTCAGGTATTGCGCACAATTCGTTCGCAAAAATTAAGTCAGAAGATTCTTGCAGAGCGCATTGAAGTATCGCCACAATACATCAACAAAATCGTGAAAGGTGCAGAAAATCTGAGCCTTGAGACGATTACCAAGCTGGAAAAAGCCCTAGGAATACCACTCATGACGATCTTTGTCGGCGAGCATCGACGTGTCGGCGCCTCCCAATTCAACCCATCTGTTTCAGTCGATTATTATCTAGGTAGCGATTCTAGCCCAGTACGTGTGTCAAAGCAGTTTGTACACTTTTCGCGACAAACAATGCACTGCACCGCATGACTATTTTGAAGGAAGACATTGAATTTAGGCTCGTCGATCTGCTTGTCGCAGACTTTGAGCTTCGAGGTCAGCTCCCGCTTACGGATACGGGGCTGTCGGTTGCCGCAAAATTGCACTGGTCTGTCGAGCCAAGTAGGCGTGTGGTAGTCGCTAGCCTGAGCCTTGCTTATCGATCGCCTGAACAGCCGTTGCTTGAATTGAATGTGTTTTGCTTTTTCGAAATTGAGGATCAGGTTTGGAATCAAATTTATTTGGCAGGAGCAAAAGACGTGATCTTGCCGCGCGCGTTTCTACTGAAGCTAGGTAGCATTACGATAGGATCCGCAAGAGGATTGCTCTATGAGAAAACCGACCGGATTGGCATCGCCCCTTTTCTGCTCCCCATTTTAGATGTCCATCGGTTGGTTGAGGATACCGCCAATTTGCGGGTAAGATGCGATATATCTGGCTTCCTTTGAGGCATACAACATGCTCACTGGATTTGCACCATCATGCGTAGCCCCGTTAAATTTGGCGAAGAATTTCAGATCTCGAAATGGTTCGAGTGTGTAACAAATTGGGGGAGCCCGCGGCATCCTGCCGCACTGCGTCCTCGCAAAGCGGGAGGGCATAGACAGTTTGCCTCCGGCGGAATCAACTGAAATCGCCGATTTTGAGCGTTTTAGGCCGGAGGCAAACGGTCGATCGTCCTTCGGCCAGAGGCCTCGGACTCAGCAATTTTTATTGGTCTCCCCTAGATTGTTACACACTCAAATGATTCCAAACTGGGAGAGTGAAGGAGGCATCATTCATGAACAAGGCATCTGCACAATCCTACTTGCGAGGGGAAACATCGACCCTATTGCCGATCGAGATGCACAAGACATCTCCACAATCCTGCCTGGGAAGGGAAACATCGACCCTGTTGCCGATCGAGATGGATATGTCGGCCAAGAACTTTGCTCGCATCCCCTTGAATCGAATAACCGTCGTCACGAAGTCTCTTCTCGCTAGAAGGAAATACCCGACCATCATGGGTTTCGTCAAGCAGGCCCCATCGAAGCCACTGAGCTGTCGCTGCTAATCGCTCAAAATCGCAATGCCTTTATGAAAGTGCCTACCATGTAGTTTTTTCAGTTTAGAGAAGGTAAATCCTTGCAAATCATCATGCAAACGATTGCCAGTAGGCGTTCTGCTTGAAATTTGTTGCTATATTAAAACATGCGTTCTAAAAGACCACTTCTGTTGATCGTTTGTCTAGCACTATCTGCCTGCGTAAGCCAAGCACAAGTGCTATGGGAGAAAACCTGGGGAGGCCCTTATGACGACGGTTGCGAAGTGAGGAATACGCGGGATGGCGGCATGATCGCGATGGGCACCTTTGGCCTCGATTCCTGGCTGATGCGACTCGATCTCAATGGAGATACGTTGTGGACAAAACGCATCTCACAACCATTGGACCTATGTGCTATCACTGAAACACTGGACGGTGGTTTCTTGGCCACAGGTACGACCCGTACCCAAAACCGTGATATTTTGGCATGGAAATTTGACTTGCGTGGAGATTCGATTTGGATGAAGGTATATGCTGACACCCTCAGTACCGAAGGCAATTATACTGTGCTCTTGCGCCCAGACAGTAGTTTCGTGATAACCGGATATACCTCGGCCAATGGCTATGATATGCTCGTAATGCACATCGACTCGGTCGGCAACCTCCTTTGGCGCAACACCTATGGAGGACCAGGATTTGAAGGTGGTACTATGGCTGCACCAACAAGCGATGGCGGCTATATCCTTACGACGACGGGGGGGAGCCCCTTCTTTTCAAATATTTGGGTCGCCAAAATTGATTCAGCGGGAGATACTGTTTGGACGCGAAACTATTTGGAGGTATTTCCTACGGGCGGATCCGTACCAAAGGTGACTGCGCAAGGGAATATCCTCATTATGGGATGGATACAGCCTGGAGACTTCGACAATTATCTCCTATGTCTCGATCCACAGGGCAATCCGCTATGGACGCAACACTATTTGGGGATTGGATTTGAGTCTCGCACTGCCCGTGGAGTGATTGAAGATCGATGGGGGGGTTATACTTTTGTCAGCTCGGTCGATGTTGGGTATGGGCCACTGGCCCGTGACCATGACATTGCAATTTTCAGGCTAGACAGCTTGGGCGCCGTTACTCAAATCCACCGTGTGGGCCACCTAGGGCATGAGATGCCCCGCTATTTTGAGCAAACCGCGAATGGTGACTATCTCATTTTTGGGTACAGCACGTCATTTGCGCCCATGGGCCAACAGACCTATCTCGCGAGGCTCCATCCAGGATCTTGCGGAGAGTTTTTTTACGATCTCGCTGGCCCTCAACGGGTGCAGATATGCCCTAGCGATACCTTTTTGCTGGATGGTGGCTCTGGCTTTACGAATTATCTATGGACCGATGGCGACACGAACCAAATTCGCCGCGTAACGGTGAGTGACACATTTTACGTGCAAACGACAGACTCACAGGGCTGTACGGCTTACTCAAGCACCGTAGTTGTAGATGCAAAAATCGGCCCTCAGTTTACATGGACAGCGGCCGGCAACCTGAGCCTTCAATTTGACGGTATGCTAGGCGACGGCATGCAATCGGCTTGGGATTTTGGTGATGGTGGGATAGATAGCACCGAAGATCCCTTGCATACTTACTCCCAAGCAGGCACGTACTACGTTTGCTTTCAAAGCCTGATTGCAGGCTGCGGTTGGGAGCAAAGCTGTGACTCAGTAACGGTCGCCAACACAATCGGTGTCGCGACATCGCCTCCACTCCTCCCCCAGATATTTCCAAACCCCAACAATGGCCGTTTTTATATCATGAACCCTTCGCCGATGCAGTTGAACTATGAAGTAATTGATGTGTCTGGTGAACCCTTGCATTCAGGCGTACTCGAAGGTGACTCCGATTTGCAGTTAGATCTTACCAATGTTGCACAAGGTGTATATTTGCTACAAATTCAAGGGGAGCAAGGACGCTACCCAAGTCAAAGACTCGTGATCATAAGATGAATTGGAAGTGGTACTGGTGGGGATGGATGGGGCTATTGCTGATCGCCGCTTGTGGCCATGACAGCTCGGTCATTGCGCCTTCATTTTACCACTGGAAAACGCGTTTCTCACCTTCGGCAGGAGAAAAACAAAGCTTAAAACAACTTGGCGTCGTCAAGCTTTACATCAAATATTTTGATGTCGATTGGCCTGAGGATGCCGGTCAGGCTCAGCCGCAAGCACGTGTGGATTTTGCGGAGATTCCTGAGCAGAAAGTGACCCCCACGGTCTTCATTACCAACCGCGCTATCCAAAAGACAGGCGAAGCCAATTGCCCTGCATTGGCAGATAAGATCTATCGGCTCATCTTTTCCTTACACCCGGAGACCCTGCCGCCACCACAGGAAGTGCAAATCGACTGTGACTGGACAGAAAGTACACGCGCAGCCTACTTTACCTTGTTGACGCACTTGGGAAAGCGTCTCGACAGCTTGGATATCACGCTCTCGGCGACGATTCGCCTACACCAATTGAAGTATCCCAAATTGACCGGCGTGCCACCTGTAGATCGGGGGATGCTCATGTTTTACAACATGGGAGACCTCGACAATCCGCAGGAAGACAATTCCATTCTCGACATTGCTGAGGGCAAACTCTACCTCGGCAACCTCGATCAATATGTGCTCCCGCTCGACGCGGCGCTACCCATTTTTGCTTGGGGTGTACTTATACGCAATGGGCATCCGATCAAATTGCTCAACAACATGAGGATCAACACCGCAGAAAACATCCCATGGCTTTCCAAAATCTCAGAAAACGAATTGCGCGTAGATAGCAGTCACTATTTCGGTGGTCACTACCTCTATGTCGGCGATCAAATCCGTTTTGAGGAAGTGACTCCGCGCGCATTGATGGAGGCCGCAGACCTGTTGGGTGAACGATTGCCTATTGATACGCGTAGCGTTTCCTTGTATCACCTTGATTCATTGACGATTGGTTACTACCAACTTGAGACATTGGACTCTGTATTTAAGGAGTTCCAATAGGGCGGCCAAGTAAAGTACGTGGCCGCAAATGGTATGGCTTTCATGACAAAAAGGATCTAAGCGCCACCACGAAATATTTCCGATTTTTTATCTCGAATCTTTTCGGATTACCTAAATTTGCCTCCATGAATTGGAATCATTTTCGTTTTGCTAGCTTAGCCCTATCTGCCTTGGTATTGAGTACGTTTTCGACCGTGAGTGCATGTGCTTGGTCGGAGGATTGGGAAGGAGCGTTTTATCGTTTCTTTGAGCCTGACTACGCCTCGCTGGATGCCTACAAACCATTCCATTTCACATTTGATCGGCTCTATGATTATGAGCTGCTCGACGACAAAACCTCAGAATCAGCGAATCTTGCATCTTGGAAGACTTATTTGGGTTCAGACATCCCAACAGCTGACATTCGTTTGCTCGTCTATGATTACGATCTGGACATGCTTGAGAGCATCAAGGAAGGACTCACCAAAGGGAGGGCCTTACCAGTTGAAATCGCGAACAATGCCATTGCCAAGGATTGGAAAGTGAACAAGCGCCGCGAAGTCCTGGATTACTTGATCCTCGCCCATCAAGCGCAACCCTTGTGCACATTTGCCTACGATCCTTGGTCGGAGGAAGAGCGCAATCTAGAGGGCGCTCAACCCATCATCAATGCCGCCAAACTTGGCAACAAAAATGCCCCTGATCAATTCCTCAAACTTAGGTATGCATACCAAGCGCTGCGCTTGGAGCAATACAGCGACCAAACCGAGGCTGCAATCGAAACCTACCAAAGACTTGTATTGCCCAATGTCTCGGGTGACAAACTGATCGCCAGCTGGTCACAAGCCCACTATGCAGGCTGCCTGCGCGCCAAGGAGCTGGAGGCAGAGGCCGCGTATCAATTCTCCAGGGTCTTCGACGAGTGCCCATCGCGCCGCATCCAAGCTTGGTATGGCTGGCGTATCCTCTCAGACGAAATCTGGGAGGCTACACAATCCAAATGCAAAAACAACCACGAAATGTCGGTGGTCTATTTCCTGCGTGCATTTTCTGCAAATGCCATCTCGATGGAGGACATGCAGCATATCCATGAATTGGATCCTGGAAGCACCCTGCTCGACGTGCTTTTGCTCCGCGAGATCAACAAGTTGGAAAATGAGTTGCTTGGATCGCCTTACTCCAAGGATATCCCTGTATATAAGCGCCTTTCCAAGGGTAGCGCCACCGAATTGCACGACTTCGTGATCCGCGTATTGCAGAGTGGTAAAATGCACGATCGCAATATTTGGGAGCTTGCGAGCATCTATTTACAGTTCTTGAACGGCGATACACAAGGCGCAGCGGCAAGTTTGGCCACAAGGCAGGCGACGCTCACTGGCGACGGTGCTGTCAAGGGAAAGCTCCTCGACTTGGTATTCAGGATCGGCGGTGCCAAAGCCGTGGACCGCTCCTTCGAAAATTCGATTTACAAGGACTTTACCAACCTCAGCGCCAAGATCGGTGAGGCGCAGGCCGAGGAATTGGGTCGTTTCAGAGACGATGCATTTGCATGGCTCTATGAGGCACAAGGCGAGAATGCCAAAGCCTTGCTGGCGCGTAACCGCACCTATGACCTCTACAACTATCCGATCAATATGGATCTGGTCAATGAAATGATCGCTTTCAATGCCAAAGAAGACAAGACACTCTACGAAAAAGACCTCCTCAAACGTATCAATAGCGAAGGTCGCACCGACGATTTCCTGCTAGACCTCAAGGGAACTGGCCTCTTGGGACGCAATTTGCTGCCTGAAGCAATCAAAGTTTTCCAAAAGATATCAGAGGGCTACCGCAAGTCAGATCAGTTTCAATTGGTAGCCGATCCGTTCCAGACAGCCAAGACAGACGTCGTCCATTGCACGAATTGTGGCAAGGGCAAATACAACAAACTCAGCTATGCAGAGATGGTGGTGGGATTGCAACAAAAAGCGATCAGTATGCCCGATCAAGCCGCAGAGACCTATTTGCAACTCGGCAATGCCTATTACAATACCACCTATTTCGGGCCGGCATGGCAAGCCAAAGACTACTACCGCAGTGGCGGAAGCTGGTATTCGTTGGGTGTGAACGATGAGTATTTTACATTCAACATCGACACCTTTGAAGAAAATGTGGACATGACCCTGTCTAGGGACTACTACGCCAAGGCACTCTCAGCTGCAAAAGACAAAGAATTTGCAGCGTTGGCGGTATTTATGATGGCCAAATGCGAGCTGAATCAAGCCTATATCGATGGTGCAGAGAACTTCAATGACTACCGCAAGGGCTTTGCATTGCTCAAAAGCACTTATCGCAAGACTAGCCTGTACAAAGGTCTCATCAAGGAATGTAAGGATTTTGCAGCCTACGTGCGGTAGGTGCTCATGAGGATTGTCGGCACCAACCATGGCGGCTACGCCAATGAACGCAATATCGCGGGCTTGCCGATGAAGCGGTATCGCGTCGTGCGCTGTCGCAACGCGTTTCGTGGGCCCAACTATTTGCATTTTAAGCTGCGTGGCAAGATGCATACCTATTATCCCTGGCTACATTGGGATGCTGGAATCGCCAATTATGACCTGCTGCACTTTTTCAATGGGATTAGCCTTGGGCGTAAGCCTTGGTTGAGCACATTTGAAACATTTTTACCACGCTGGGCCTCCTACGGAGGCAAGCGCATAGATTGGGGACTGCGCCATCTTGCAGGAGATGCCTGTAAACGCTTGATCGCCCTCTCGGATTGTACGCGACAAATTCAATCTATATTTTTGGAGGATCATCCTGCATTTGCTGAGGCGATCAATCGCAAGGTAACCGTATTGCAACCGCCTCAGGCACCCTTGCTGGATGCAAACGCTTTGGATGCTAAGCTGAATCAGCGCCTGGCGACGAAATCTGTGCTCAAATGTCTTTTCGTTGGTGCCGATTTTTTCAGAAAAGGAGGCTTGGAACTCCTGCGAGCATTTGACATCCTGATCCAACAAAATCACCCAATCCACCTCTCGATCGTCTCGAGTATGCATTACGGTGACTATGCAAGCCAATCAACCCATGACGATCTCATTGCCGCAATGCGGCTCATTCAAAAGCATCCCCAACACATTCAACTTCATCACCAACTACCCACATTGCAAGTGATGGAATTGTGCCGAAACGCCGATTTGGGTTTGCTCCCGACTTGGGCAGACACCTACGGATACTCAGCCCTTGAATTCATGGCCGCAGGATGCCCCCTCCTGAGTACTGACATCCGGGCCCTGCCCGAAATCAATGGCATCGACCGCGGTTGGATCATTCCTACAGCCAAAGACCGACTAGGCAATGCAATTTTGCAAACATCGGCTCAACGCCTTTCGTTTTCGAGGCACTTGCAGACGGGTATTTTGGAAGCCATGACTGGTATTCTGCAATCACCAGACCAAATCATGACCAAGGGACAGGCAGCATACCGCCATATCTTGGAACACCATGCACCTGCGAGAACTGCTGCTCAAATGGAAACATGGTACGATGAGGCACTTACCTAGTAGGCCGACAATCGTTTCCAATCAAGACTTTGAAAAAGCGACGCCCTTAAGCCCGGAAAACACTAGCCGATCGATGCGCGTTGCTTGTTTTCTTCCTCCAAAATGATCTCCTCTAGGAGGCGCATCACATCAGGACCTGGCTCGTTGTGACCCATGCTTTTCATTTGCATTGCCTCGATCATCGATCTGAGATTGAGATCCAAACGCATTTTTTTGAAGTATTCGCGGTAGCGCATCAGAATCCACCACTCCAGCGTGTGCTCGATTTTGGCGACCCATACTTCAGGGAAAAAAGCAGAGAAAAAACCAAAAATATTGCCTGCAATGTAAAACGGACGTGCATACCAAGCAGGGTTGATGCCTCTGCGGCGCAGTAAATCTTTCAGAAACGCGGCATGCTTGGCCTTGCGTTCGCGGAGATATTGCAATTGCTCTTCATCTACGCCCCATTGACGATACCAGCCAAGCCGCATCGATTCGCGGGCATGGAGATCTTTGATGAAGAATTCCGTACGTTTTTTAAGGTCAACTGCCATAATAGGGTGGCTAAATTATGGAATTTTGCAATGCAAATGCATTCCAATCTCATAACCATTGAAATGCGCTATTGTTGAGGGCAAAAAAAGCCGCCCCGACAATTGATCGGGGCGGCTTTTTTGAAGCGATACCTTGCTCAAATTAGCCTTGCAGCACCTTTGGAGCTGCAGCAATCATCTCAGCATCAGCAAACTCGCTGTACTTATTGAAATTGGCGTTGAACTTGTTGGCGAGGTCACTTGCCTTGGCATCATAGGCAGCTTTGTCTGCCCATGTATTGCGTGGGGTAAGGATCTCGGTGGGCACGCCAGGCACGGTTTCGGGAATTGAGAAGCCGAAAAGCGGGTCTTGTGAATAGCCTACGTCGTCGAGCTTGCCTTCCAGCGCCGCAGTGATCATGGCACGTGTGTAGGACAACTTCATACGTGCACCGACGCCGTAGGGGCCACCTGACCAGCCCGTGTTGATCAACCATACGTTCACTTGGTGCTTGGTGAGCAATTCGCCGAGCAACTTTGCATATCTCGTTGGGTGCAGCGGCAGAAAAGCCTGACCGTAGCAAGGCGAGAAGGTTGCGGATGGCTCCTTTACACCAGCTTCTGTACCAGCGACTTTGGCGGTATAGCCAGAGATAAACTGATATTTGGCTTGGCCAGGCGTGAGGCGTGAGATGGGAGGCAATACCCCAAATGCGTCTGCCGTGAGGAAAAAGATATTCTTTGGAATGCCACCAACGCTCGGCTCCACCGCATTGTTGATGTAGTGAATCGGATATGCAACACGCGTATTTTCAGTCACAGAGATATCCAAGAAATTGATGGCGCGGGTGCCAGGGATAAACTTGGTGTTCTCAACAAGGCTTCCAAACTTGACCGCATCCCAAATCTGAGGCTCCTTTTCCTGAGATAGGTCCACACACTTGGCGTAACAGCCACCTTCGAAGTTAAACACGCCATCTGGTGTCCAGCCGTGCTCGTCGTCGCCGATGAGGTTGCGCAGTGGATCTGAGCTCAAAGTCGTCTTACCGGTGCCCGAAAGACCAAAAAAGACCGCCGTATCACCCTCTTTTCCGATATTTGCGGAGCAATGCATGGAAAGGAAGCCTTTGAGCGGCAACAGGTAATTCATCACCGTGAAAATGCCCTTTTTGATTTCGCCAGTGTAGGCGCTACCACCGATGAGGATGGTGCGGTTGGTGAAGTCAATGATGGTGAAATTGTGCTGGCGCGTGCCATCCACGGCAGGATCGGCTTTGAAGCTTGGCGCACACAAAATCGTCCAGTCGGGGGTGAAGGATTCCAACTCTGCAGCCGATGGCCGGATGAAGAGATTGTTAACAAAAATGTTGGACCAAGGCGCTTCATTGACCACGCGCACTCCGATGCGATGATTGGTGTCGGCGCCAGCGTAGCAGTCGCGCACCCACAAGTCACGACCACCTAGGTGAACAGTGACCTTGGCTTTGAGTTTTGCGAAATTCTCAGGAGAAAAAGGCGTGTTTACCTCTCCCCACCAAACAACGTCCTCCGTGTTGGCGTCTTTGACACAGAATTTATCCTTTGGGGAACGGCCTGTGAACTCGCCCGTAGCCACGCAAAGAGAGCCATTGTTGGCCAAAATACCTTCGCCTCGGGCTAGTGTCTGCTCTACAAGTTCCGGCACCGCGAGGTTCCAATAGATCGTCGAGGTGCCATTCACGCCCGATGCAGCAAGACCAAAAACCTTAGACTTAATACCAAACTCATTCATAATCAATTAATTGAGTCTCTGAATAATAATTTGAATTAAAGCGCCAAAGTTAGGTAGTTTGGATCGTTAATAAAATTATATTTATCCAGATCGCATTGCTATGACGCCATTCTATATTGAGAAAACCACTGGAGAAATCGCCTACCTCACAGGTGAAGAAGCACACCACTGTATAAAGGTGATGCGCAAAAAAATCGGCGATGAAATCGTGGCCGTAAATGGCGATGGTGCCATGCTCCTATGCACGGTGCGCATGATGTCGCGCGATCAGGTGGAGCTGCAGGTGGTCGAGCGGCATGCAGATTGGGGCGAGAAGCCACAGCGTATCTATTTGCTGATCTCGCCGCTGCACAAACCCGACCGATTTGAATGGCTTATTGAAAAGGCCGTGGAACTAGGCGTGACCGACATCGTGCCCTATATCGGCAAGCACACCGTCAAGACCGGATTTAGGCGCGACCGCATGGAACGGATCATGGTCGCCGCACTCAAGCAATGCATGCGCTCACGGCTACCCCAACTTCATGAACCCATGGCGCTCAAACAGGCTATGGAAATAGCCACGGCTGACCTCAAACTTGTGGCACATGCAGAGCTTGGAAAGCCGATCACCACTTACCAAGAGGCTTTTCAAACCGTGAGTTCGGCGAGCATTTTGATAGGCCCCGAAGGAGATTTTTCACAGGAAGAACTTGACATGGCACTACTTGGTGGGTATCTACCAGTTTCGCTTGGCCAAAACCGGTTGCGATCTGAAACTGCGGCCATCCACTTGCTGGGTGTCGTGAAGAGCAATTTTGGATTCTAACGTAACGCTCACTTTTTTGCACATCGCCCAATTGCCGCAACTGATGCTTTATTTTGCCTCACTAATCGAAATCATTTCGAATTCATAGCAAGTATTTGCTTAAATTCGTTCCATAGAACAAGAGAAGGTATCCGTAAGGCTTCCTCAAAAAATATAAAGATTATTTCCATAGTTTGGTTTAGTTGGTTGCAAATCCCGCAGAATTGGCGGGATTTGCTGTTTTTGGCATACTAGGATCACTTGCACCTACCTACCCTAGGAAGGTCATAGACCTTGGCCAAGGGTGTCCTTAGATGCATCTATTGCTGGATTGCAATGCTGCTTGATCTGGCAAATCGTTAGAAAGAAACTCATGCGAGCAATATTGCTCGCGCCAGGTCATGCACTCACACACAGCGAAACATTGCATTGATCTTTCCTCAAAAAACGAACGTACTCTGCCCAATAGCTTGCACTTCATGACGCACAAACTGCTGTAAATTAAGACATTTCCCATGAAGCCATTGACCAAATCTCCTCGCCTCGTAGTCCGATTCAAACCTAGCAAGTCGCATAGCGTGGAAGCTAGTCTCAGCGCTTAAAGCCCATAGAATTGAAAAACCAAACCACGGTACTTGACAATCTTAGCAAGTCAAAAAATACCCATTTCTTACAAAATTGACCAAATTCCTACGTTATATCTTGCCTACAAGAAGGTCAAATTAGTAAGATATGCCCAAATTTTAGTGTAAGAAAAATTTAGGGTTTTCAACAAAATGGGAAAAATACGCATTCAAGACCTGCGATGATATCGGACGAACGCATCATTTTCTAATATTAATGGTGATTTTCAGTAGATGAAAAAAACAGGTTGTAGGCAGCACCAGAGAGGTTGATTCACACAAAAAAATCCCCAGACTACTGAAATTCAACGAATTAATATTAAAATCATCCCCTCATGCGTATAAGTTAATTGACAGATGGCAAAAATCTTGTTGAAAGCATGAGTTTTCGCAGCAAAATGGATGCAGAAATTAGCATCGGGATTTGTTGAATTAAATTGGTTGAAAATTATGTTGAATTCTATCCTTATTTCTGCAGCGATGCTGCTGAGCGGACCATCTATGTCTGCTTCCAAAATGAATGTTGAGCCACAAGCTATCGTGGCTCCTATCATGGTTGATGCGAGAATGATCACCGATGCGACTTTGCAATTGTTGATTGAAGGCCATGCATCACCACATTGGAACATGTCCATTGCCGAAGCTTGGCACCAGTACAGCTCCACTAAGGCCATGAAAATCACCGAAATCGCGGTAGGTTCCCACTACGTCATCACGTTTGATGGCGGTATCCTGGATGTCTTGCTAGACGATGACGGTATGTAATATTTGGAATGGCGGCCTCGCAGGAGGCCGCCATCTCCTCACATTTCATGCCCTTGCCCCAGACCCTCTCTTTCAATGTAACACATTGATGTTCCTTCGATTTCCGAAGCGATCCATTTTTGTACATTGAAAAGGGACAATCCTTGTTGCTCAAACTTGTCTTCGATGACCTTCTCGATTTCAGCCTTGAATTGCAATAGGATCGTGGCTTTGGACCGAGTAGGATCCAATAGGGAGAGTTGACGCAGATATTTCAGAATTGTTTTCTCGTACAAGAACAAGCGTTCGCGATTGCTCAGAAAACGTGTGGCAGACTTGATTCCATACTCCAAATATTCCCAGTCTCCCAGATGGTAGTGGATGACGAGGTTGAGTATTCTGGCCATGGCCTGCAAGTCGGTTCGCAATTCCGTTTTGGGTTCATTCAAGATGCGATTGATCCAGTCTAAGCCTTTTGCGGGCTCACCGATAGAAACGTAAAACAGGGCGATTACATAGAAAATGCTTAATTCTATGGACTTTGTAATGCTCGCTTCGTGGGTTGGGTACTCTCGCTCAAATTCGGCAATCACCGTTTTGCCTTCTTCTATGGCTCCCATTTCGACACAGAGTCCAAGCTTGAACTTGAAATACCGCTCTAGCACCGACAGTTCTTCCTCTTGGCTTTCTATCGGGATCTTGCGCAGCTTATCAAGACATTGGATCGATTCGAGCTTATTTCCGAGCCGGTATTCTATCATCCCAAGATTACTCACAGCTCCAATATAGGCCAGCGATTTTTCCTTACGGATGTCTTCATTGCGCTCGTATGTCGCGACGAGGTCCAGGTAATGCTTACGTTGTGCCTCCACGTCATTGAGTACCCGCGTCGCCCCAGTGAGCACTTCAAGCCGCTTCACCTCTGCCCTTACCGATAGTGCCAACTCCGCATCCAGGATCAAGGGATTTTGTAGGATATTCTCGATGGTGGAAGCTTGCTCATGCTCCCGCATGGATAGGGAACGTTTCATGACACGATAAACGCGGTCATAAAGGTGCCCATAGTTCATCAAGTTCACGATTTTGTCCACCGTCTGCTTTTCACTCTCTTGGATCAATTCGATGAAGCTCTCAAACTCTTTGGCCTGCTGCCGCTTGAGCAGGAGCAGCCGCTCAGTTTCCAAAATGCCAAGCATTTCTGGAAACCGCTCTTGCCGATCGGCCATGTGCTTGGCCTTCCTCAGTAGCTTTTGGGCTTGCTCAAACAGGTTTTTACCCATCAAAATCTGCACCTGATGCAAAAGCGCGTTCAGCTCAGTCTTGGCATCGCGCCTGAAAATATGGAGTGTCTTGAGGATATAGTTGTAGAGGTAGTTCTTGGCCACAGAAAACTGATTCGTGAACTTCTCACCCTCAAATTGCTGCAACAAGCGCTCTTCGTCATACTCAGCTTGCTTGTCAATCGCCTCAAACAGCTTGATATATTGCTTGTCGCCATCCTGCAGCTGCGCGAACAACTTAAAATTCCTTCGATCTCCTTTGCTGAGGGATTTGATCAATCGAAACAAAAAATCAGAACTTCTCATTACCCTATTAACCGTTTCAAGATTCTCTCAAAAGGTTGAATGTAGGGACTTTTGGTGACATTGGATATACATTATGGTAGTTTTGCAGAAATTTATCTTTCTAATAATGGCGAACAAAAAGATTTCCATCCACGGTGCTTCATCTGTACTTTTGTTCAACCATTAGAAATGCACAACCTTTGTAAGCTGTGCATCAGATCTTTGAGATTTGGTTGTCCAAGAGATTGCAAGCCCAAAAAAGCGATGCATTCACATCGTGATTCCCGCCATTTTGCCAACTTGGAGACTATCTACTAGTTGGTTCATGGGGACAAGAGCAGGCGGGGACTCCTTCAAAAATAGCTCCCTGTTTGGGGAGCACCAGGTTTTGGGTGTCTAGTTTTGTATAAGAGAAGTTTGTTTTTTACGTTCGTTAGTTTGCAGAAGGAAGCCCTCCCCCTCGGAGGGCTTCCAATTTTCCAGCTACTTTGTAATGCATCGCGCCTCTCGATCGGCAATTCCAGCATAGCTGCTCAAAAACGTCAAGCGCCCGCTCCCCATCGGGTAGCGGGCGCTTGACATTTTCGTCGGCGATCGACGAATCAGTATGTATCCATTGCTGCAAAGAAGAATGCACCTTCGATCAAGGCATTCTCATCGCTGTCTGAGCCATGAATGGCATTGGCATCGATGGACTTTGCAAAGAGGTTGCGGATCGTACCGGGAGCAGCATTGGCAGGATTGGTGCTGCCGATCAAGGTGCGGAAGTCTTCCACAGCATTGGTTTTTTCCAAGATCATCGGCACGCATGGGCCGCTGGTCATAAAATCCACCAAGTCCTTGAAAAATGAACGTTCGCGGTGAATCCCGTAGAAATCGCCTGCTGTCTTATCGCTCAGCCAAACCATTTTCATGGCTTTGACTTGAAAACCTGCTTGAATGATCTGGTCGATGATCTTGCCACTATGCCCGTTGCGCACTGCATCGGGCTTGATGATGGTAAATGTGAGATTTCCGCTCATTGTTGCTTCTAATTTTTTGTGAGCGGCAAAATTACTCCTGCGGCATGATCTATTCAAGCTTTTTTTCGCCTCCCCCTTTCACTTTTTAATTTTCGGGAATTCAGCGCCACCAATGATCGGCCAGCGGGTGCCTCTTGCCCAATTGCGTCACTGGGACTCAACCTAGCTGCTTTGGAGTGACGCCACCTCCCTTCCATGAGCATCCGTAAATGGCTATCCATTTGCAACCCTAGGATTTCCAATCACCGCTCGGGCGCGCGATAAAACCACGATTGCCAAAATTGTCCCGCACTGCATCGCGATCAGCTCCAAGAGTCCATCGAAAATTTGATTAGTTTTGCGGCCTATGCTGAGTGAAATCGCTTCCAAGTTGACCCTTTACAAGCCGCAAGATGTAGAGCGGCTCCTCCAAAAACTGCAAATTTGTGGCCCGATCGTGATCACGACCCACTCCAATCCCGATGGAGATGCGATCGGCTCGTCGATTGCGCTGGCCCTGATGCTGCAAAAGATGGGCAAAAATGCAAAAGTCATTGTCCCCAACGCCTTTGACCAATATCTAGCATGGTTGCCTGGCACGGCAGATGTGCTCGACGCAGCTGCCAAGCCCGTAGAGGCTGCGGCAATGGTGGCGGCAGCCGACTTGGTTTTTTGCCTTGATTTCTCTGCGCTGCGTCGCTGCGGTGACATCGAAGCTTACATCATAGCCTCGCCCGCCGAGCGCGTGCTGATCGATCACCACCTGGATCCCGAAGATTTCGCGCAGTACAACTTTCATGTGGGAGGCCTATCCTCTACTGCCGAACTTGTCTATCGCCTCTTTCTACAAATGGGTGTTGGGGAGTTGGTGGACCAGGATATCGCCGCGAATATTTATGTGGGGTTGATGACCGACACGGGATCTTTCCGATTCAGCACCACGACGAATGCAGTGCACCTGATCGCGGCCTCATTGCTGGAGACTGGCTTGGAGGTCGGGCATATCCACAACCTGATTTACGACAATTTTGAAGAGAAGCGCACCCGGTTTCTGGGGTTCATGCTCTACAAAAAGCTACGTGTGCTGCCCGAATATCACACAGCCTATATGACTGTCACCAGGTCAGAGGCTGCACGATTCGACCTAGGCCCCGGCGACACAGAGGGCTTGGTCAACTATGCTTTGAGCCTCAAAGGCATCCACTTTGGTGTGTTGCTCAAATCATCAGAAAGAGGCACTAAGCTCAGTTTCAGATCGATCGGTAAATTTCCTTGCAACGAGTTTGCCGCGCACTTCAATGGTGGTGGCCACTATAACGCATCAGGCGGCAAGGTCGATTTGAACATTGAAGAAACAGAAGTCAAGTTTTTGAAATTATTGGAGCAGTACAAAGATGAACTTGAGTACTAATAATAAGGTATGGGCCGGAGTGATGGCTTTCATGCTGCTGTGTACCGTGATCGGTGGATGCACACGTGCAGAGGCCCTTACGGATGAGACGCCCGCCGCAGCCCTCACTTTCCAGCCTCTGGCCATCACCGATTCATCAAAGATCGTGACCTACCCCAATGGATTACAGCTCTATATCGCATTTCATGGCCCCGGCGACTACCCGATCAACGGTACGCATGTACAATTGCACTACCAAGGGAAGCTAGACGACGGCAGCGTGTTTGACGAAAGCTATAGCCGTGGCAAACCCTTGGAGTTCTCCCTAGGGTCTGGCACTGTCATCAAGGGTATCGAGGATGCGGTCAAAAAAATGCGGTTGGGCAGCAAAGCCATCGCCATCATCCCCCCAGGCTTGGGATATGGAGACGGCAAGGGCAAAAATGGACTCCCAAAAAAAATTCCAGCCAATGCGACCCTTTCCTTTCAGCTGGAGCTGATCGGAACATTTTGATCATTACTTGGTCTTGATAAGATGAAGTGAATTGCGTAATTTTTCAGCATGGGAAAGCGGTTCTTGATCACGGTCTTGCTCTTTTTGCCCCTGTGGGGCTGGTCGCAACAAAAGCCAGCCACACCGACAGGAGGGCTTGCCTTTGGGGGTTTTGTGCATTCTTTTGGATTTGGATTCGATGTGAGGTACATCGTGCCCAGGACTGACAAAGATTTCTTTTTGAGCCTTTCCATGTCGTCTTATAAAAATCCCAAAGAACTCAAGATCAAGAGTGCATACTCTGACCAAGGCGGCAAAAACTATGTGTTTGACAAGCAAAACTTCTGCTATGTGATCGCGCCGACGGTCGGTATCTCGCGCCGTCTCATCGCTCGCAACTTGTTCAACCGAGTGGGTATGTCAGCGACCTTTTCAGCAGGTCCCTTGCTTGCTTTGCTCAAGCCCTATTATGTGGAGGTTGCGGTGCCATTCAATGGCAATCAAGCTTTGGTCGAAGTGCATCCCTATGACCCCTTGCTTTATAACTATAGCAACATTTATGGATCGGCTGATTATTTTCTTGGGATGAACGCCATGAAGCTCATACCTGGCGCGCGGGTAAAACTCGGAACGCAGGTCGATTTGTCGGCTGGAACCGCCTATATTCGGGCCGTAGAGCTGAGTCTGTTTGCAGATGTTTATTCAAAAAAACTGCCTCTGCTTGGCGAGAGTCCCAACAAACAGCTTTTTGTTGGCGGTTCAGTCGAAATTTTAGTTGGGAATATTTGGTAAATACAGCATGATAGAGCTCCCCGTCATCAGTCAAAATCTACCAGGCGACGGCAAACGTCCCGAATGGCTCAGGGTAAAACTACCCTATGGCAAGACCTTTACCGATGTGCGCGGTATCATAGACGAGCACAAGCTACATACAGTCTGCGAGAGTGCCCGATGCCCGAATATGGGTGAATGTTGGGGTGCCGGGACCGCAACGTTTATGATTTTGGGGAATGTCTGCACGCGTTCATGTGGATTTTGTGCTGTTGCAACGGGCCGACCGCTTTCGCTGGACTTGGATGAGCCGCTGCGTGTCGCCGAAGCAATCCAATTGATGAAAGTGAAACACGCTGTGATTACGTCGGTGAACCGTGACGAGCTTGCAGATCGCGGTATGGAAATCTGGGCAGAAACAGTGCGTCAGGTGAGGCGCCTGAGCCCTTCGACCACACTTGAAACCCTGATTCCCGATGTAAAAGGAAACTGGGATGCCTTGCAACAGATGCTCGATGTCGCTCCTGAGGTGATTTCTCACAATATGGAAACCGTCAAGCGCCTCTACAGGCGGGTGCGTCCACAAGCTAGGTATGAACGCAGCTTGGAGCAAATCCAGCGCACTCAGGCGGCTGGCATTCGCACGAAATCGGGCGTGATGGTGGGTTTGGGCGAGACAACTGAGGAAATGTATGAGGTCATGAACGACCTCGTGCACCATGGATGTGACGTACTCACCATCGGTCAGTATCTGCAACCCACCAAAATGCACCTGCCGGTTCATGAATTCATTCATCCAGACCTTTTTGCCCATTACAAGGAGAAAGGACTCTCGCTAGGATTCAAGTATGTTGAAAGCGGGCCATTGGTGCGCTCCAGCTACCATGCTGAGCGACACATTTGACAGGAAGATCGGCTACTTCTATGACGACGGAAGTGGATTTGCCTGCATTGATTTGCAAAATAATCTCTGATGTGGGAATGACCCAAAGGACAATCTGGCAAAGAAGCTAGCCAAACTGCGTAATCCGCACAAAAAAAACTACTTGATTCAGACCCCAAAAGACGCTTACATTTATGGAAGCTTGCGTTGTTGAGGTAAATGACATCGGTTGTGGGCAAAATTTCAGGCCGATGTTTGTTTGCATCAGTAATAATTGCTTTTTTTGAAGGTGTTTCTAGGAAATATTAAATGGGAATTATGAGAAGATCGACCTTAATGTTCGCAATTGCGATGGTCTTGTTGCTTGTGGGAAAATCATTTTCCATGGCTCAGTCCTTGGCTTGGGAGGAAATCGGCCCCAATAACACAGGAAACCACGTGCGGGCAATGGCCGTCAGTGCCAACGGCACTGTCTGGGCTGGCTCAGTAGGTGGCGGTCTGTGGAAATCCACCGATCAAGGTTCCTCTTGGAATTTGGTCTCCAGCCTTTCAGAAAACCTTGCGGTTTCATGCATTAGCATCGATGGTAGCAATATCTATGTCGGTACTGGCGAAGGCGCCTATTACAAACCAGAAGGCACATGGGGTGGCAACTGGGCAGCAGACAGCCTGAGCAAATTGAAAAATGGATTTCTTCGATACTCGGGCCAGCCGGGCGAAGGCGTGTTTGCCTCCACCGATGGTGGCGCCACTTGGGACCACGACAATGGTACCTGGAACGGCAGTTCGGTGCGCTACCAAGGCGACTTTTCATCGATACAATGCGTTTCCACCAAGGCTGGACGCACATTGATAGGCTCCTTGAGAGGCCTTTATTGGTCTGACAATGCCGACCTCACGACGATCACCAAAAGTGCTGGTACGACTGCCTTCATGTCACGCATCATCACTTCGGTAAAATTTGCCAACAATGGCGTCGTCTATGCCGCCACCAATGACTCGCTCTACCGCTCGACCGACGGGGGGCAGACCTTCGGATCCGCGATCAACTCGACATTGCCTTACGGTACCCAGGCTCCAAACAATCGCATTGGTGGTTACCGCATTGAAATTGCGGTAGCACCCTCCAATCCCGACATCATCTATCTCACTGGTGCCAACGATATCACTGGCAACTGTACTGGCGTGTGGCGCTCATTTGACAATGGCTATACATGGATCAGCATCTCTCCCTATGAGTCGGCTACTTTCAAGCCGTTTCAAAACAAAGGGTTCTACAGCATGTTCCTTGCAGTGCCCCCATCCAATCCCAACACTTGCTATATTGGCGGTACCAAAATGTACCAATACAGTAATCTGACGGGGTGGACCGATGCCGCATCTCACACCTACTTCGCGGGATTTTCCACGCGATATGTCCCAGTGCCACAACTTTGCATCGCCTTTGCCCCCAATGCTGACTCTACATTCTATGTAGGTGGAGACCGCGAGATCGTGCGCACGGCCAATCTCGGTAGGACCTATGCCTTCCGCACCAAAGGATTCAATGCTGCGCACCTCTTTGCTGTCTCGGCTTCGCCAAGCTTCAAGGTTTTGGTCTCTGATCGTTTCAATGGCTTGGCCATCAAAGAAACTTCCACTGCAAGCCAAAGTCTTCAGCAATTCAATACGGTACAGTCTGCCACACTCACAGGTGGCGGTACAGCCCGCTGGTCGGTCACCCATCCAGAGTTTATCATTACGACCAAGGCCGAAGATCGTGGCGTGCAACGCTCGCTCACATTGGGTGCTTCCTACGAGGATTTTTATGGACTCCCAGTGGACTCTGTGAATCCATGCTTTGGCGTCGCCCCTGACTCCATGCTCATCGACCGCAAAACGACTTCGGTCGCTGGTGGAGGTGTCTATGACCGCTCAGCCGCACCCATTATGCCTTTCCACTTGGATGAATACATCCCATCTTCGGTCTTAGGCAATGACACATCGATTCTCAATACACCCATCTATCTGTATTTTGCCTCTGGCAATTTCCTCTGGGTCTGTATCAATCCATTTGGTCCGGTAGATTCTTTGCCTACCTGGAACCGTATTTCTGACGACATGATCTTGCAAAACCTCCCTGGCGGCAAGAAGAAATACTTCACAGCGCTCACCGCCTCTGGTGATGCCAATCACACATTGTATGCCGCGACGAATTCTGGCGAGATCTACCGTATCGTGCGTGCACATGAGCCATCCTTCCTTTGTGTCACGACCGACGTCGTGCGCATCGATGGTGGCACGCTCCCCAACCGCTGGATCACCGACTTGGAAGTCGATCCCAACAATGCCAACAACTTGATCGTCACATTTGGAGCATTTGCACCCGGCGATGACCGCGTCTATATCACCAACGATGCCGAGGCAGCTGTACCAACATTTCGTAGCCTTCAAGGCAATCTTGAAGCCGACCTCCCAGTTCACTGCGCAGCCTTCCACCCAGACCCGACCAAGAAAAGTATCGTCCTGGGCACAGAGGAAGGTGTTTATTACACCACCGACAACTATGAGTCTGGTTCAGTATCCTGGACCAACGAGAGTGCTGGCATCGGCAACGTGCCTGTTACTGATGTCAACTACCGTCGCTATTACATGGAGTACATCGACGGTGAGAACTACAAGTACTCACCCGACAACACCCTGTTTATCGCAACGCACGGTCGTGGAGCTTTCAAGTCAGCTTCATTGGTATCGAGCCCAGAAGGCAAGTTCACCAACAGCGGTATCAGCCTCAAAGCTGGCCCTAACCCTGCCGTAACCTCTACCAAAATCACCTTTGACCTGCCTATCGCAAGCCAAGTGAAGATCGAAGCGTATGGCATCGATGGTCGCCCTGCTGCACAGATCGCAAATGGGCATTTTGGCACTGGTGCAACCGATGTCACGTTCAATACCAAGGACTTGGCTGCAGGTATCTACCTGGTCAATGCAACGTTTACCAATTCAAAAGGTGTCTTCCAACACAACCTGCGAATTGTCGTTCTAAAATAAATTGCCTTTTAGGCAATTTTTGAGACCCGCACAGTATTGTGCGGGTCTCTTCTTTGATATATTTGGGCTATCAACACAGAGCGCATGCTCTACAACGGAGAAAAATGATGAAATCACTAGTGATTGCCCGCCACGCTAAGTCGGATTGGTCCACTGGTCTGCCCGACCATGACCGCCCGCTCAATGTACGCGGCAAAGAAGATGCGCCACGCATGGGACGCGCATTGCAAGATGCAGGCTTTAGGCCAGACACGATCATCAGTTCTACAGCCTTGCGTGCACGCAGCACTGCGGATGCTGTCGCACGCGAAATCGGCTTTCACCATGGTGTACGAACAGACGCCAATCTCTATGAGACAGGACACGTCTATATCACCAACCTGCTCCAAAAGCTACCCGATACCCTACAGAATGTCGTGCTCTTCGGGCACAACCCGATTCTAGAGCAATTGGTAGCTTACCTGTTGCAGATGCAAGGGAGCATTATCATACCCACATCTGGAATGGTCTGTTTGGAGACAAGCATACACCAATGGTCCGCTTTGCAGCCCGGCCAATTTCAGTTGAAATGGTTTTTGATCCCGAAGTTGTTGTCGTAATGCGCAACTTTGCGGTTCACTAAAACCTAGTTGGGTAGATGAGAGTACTGATTACTGGGGCAAACGGCTTTTTGGGAGTGCGCCTCGCAAGGTATCTTGCAGACAATGGCAACGATGTGCTTGCTATTGTGAGAAAAATTGAAGGCCAAACGGAGCTCCAGCATCCCAACATTACACTGGTGCAAGGCGATTTTTCAGATTTGGCTGTCTTGCAAACCGCTTTGCAGGGCATCCAACAGGTCTATCACCTTGCAGCGATCGCCACCGATTGGGCGGCTGACCCCAGGAGTTTTTACAAGGTAAACGTGGAGGGCACGATCACATTGATCGAGGCCGCGCGTTTGGCAGGCGTTGCAAAAATTTTGATCACATCCACAGCTGGCACGATCGGCCCGCCCGATCCTGATCACATCTATCCGATCACCGAGACGCACGTGCGCCGGGTACACTATTTTACCGACTACGAATGCTCCAAAATCATGATGGAGGAGCGGGTGCAGCACTATGTGAAACAAGGCGTGCATATCATCTTGACGAATCCGACCAAGGTGTATGGTCCGGGACCGATCGAGCGCAAAAACGCCTTGCTGTTGCTCATTCACAGCTATTTGTACAAGACATTTGCCCCTTACCCAGCCTTCAAAACCCAAGTCGGCAACTATGCCTACATAGATGATGTCGTGCAAGGGCACGTACTGGCGATGGAAAAAGGACGCAGCGGCGAACGCTATATATTGGGCGGTGCCAATGTGACGTTTGAAGATCTTTTTACTACGCTTCACAAGATCACTGGTAAAAAAGGAAGGCCCATCGCCATCCCAGTCAGCCTTTTTCGTTTTGCAGCCTTGGTTGGTGGTCTGTTGTCTAAATTATCGGGAAAAGCCCCTTTTCTTACCAAAGAGTGGATCGAAAAGACCACCTACTCTTGGCCAGTATCTTCTGAAAAGGCGATGGTGGAACTTGGCTATGCTCCTTTGGACTATGAAGTGGCCCTGCAAAAGACGGTAGCCTACATCGCTGAACAAGTACACGCCGGAAAAATTTAAAGGTTGTTGCCAATACTAGCTTGTCAAAAGTGAGCTCTCTAGCACTGGGGCCAAAATGAGAAAGACATTGCTGTATTTTGTTGCGGATTCGGTAGTTTTGTGCGCCCACTACAGCCGCCTGATAGGATGATCAGGAGGCTAGACGTGGATCATCGTCCACTTAGTTTAGGAATAGGAAATCATGCTGCATAAAACAATTGGGGTTGCCTTGATCACAGGTGCCAGTAGAGGCATAGGAAGGGCACTCGCTGAACAATGTGCGATGATTGGCTATGACCTCGCACTCGTGGCTTTGCCGGGCGAGGACCTTCCAGATTTGGCAATCGAGCTGGCTGGAAAATACAAAGTCGAGGTAAGAACGCTGGAGACAAGCCTTGCCGATCCAGAGTCTGCAGACAGGGTTTTGGATTGGGTGCAGCAGGAAGGTCTTAATGTCTCGATGCTCATCAACAATGCTGGCCTGGGCTCTGTAGGGCCATTTGCCGAGACCGATCGACGCAAGCATCGCGCGATGATCACGCTCAACATGTACACGCCTTACCTGCTGATGCGGGGACTCATGCCGATCTTGCAGACACAAAGGCAAGCCTATGTGATCAATGTTTCCAGCCAAGCTTCATTTTTCCCCATTCCTTACAAAGCCACTTACTCAGCCACCAAAGCATTTCTCATGTACCTATCCCTCGGTGCGGAGTATGAAATGCGCGGCAGCAATGTCCATGTCGCAGTCGTCTGCCCAAGTGGAGTTTTGACCAGTCCTGAGATTCGTGAACGTATCAGGACAGGCGGTCTGCTGGCCAAACTGGTTTCGATGGAACCCGAGGAGGTGGCAAAAATCACCCTCACCGAGGCGCTCAAGAAAAAACGATTCATCGTCCCTGGCACGCTCAACCGTATCAGCTATTACGCCACGTTCATCGTGCCTGACTTTCTCAGAATGGCCTTCATAAGCCGCAAGATGCGCAAAACGACTTTTGACGCACCTGAGACTGCTCCGCTCAGCCCCCATGAGACTTTGCAAAAGATTTAATCACTTAAGGGATCAAATCTTTGCAGCTAGCACACAGCCTAGTTTAATTTTTTTCTTCTCTTGTGCGGCTGTCGATCCCGATGCTGGGTTTTTCAGGGCCTCAAACAAGATCACGTACACCCCGACATCGGCCTTGTGGAAGCCGTCTGTGGTACCATCCCAAGTAAATGTCCCATTCTCTGTACCGATAAGTGTATTTTCCTTGAGAATCCTCACAGGCCTACCCTTGTTGTCATATACCGTCACGCGCACATTCCAATCTGGCGTGGTGAAGTGGTAGTTGATCGCGATGAGGTCTTCAAATCCATCTTGGTCTGGGCTGAAGGTCGATGGTTGCAACCATACCTCTCCCTCTCCTTCGGGCACGAGTATTTCAGAGTTCCTGTAGCCAGGCGTGCCATACAGAACTGTAGAGGCCGCCGAGTGCCAATTGTCTTGATCTTGGGTTTTGCGTGCAAAGTCCAAGCGCTCCAAGGAAACACCATTCTTATCGTTCAGATTCGGAAAAGACCAATCGTCGAGATAATGCAGGCTGTCCATGATGGTGCCACCGTCGGTGTACAAGACGCAGCGACCTTCGGTATCGTCATAGCTAGGAAAGCTCGACAGCTCATAGATCGCATCTGGATCGATCGGCACATAAGTAATGAGTTGGTGGGCCTTGTCGCCAGTAAGGCAGATATAGGACTGCGGAAACAACAATTTGGGCACTGTGCTCGCAGGCTTGCTATTGAAAATCGAATCTGTCCCAGGATACAGTTCGCCGATGTTGAGCTCTGAGAGGTCTATGATCTTATTGCTCTTGTTGTAAAGCTCGATGTAATCGCTGCCACCTGTATAGGGGTTGAAGAGAATTTCGTTGATGATCACGTCACCCGTGTCGGCTGGCTCAGGGATCCCGAAGCAGACCGCATTCGGGGCGAGAATGGAATTTCCAGGGCAATCTTTCACATTGACCACGCTCAGGCAATATGTTTTGTTGGTGTCCATGAGCACTCCAAAGGTGAGATCCACTGAGAAGGGCAGGTCCCCATTGATCGTCACGGCCGTGGCCGCCCCGATCCCCTGATCCACCGCATAATTGGCGGGGTTGTTGAGGGATGCGCCATTCATCAACTCGTCAAAAAATACACGCAGTGTCGTGCGGCTCAAGACCAAGGAACCCACCACAGTGGGTGACTCGGTATCGCTGTAGGTGCCGATGGCACTGTTTGCGATGCCGGGCGTAGCCCCATTGGCATTGGTCGAGGCGCGCCAGTTGCTGCCATTCATGCAGCTGTATAGCGGATCGATACGCTCCATGGACCATCCTCCGTCTTCTTTGTCAGGGTTTTGGTACCAACCGAGGTCATAGTAGGCGAGGTCGATCAATTGTCCAGTGGCGTCATAAATCTCCAGGCTATCACCATCGTTGTTGAGGCCCGGCATGCCAGAGACAGCTATCGCGGTACCAAAGGCCGCAAAATCTGCGACTTTAGAACTTGTACATAGGATCACATAGGCCCCAGGAAACAAGTTGAATGCAGGCAGCGTGCCGATGTCGCGACGGTCGGTGATCGTCCAGCCAGCGAGGCTCACGACGTTGGGGCTGTTGTTGTAAAGCTCGACAAATTCGCCAGCGGGCAGGTTGCCGATGACAGGAGACTCGTCGGGATAGATTTCATTGATCACAATTTGGTAGCGGTTGGCATTGCCACCCAAGACAAATTGGCCAGTGAGCGGTGCAGCAAGATTGCCTTTACAGTCGGCCATATTGCTTACGGTGACCGTGTACACGGTCCCAGTGTCAATGCTTGTGGCCAGCAGGAGCTCTACGCAAGCATCGCCACTACCAGCCACCAGGGTGACCGATGTGGGCGTGCCGACAGCATTGTCGATCACATAGTTGCTCGCCAGCAACATGGCCGGCAAGCTCATCGTTTCATCGAAACAAACCTGTACCGAGTTGGTACCTGTGGCGGTCGCAGCCAGCAAGGTCGGCGGAGTGACATCAGGGGCGGCATTGTACACGCTATTGATGCGGCCGGGTGTGCCACCCGAGGCATCGTTGGAGGCGATCCAGTTGCCAAAAAGCGCGCAATCGTCGCCCGGGTTGATGAGTTCGAGGGACCATCCGCCACCATCTTTGTTGGGGTCTTGGTACCAGGAGATGTCGTATTCGACGGTATCGACAAGGTTGCCAAAAGGGTCGCGCAGACCAAGGTCATCGCCGCCATTGGTGAGGCCGGGCCAGCTAGACAGCGCCAGATAGGGCAGGCCTGCAAAGGCCGCCGTATCAGCATCATCGATCAGGATCACATATTCGTTGGGGAGCAAGACATAGCTGGTCATGAAACGCCTGCCTCCGTTGTGCAACGTCCAGCCATTGAGGTCCCACGCGATCGCGCTGCGGTTGTAAAGCTCCAAATATTCGAAACCGGGCAAGGCTGTCGCGATCGTATCTGGATCTGGAAAAATCTCATTGAACAACAACGCACGGAACGGCGCTGGCCCATTGATCACAAACATGCCCGTACTCGGGTTGTTATTGCCGCTGCAATCCTCTACACCCGTAGCCGTGAGCGTGTACACGGTTCCGGTATCGATGGCGCTGGCAAATGTGAGCGTGACACAGGTATTGCTTGGGGTGATCACAACGGCGCTGACCGGGCTGCCCAAGCCATTGTTCACACCATAATTCGCAGGGTTATTGCCAGAGGCCAAGTCGATGCCTTCATCGAAACATACCTGAACGATATTGGCTCCCGTCACGGTCACGCTGGAGATCTGTGGTGCGATCAAGTCGGGCGCGGTGGAATAGACAGAATTGATGGCGCCAGGCGTACCACCGTCGGGATCCAAAGAGGCCGCCCAGTTGGAGGTGGTATTGCAGCTATCGTCAGGGTTGATGAGCTCTATGCTCCAGCCTCCCCCGTCTTTATTGGCGTCATGGTACCAAGCGGTCGTATATTCCACGCTGTCCACCAGGTTGCCGAATGGATCGCGCAAGCTCAGGTTGTCGCCTGTATTGTTGAGCGAGGGCCATGAGCTGAGTCCTAGATAGGGCAAACCTGTATAGGCCGCCGTATCATCTTCATTGCACAAGATGAGGTAATCGCCCGGCAGGAGCACATAGCCCGTGAGCGTTTTGGGGGAGCCAGTATCCCTAAACTTCCATCCGGCCAAGTCAAATGGTACATTGCCACGGTTGTACAGCTCCACGTATTCTACATTGGGGAGATTGGTGGCATTGGTGTCGGGGTCAAAAAATATTTCATTGATGATGACCGCACGCGGCAATGCTGGACCAGATTGCAAAAATGAGCCACTCGTGGGCGCAGTATTGCCGGGGCAATCCTGCACGCCTGTCGCTGTGAGGGTATAAACGATTCCTGAGGCGATATTGCTGCCAAACACCAAATCGACACACTGATAGCTGGGTGCCAATGGCGTTGCGCTGGTAGGCACACCCAATCCCGGGACGTTGTAAAATGCAGCTGTGCTCGCCGAAGTGAAATCCAAACCTTCGTCAAAACACACTTGTACCGAGTTGGCGGTGAGAATCGTCACCCCTACGATGGAGGGAGGGACAAGGTCAGGTGCCGTAGAATTGATCGAATTGACCGCGCCTGGCGTGCCGCCATCGGGATCGACAGAGGCTGCCCAGTTGCTGGTGGTATTGCAGGAATCATTGGGGTTGATGAGCTCTATGCTCCAGCCGCCATCTTCTTTGCTGGGAGCATGGTACCAAAGTGGGGCAAGGTATTCGACGCTGTCCACGAGGTTACCGAAGTTGTCGCGCAGCCCAAGGTCGTCGCCAGTATTGTTCAAGGAGGGCCAACTGGGCATTCCCAAATAGGGCAATCCACTGTAAGCCGCTGTGTCGGCCTCGTCACAAAGGATCACATATTCACCCGGAGCGATCAGATAATTGAGCAGGGTTTGTGGCGAACCCGTATCACGAAACTTCCACCCAGCGAGATCATAAGTGCTGCTGCTACGGTTGTACAATTCCACATATTCCACATTGGGCAGATTGGTGGCATTGATGTCGGGATCAAAAAAGATCTCGTTGATGATCAAGGCACGCGGTGCAGCGGGGCCTGAAACAAGGAATTGTCCGCTCGTTGGAGCGGTGTTGCCATGACAATCGGCAACGTTGGTCGCGGTGAGGGTATAAACAACCGAAGGATTGATGACCCCAGAAAAGAACAGCGAAACGCAATTGAAGCCGGGAGGCGCAGCGACAGCTGAGGTCGGTGTACCCAATCCAAGATTCACGAAATAATTGCTGGCTGTGTTGGCCGAGACAAGATCAAGGCTTTCGTCAAAACACACCAACAAATTGCTCTGTCCCGTCACCGTGATCGAGACGATGCTCGGTGCCGTCACATCAGGCACAATTGAATAAACCGAGTTCTGCGCCGATGGGGTACCGCCGCAGGCATCATTGGAAGCGATCCAGTTGCTGGAACCCGAGCAGGTATCGTTGGGGTTGATCAATTCCAGCGACCATCCACCAGCTGCTTTCACGGCACTTTGGTACCAAGTATCGACATAGCCGAGCGTATCGACGAGCACGTTGGAGGCGCTCCTCAAACCCATTTCATCATTGGTATTCAGCAATGTCCCAAACGAAGGCACTTGAATCACATTGGGATAGCCCCCGAAGTTGGTCGCATTGGCGCACAGCGTGGCATATTCGCCAGGGCAGAGCGGATAACTCACCGCACTGATCGTGCGTATGCCGCCATTCACATATTTCCAGTTGAGAAGATCGACGGGGAAGTTGCTGCGGTTGTAAATCTCGACGTACTCAAAGGCTGGCACGCAAGCAGGGGCTGGCGATGGGTCGGGCATGACTTCAGAAAAGAGCACCGATTTATACACAGCAGTTCCAGGCACAAAATAAACTGACGGCAAGGTATCGGTGACCATGGCATTCCCTGCACGGTCTTGCACGTTCAGGATCCGCATCAAGTCCTGACCGCAATTGCTGAAGACAGCCGCGCCAAAGTTCAGATTGACCTTCGTCGTATCCCCGACGACAACCGTGGCCGTGGCAGGACTTGTCACATAGTTGAGCAAATAATTGCTGGCCGTCTGTGCCGTGGCCAAGCCAACTCTTTCAGAAAATGTAACCGTCGCAGTGCTGGTGGTGTTGGGGATGACGGAAACCACGGTGGGCTTGGTGGTATCTGGGCAGGCGGTCCCCGTCACAACGAAATTGTCGAAAAAGCACCAATTGAAACGGGTCGATGAAAACTTGGTCCAGACCCCAAAATAGCTGGAATTGGTGTACAACAAACTCGTCGCAGTCCCTTGCAAGACATAGGCGGTGCCGTTGGCAGCCGTATTGTCCAAAAACACATTCCAAATCCCGGCACCTGTGCGCGTGACTCGGATCCGCGCATTCGCATTGGCGGTGATGATATTGGGGGCTGTCGCCGCAGGGATTGCATACAAGGAGGCTGACAATGCGCCATTGGTCACTGTATGCAGGGTCACAGTGCCACTGGAATAGCCGATGCGGAGGCAATAGCCATTCACCAATCCTTTGACATTGGGAATATCAGATGTCAAGAAGACTTCCAAGTAATTCACCGTCGAGGGGTTGTTGGTGACGCGGGTATTGAATTCCCAAACGCCCGTGCAAATTGCGGCACTCTGTGTACTCAGATAGGAGGTATCGCTGGCGACTTGCGGCCCCGGCTTGTTCAAATGAAGCTCATTCGCCAAGACCTCCCATTCGACAATGTCGCCTGCCCACCCGGGGCTGGCGTTGAAATTGCCATCGGTGAAAGTGTCATTGAACTGACCGGATACAAAACTATATACGCAGCAAAGGAGGCAAGAAAGTAGAAATCGCAGTCTCCGCATTATTTTCCGTAACTTTAGCCCGTAATTTACGAAGATTTTAGAGGCCACGAAATTTAAGATATCCTGAATTTATGAAAGTCGCAGTTGTGGGAGCAACAGGGTTGGTAGGCAGGGAAATGCTCAAGGTCTTGGCGGAGGAAAACTTTCCGCTGTCTGCATTGATCCTGGTCGCCTCAGCCAATAGCGTTGGGCAAGTCATCGCCTACCAAGGCCATGACTATCCCGTGGTGAGCATGGACGATGCGCTGGCTATGCGCCCCGACATCGCCCTCTTTTCAGCTGGCGGTGCCACGAGCCGCGAGCATGCACCACGATTTGCAGCCATCGGCTGCGTGGTGATCGACAACAGCTCCGCTTGGCGCATGGAGCCTGGCGTGCCACTCGTGGTCCCGGAGATCAATGCATCCGCCATCGGCGATGCCAAAATCATCGCCAACCCCAATTGCAGCACCATCCAGATGGTGATGGCACTCGCCCCACTGCACAAGGCCTACGGCATCAAGCGGGTGGTCGTCTCGACCTACCAAAGCGTGACCGGCACTGGCAAGGCTGCCTTGCAACAACTGCTCGACGAGCGCGCCCGCATCGATAGCCCCAAAACCTACCCTGCCCAAATCGACATGAATGTCTTGCCGCATTGCGATATTTTCCTGGACAATGACTACACCCGTGAGGAAATGAAGATGGTCCACGAAACCCGCAAAATCCTGGGTGACCAAAGCATTGCGCTCACAGCTACTGCGGTGCGCGTACCTGTGCGCGCAGGCCACAGCGAGAGCATCAACATCGAGTTTCACCAGGAATTTGAGCTCGCCGAGGCCAAAGCACTCATCGCAGCCATGCCCGGGGTCATCGTGATCGACGATCCCAGCAAGGCCCACTACCCTACCCCATTGCAGGCTCACGGCCGCAATGAAGTCTTCGTGGGCCGCATCCGTCGTGACGAGAGCCAACCGCGCAGCCTCAACCTCTGGGTCGTCGCCGACAACCTACGCAAGGGCGCCGCCACCAACGCCGTCCAAATCGCACAATACATCGTGCACGCAAAAATCCAAATGGAATACGGAAAGAGGTAGCAGTTAGCAAGTAGCAGTTAGCAGTTGTGGGAGGTACTCCCAAACTGCTAACTGCTAACTGCTAACTACTAACTACTAACTACTAACTAAAATCGATCACAACCCCAAAAAATGTCTCTCCCCACCTACACCCGTTCCCAACTCGGCCTGCGCAACGGACAGG
The DNA here is from genome assembly GCA_031415375.1 of Bacteroidota bacterium. Lineage (GTDB taxonomy): Bacteria > Bacteroidota > Bacteroidia > J057 > JADKCL01 > JADKCL01. The sequence goes on along the minus strand of JANORP010000010.1, from coordinate 3,107 downwards.
ACAGGGACGAGATATGGATCGCCTACAAAGGACTGATTTACGATGTGACCGAAAGCCGCATGTGGCGCAATGGCCGACATTATGAGCATTGGGCGGGCCAAGACCTGACCCCAGAACTGCCCGACGCACCGCACAATGAAGAGGTCTTCGCGAAATTTAAAGTGATCGGAAGGTTGGCGTAACCTGAACGACGGCACTTTTGAGAAAATCCAGGATTCAGCGGGGCACAATCATTTCAGCCCTAGTAAACACCATATTCCTTCGCGCGGGCACTTAGGAAATCTAGAAACCACTCGGTCATCTTTTTGGCTGGCACCTTCAAGTCTTTGGGATCTGTCGAGGCCCAAAATCCCTCACGGTTGCGCCACCAACCCTCAGCAAAGGTCAAGTTGATTTTGTAAATTATTTCCACGTTGGCAGCATTGTTGAGCGTACTACCGTCTGAGGTAAGCCCATAATTGCTCATAAAGCCTTGCAAAGCTGCCTTACGCGGATGATCTTTTTTGGCGCCACCAGCAACCGGTGCGCCACCGTAATAGGATTTGATCAACTCTGTCAATGTCGAAACCTTGCCCGATTCAAGGGCGGGGAGTGCACCCCAACCATCCAACTCACCTAGCAGCTCCGCTTCGGTCGTGCGCGTTCTGTAATAAAATTTCATTCGCTCCTCGTCGGTGGCACCAACGCCGACCGAGGTCTCATAATCTTTAGATCCTTTGACGAGAAAATCTGCGGCTGCAGCGCCAATATTTCCCGCAAAGGAACCGACGTCCTGCATTTTACCCACAGTGACCCAATAGGGATCAAGGACGACATCCTTGTTTTTCTTTTGATAGGATTCCAATGCAATCAAGAAGTGATGCATATCCACAACTCCCATAGGTGTTTCGACTTGATCGGCTTCCTTTAACATCTGGTAAATATTGGAGAAGCTACCACGGCTTTCCTCATAAAACGGCCCGTAGGCCTTGGCTTTGGTTCCCAACTCAGAATCCATCTGCTTCCCCATATCCGCTTTTTGCCCAAACTGTCGGAGCTTGGTGAGCTTCTCGGTGATGGGCATTCCCGTGGTCATCGTGTCAAAATTGGTGAGTTGCTCTAGAAACAAATCCCAAGTGACCGTCATCCGCAACCCACCCATTCCTATCCAGACAATATCAGGCAAATCCTTGAGTGTCTTGCCTCCTGCTAATTTGATATTTGGCAGCCCTTCCTTACGGATGCGTATTCCGACAAATTGTGTCTTTGTCTCCTGCTCATACGTGCTATGGACTACCGGCCCCAAATCTTCCATGCTATGGTTCAGGTCTCCCAACACGTTGGACTTATCCTTTGCACTGGCACTCGAGCGGATGGAAAATGCCTGACCGCCACCTGCAGTTTTGATTTCTCCTTCGGTCAAATTCTTGATTCGCATACTGGTCGCCCCTTCCAAGGCAAAAGTCAGGCCGATATCATTCATCGTCTCCGTCAAAGCCCTAAAGGCTGCATCACCTCCCAAGCTCAATTTTACCTCATCCAAAAATTCTGAGGTCTTGCCGCCAGCCGCTTGTACTTCCTGAATGATCTTGCCGATCTCGGCTCCTTTGACAGCCTTGTATTCTTCATTGACGCCAAAAAAATTATCTTTCCATTTGAGGATTTCTTGAAAAATGGGGACGACTTTTTTGACATAAGGCTCATAATCAATCGCCTTCAATTGCGCAATGCCCTTGGTCTGGATGGGGCCTGCCGTGAGATTGAAGCTCGGCGGGGTGGTCGATTTCATCGTGCTCCCACCTTCCAAGAAATTGGATTTTTCGTTTGATTGTGACGATTGCTCCCGAGCAGGGGTTTTTGGATCAGCCATACGACAATTGATTTAGACACAACAAAATACCAGTGCATATTTTGACTGGCAAACACATCAGTCAATTTACGAATTTCAGGGGATGTAGGACATGAAAATTATCAACACAACAAAATAAAGTTGCCTTATCGCTCAAATATGTTTCTGTAGCAGCATTCTGGACATAGAATAGCTTTCATAGAAAGCGAAGTGGAGATCGAATTGATGAGAAAGTCGAGCAAAGCGGAATGCAGGACATCGCGGACAAGACCGAATATCTTCTTCCTTGGCCCCCCAAAAAGTATTGCTTGTGTGCCAACGAAAGGTTGCCTGATTTACATGCTGCGTCATCGCAATTTGTGAATCTTGTAAGCATTCAAAAAGAAAAGGAAATGGTTCGCAAAGCCCACCCTTGGCGTCCCATGGATGCTGGCTGGATTGGCGAGTAGCGTTATCATAATTAGGGGTGGCGTAGCGTATAGATTCACCGAACGCATTCGTACACACCGGAAGCGTGCCTGGCAAAGCAATTGGGCAAAAAAGGCTAAATTTGATGCTAGAAACTAAGAAATAGAATGCAAAAGCTCGAAGACAGCCTCAAATACCGCACCTGGGCAGGCGACCTCAATACCCATGGTGTGCAACTGAGGGGCTTGGAAGAACTCTCGACAATTCGCAAGCGCAATGGCGAGATCCTGTTTTCGCTGGTGAAAATCGATGCTACAGCGCCCGAGGGCAATCCGATCCTGCCGATCGTGATGTTGCGTGGCAATTTTGTCTCGGTACTCACATGCCTCATCGACCGCGTGACCCGCGAGGAATTTATGCTCTTGGTCTGTCAACGCCGCGTCGCCAACGGTGCGATGTTTTATGAGCATCCTGCTGGCATGTGCGATAGCCAAACCGATCCCTATGAGGTCGCCCTGATCGAGGTGAGTGAGGAAACTGGCATGCAAATTACGCGTGACGTGCTGCACCTGCACAACGAAGAGCGCCTCTACTCCTCCCCAGGCCTGCTCGACGAGGCGGGTTACTTTTTTTCATGCGAAATCGAGATGGACCGCGATGAGATCAACTCCTACCATCTGAAGCGTGGCGGCCACTATGGCGAAGGAGAATTTATCCACACCCATATCGCGACGCCTCATGAGGCAAAACAACTGATCAAAAATGTGAGTGGTTTGCTCGCAACTTATCTTTACGAAGATTGGCGCAAAAACAAAAACTGAGCATTGATCTTTTTTATGACTATCCGCAACTTTAACAGTAGCTCAAATAT
>JANORP010000009.1:0-34734 GCA_031415375.1 Bacteroidota bacterium | reverse complement strand
GCCGTCAGCGGCTACCGCAAGGAAGCACTCCCAGAGCCCGGGCACTACAGGATAGTGCAATTCACGAAGAAGCCTGAGACTGTGGATCGGGATTATAGTGGGAAGGATGAGAAGAAAGAGCCTACGCCACTCAAAGTAGGCAATATTTCAGAGTTCCTTCGTGAATCAGAATTTGGAAAAATCCTTGCGGGAAAGTCTAGGAAGACAAATAAGTCGCAACACGGTACTGCCATCTACCAGATGGAGAATGAGCTTTCATATCCGCCACTTAGCCGGGGAGACTATTTTTACCTCGACAATATGCACAAGGATCATTTGGAAGTATTCGATAGCAGAGGGCGATTTGTACAATCGTTGAATCTAGACGGCACGGTGAATCCCGCGAAGACGAAACAAGGTCTTGACCAAAAAAGAAAAATTTCAATATGACTCCCAAAGAAATATTAATTTGTAATACATCAGGCGAACCCTTTTCTTTTTTGGGGGAACTCCATGAAAAAGGAATATTGAACGGAATCCTATTCCAGAAATTATTGCGTGCTATTGTGGAACTGATCAAAGAGCAAGAGGAGTTCTTGGAAATGAAGTATGAGTATGCCGACCTCTTACGAAGTGTTCACTTTATCAATTCGCACCTGCATCGATGCGTTGTTTCGCATCTGTGCCCTTGGGATGTCTTCGAAATCAAGAATTTTCCACATGATTATTCAAGCTATCTTGATCGACTAAATGCCTGTATGTTGGCTTGTATTCACCGAAGTTCCCTAAATTTGATCGAATATAAGGACGACTATGGAAGCATTGATGCGTTTGAACCTATCCAATAATACGGCAGGAAAATTAGGATTGATTGATTTCCCTGCTCATACAGCTCAAACCATTTTAGTTTACATGGCTTGAGCACAAGTTTTAAAGCTCAAAGCTTGAATTGAATTACGTTCATTGAAATAAGGTCTTCTCCCGATTCATCGGCGGCAAAAAGAAACCCCAAGGTAACGGGGGCCTGTATCGATGACCACGAGGGGCCTGATTTAGGGCATACAGTGGATTTGCATGTTGGAAAATCTGACAACTGGCTCCAAAAGCGGTTGGATGAAAATCCCGATAAGGATGTTGTTTCCACTTTCACCAATGAGGTAGCTGCGAATCGTGCGCAAGGGAGTTTTGTGAAAAAGTATAAATTTGAAATCGAACAATGGCTGAAAGGGGAACAAGCCCAAATGTCCAAGATGATGGACTTTGACTATTTCGTCGGTAATGTTTTAAAAAGAGGGGAACAGAAATCGAAGCCGACAAATCGGGCTTTCTTTCTTATTCGTCGTTCCAAAAGTAGTCCATTGGGCTGGTATTTTCACACTTCCTATACTGTAAGGCGTTAGTAAAATGAAAGATAATCACGAAGATTCCGAGAAATATGCTGACCTAATGAATATCTTTGGCGGTCAATTGCACAACAATTGGACTGAAGAATATGGCACATGGGAAAACGCAATTGATTTTTATTGCAAATGGTCTCGCTCGGATTTGCTATCGGAAATAAGCGCGCAACTACGAGTCATTATAGAAGCAGGCCATGATGAGGATACTCTATCCCGAATTATCAACGATGAATGTTACGGCAACATCTACCCGCCTGGCATTGGCCTCACCTACCAACAGTGGCTCGAAATGGTCGATGCCATGTTGATGAATTGGGTAGAAAAGAAACGCGCAGAAAAGGAGAATAAAACTGAGCTCTGACGGGCAATAGCTGCTGAGTTCGTCTGAAAGGACCATGCTAGATCTCTGAAAAAGCAGAAATTGAAGCAGTCCTGCCGATAAATTAAAATCGCAAGTAGCTTTGAGGGCCATCGGGATTCCGAGGTGCGTTCTTTGATTGAATGACTGAATAAGCTGAAACTTCCACAAGCTCAGAGGCGTCCACCAGTAAAATCCTCAAAGTCGCCGACAAACTCACCCCCGGCGGCGGCAAAAAGAAGCCGCAAGGTGGCGGGCCTGAGGTGCCGAATCCCAAAACGAAGCCCGAGTTTGATCCAAATGATCCCGAGGCGAGAGATTGGTACATGACACTTGGACTGGCCAAGATGATTACCGAAGGCCACGATGCGCTCGACGACATCTCGATAAAGGGTCTTCTCGCCCAACTCAATGGTAGCTTGGCGCTCGGCTCACAAGCAGTCAAATGCTACAAGGCCGAGCCCATCCGGGCTGGCGCTTATCAGATTGTACAGTTTTCAAAGCCTACGCGGAGTAATGTTGGGAAGTTTGATATTAAGAGAGAAGCTGAGGAAGATGCGAAGAAACCGAAAGTTAATGCGACACAACGCTTTTCCAGTTATGAAAATGCTCGAAATGCGGCATTGAAATGGCTGGAGGACTACGGGTTCAAGGCCGAAAAGCCAAACTTGGCAAAAATGAGACTTGATCCAAATTTTGGGAAACCAGTAGGAATGACGGATTCAACTGGCAAAATTGGCTTTCGCATTGAATACGGATTGGTAGATGGTGAAATGGCTCCTCATATCAACGTTTTCGATATGACGCAGCCAAAAAGATTGCAGGATGGACCGCATTTTGAATTTCCTGGAACACAGGAATCGGTAAATGCGATCACAAAGAACTTTTATAGATAAAGCTGATGACACAATTTGAACAGGATTGGGAACAATTCGAAGAACTTAGTCCTTTTTTGAATTCAGGTGAAGTCCTTTATCGGTCCGATCCTTCTCTAATTTTTCATGAAATCGTTTCGCGTTTCCCAATATTGGCGCATCGAATTGACTGGAATAAAATCGGTCACCTTCGATTGTTGGTGCCTCGTTCGGCCCTCGAATATGAAAACACAATTACGCAATTTGTCGAATCCATTCTTTGGTCTTTGCAAATGGCAGAAGATGAAATGCTTGTTGCAGTTTTTGACGGATTTACCGAGGGTTCACTGGAAATTAGGAGTGAGGTACTTCGAAAAATGGCTCACACTTTTTTTTCAATCGCACAACATACTTACGTGGTGCCAAAGGATTACCAATGGTGTTTGCAATACTCATTCGAGGGCTATCTATCTTTCGGATTCCCCAGCCCCCATGAGGGAAAACTCAATTCTATGTTCCGACTGTTGATGGAGGCAGGGTTCGTCTTAGAAATGATTAAGCCGACATAAGTAAATTTGAGGCATCAATTGCCTCACCAACGTTCTTTGAAATTCCGATAATCCCAGGTACTGGCAAACTAGCTTCACTGAACAAGGGGGTTGGCCGTTCTCACCATTAGCGAGAACGTCTCCCAAAAGCTCGCACCCGAATCGGGACAAAACCCCAGACGGCGACGGCGACAATGACAAGGATGCCCTCGATTGGAAGATCAGGCTCGGCATCGCCACTGCCCTCACAGAGCAGCACGACGCGATCGACACACCCGTCGATGTCTTGCTCGGCATCCTCGGCGGCGTCGCCAAGACCTCCGAAGCCGTCAGCGGCTACCGCAAGGAAGCACTCCCAGAGCCCGGGCACTACAGGATCGTGCAATTCACGAAGAAGCCCGAGACGGTGAATCGGGATTATAGTGGGAAGGATGAGAAGAAGGTCAGAAGTAAATGGGAACCTACTATTGAAAATTCTACTCGATACGGCATTTCCAAGCGCTTTGGGAAATTCTACAAACACCCTGATAATACATGGTGGTCACCAGACTTAGATGGGCACGGCGGCAGTGCATTCAAAGTCTTTGTTGAAACCCCAAAGGACTAAAATGGATCGCAGATGCAGATGGATTTGGGGATTACATTTTAGACAAGCATAAAGGACCCACTGGAAAGTTTATTGAATGGGATCAAATCAAAATAATCAAATGAAAACACTTGAAAAAATAGACAACGTGATCCAAGAGCTTGAATGGTTCGATTCACAAGCTCCAAATGGCGAGGGTATTGGCAAGGTCGAAGCAAGATTGGGCAGCGATTCGGAATCGGATTCGCAGAAGCTTGCCATTGATTTCGAGGATGCCTTTGGCGATCTTCTGGATGATTTTCTGGTTGATAATCGCGGTGATTGGACCAATTATTTGCTGGGAATATCTGACAACGAAGCGATTGATCCGTTTGTTAAAAACCTATTGAATAGCTATCAAGAGATGTTGGACGAGGCAGAAATTGATGAACAATATGGTGGCGCATGTCGGTGCAAGAATTGGTCTAGATTTCTGCAATTTACATTCGGGTCGATGTGGGAGGGCCTTGCCTTATATAGCCCGCTTTTGTTCTCGATCAAAGAACGATGGGTGATATATGTCCACCGTACGGGTGAAATTGGAATTTACTTCCCAAAATGGACTCCGAATTTATCCCAGATTCTAAAAAATATTGAATCCAATGGGGGAAGTTGGCATTTAGTCCGAGCGCCAACGGTTGAATCCCGAAAATAGTCTCAGGAAAGGCAAATACACATGAACAACATAAAATTTCCAACACCATGAAAACCCAACAAATACACATCGAACTCCAAAACTTGGCGACCATCGAGGATTTTCACAAACACTTGAAGCAAAAGCTAGGGTTTCCAGACTTCTATGGTGCAAATTACCCGGCATTGGTGGATTGTCTTAGCAGTTTGCGATTTCCTGATGATCAAATGACCACTGTGACCCTTGAGAAAGAGGAGGTCCTTGTATTGGAGATTCAAGGAATGTCCTACGACAAATATGCCATTTTGGAATTGCTCGTCTTTGCATCACAAGCAGTCAATGAACGGCAAGTCAGCCGTGGAGATTCTCCTTGCATATTGTTCAGCTTCTAGGCTGGGACAAATTCAGCAGGCGCAGGAATTACGTTATTCCCTCTCCAAAGCCAAGTTTGGGGGCCGACGAACAAGTACAGAGTAGTTGTACGACAAATTCGGCAATTGAAGCGGGAGCCTCTGGCTCCAACGCTGACGGAATCGCGAGCCTCTGGCTCGCGAATTGATTGAGTTGCCGAATTTGTCGTACGCCCCTTGCATTTGGAGTACCCCGCCTTGCAAAAACATCGCGATATTTGCAGCTGTAATTCCCATGAAACCCTACTCCCTCCTCCAAATTGGCACATTCCACACCACACACTGCGAAGACGACCTGATTACCGCCGAGGTCGGGCCGGGCAGGCTGCTGCTCGCCGTCATGGATGGCTGCACTATGGGCACCGACAGCCATTTGCCCAGTACCTTGTGCGCAAAACTGCTGCGCAAGATCGCGCGGGAACTGGATTTTGCGGCCTTTCGCGAACGGCAGACGATGGACTTGCCGGATTTGCAGCACACCATTTTGCAGCGGCTATTCGAGGAGTTGCGCTTCCTCCAAAACCACATCCAACTGGAAAAATCAGAATTGCTCTGTACACTGATCCTGGCTGTGCTGGATGTGAAAACAAAGACGGCGGAGGTAATCGTGGTCGGCGATGGATGGGTGGATTGCAATGGCATAGGGACGGAATTTGAGCAAGACAATCGGCCGGATTATTTGGGCTACCACCTCCACGAGGGCTTTGAGCAATGGTATGCCGCACAGACGCAGCGGCTCAGCCTTGCGGATGTGCACGACCTGAGCATTGCCAGCGACGGCATCTTGAGTTTTCAGCAGGCGGTCGTGGGTGAATTTCCGGCGCTAGATTCCGAAGGCATTGTGCAGACACTGCTCCGTGACAAAGCGGGCAGCGCTTCCAGCACCATGCTGCAAGCGCAACTCAAACACATTGCGCAACACCACGGCCAGAAACCGACCGATGATTTGGCGATCCTAAGGATCGTGCTTTAAGTTGAGTGCATCGAGCAGCAGCGCAATGCATCCTTTGACCCGACCATCGGGTAACCGCCAAATCCTCAAAAAAATCCGCTGAAATTTCCCTATCTTCATTTCCATGAAAAGGCTCCTCCTCCCCTTGCTCCTCTGCTTGCTCCTGCACGCACGCGCCCAGTCGCTCGCACACACGCGTGAGGCGCGCTTTGGCATGGGCGCAAACATCACCAATTGGCTGGAAGCGTATTGGATGATGCCCAATTGGCCGCAGCCGGGGAAATACCAGAAGGGAGATTTGCAGGCCATGAAGGATGCCGGAATGGCCACCTTGCGCCTTCCATTTTGCTTTGCCCTCATCACCGACTCCCTCCCACCCTACACCGTCGATTTTGGGTCGCCAGGCATCGCTTGGCTCGACTCGGTCATCGCCTGGGCTGGCGATTTGCAGATGAACCTCATCATCGTGAACCAACATGGCTGGGACATCTCCAACAACAATTACGCCGCCAAGATTCCGCCGATGACGGCCATGTGGCGGCAGGTCGTGCAGCATTATGCAGCACTCGATCCAGAGCGCTACTTCTTCGAAGTCCTCAACGAGCCACCCGTCGGCGTGCTTCCACAATATGCCGATGCCGTGAACACCGCTTGCATCGACACCATCCGCCACTATGACACTCAGCACACACTCATCTGCGGGCCACATACCGCGAGCATTGGGTCGAGCTACCTCACCTTTAGCCCCTACGCCGACACCAACCTCATTTACACCTTCCACACCTATGAGCCGCTCTATTTCACCCACCAAGGCTTCACTTGGTCCACGCCAAATTTTCCGACAGGCACGCCGTTTCCCTTCCTCGGCGACGACGCCCTCGTGCGTTCCAGCATCGACGCAGCCGTCAATTGGCGCGACAACTACGGGCTGCCCGTCTTCATGGGCGAATTTGGCGTCGGCAAATTTGCCGATCCCACCTCGCGCTGCAACTGGGTCACTCTCCTCGGTCAATTGATCGACGACAATGACCTGCATGCCCTCTACTGGGATTGGGGCGGCGTAGCGCCGAGCGATTTTGGCATGTTTGACACACTGCCTGCTACGATCGCCAATATGAATCCTTGTTTCAAAGAAGCGCTGCATCTAAATGGTGTGACGGCAGCACAGCCTGCAGTCGATGCCTTGGACGACATCCACCTCGGCCCGAATCCCGCGCTCGCAGACATCACCCTCTACATGGGTGCGCAGGCACACATAGAGCGCGTGGAGTGGTTTGATCTGAACGGAAGACTGCTGGCGCAAGTGCCCGTGACTGGCATGCTCGAGATAAAGTTGCCGCTGGGCGATCTGCCTAGGGGCATGCTCATCTTGAAGGCATGGAACCGCCAAGGGCAATGCTGGGTGCTGCGTGTACAGCATCTGTAAATCCCAAAAGAGCAAGCCGCAGCCGCCATCCTGCGCGCCGCAAAGCCTCGCTCAAAGCAAGAACCTACGCCTATTAAAAAGGTCGCATCATCGACCATTTAATAAAACACAAAATACAAGCAAACTGTCCATCAAAATATCCATTAAATTAATCAACCAAGCTGTTACCGCTTCGTATTGGTGAGTAAGCATTGGCGATTCAAACCAATGTTCCCGTGCCAATTTTTGCGCATTAGACCCTAGAACCACCATGTCTATTTTCATGCTTTTTTTGCACGCCGCAATGCGGCCGGGAATCTCTCTGTCCCTACAATCCACGCCGCTTTTCCAACCCGCCTACTTTCGGCAATTGCGCTTTGCACACCGCGGCGGCTATGCCTACGGGCCAGAGAATACGCAGGAACTGATCTCCCAAAATGTGCGGCAGCGCGGCATCAACGCCCTCGAAATCGACATTCGAATGACCCGCGACGGCTATTTGGTCTTGTTTCACGACGAGAAAATCAGCCGCACCTTAAAAACAAACCGTGATGCGCGCGTCGCCGACCTCACCTTGCAGGAATTGCAAGCCATCCCCCTACGGGACCAACGTTTGGGCGAGGTTTACGTGACCGAATTCAGCGAATTTCTCGCGATGATCCAGCAGATGATCCAGCAAGAAGGCCGCAAACTCATGGTAGAGTTGGATTTCAAGCCACATGGCGGCGACCAAGTAAAAGTCGTGCGCGTACTCATGCAGCAACTGCAGCATGCCGATGCTGAGATGGGCGGCAAGCTATTGGAGCATCTTTTTATCTCGACCTTTTATCCGGAGGTATTGGCTGAAATCCGCAAATACTCCCAAAAGATTGTACTTGCATTTTCCGTAAACCGCGATTCGCCCACCGACATCCTCATGTCGCGGCTCGCCGCCTTCTTTTGCCCCTTCGTGGTGCGCAAATTTGACTGCGCCATCATCGAGCCCAATTCCTGCTGGGTCACCCCGCGCTTCGTGCGCCGATGGACCCGTCGTGGTCGCCTCATCAACAGCTTCACCGCAAACTCGGCCTATGACAAGTCCTATCTAGAAAATCTTCAGATCGCCTACACCACAAATTGTCCTGATGGCACTTGCAATGACGATTGGAGCGACCTCATCGGCGACAAAAAACGCTGGTGCAAGGCCTGTGCATGATGCGGCACATGGATAGGGAAATCCGCAAAATGCCTTGTGACGTAACCATGGAATGAAATTCCTATGGACCAATTTTTCAATAAGTTCCATAGGAATTTCATTCCTATTCGCATTGCCCAATTCAATTATTCGACGCTCAACTCCACCGTCGGCGGAATCAACTTATAGACAATCGGCGTCACAATCCGCGACAACAAGGTCGAGGAAATCAAGCCGCCAATCAACACAATAGCCAATGGCGCAATCAGGGGATTGCTCGTAAAGGCGATTGGAGACAAGCCACCGATTGCGGTCAAACTCGTGAGCACAATCGGCAGAAAACGAATCTCTCCAGCCTCGCGGATCGCCTCTTCCAAGCCCATACCTTTGCTGCGCAATTGGTTGGTGAAATCGACGAGCAGGATCGAATTTTTTACCTCGATTCCCGCAAGCGCAATCAAGCCGATGATCGCCACAAAGCTCAGCGAGTTGCCTGTGAGCCAAAGCGCTATCACCGCACCGATGATCCCCAGTGGAATCACACTCAAGACAATCAAGGTGCTCTTGAACGTCTTGAACAGCAAAATCAAGACCGCAATAAATAGAAATACCGTCACCAAAATCACCGATCCAAATCCGCCAAAACTTTCTTGTCGGCTCTCCACCTCCCCAGCCATCACATAACGGTATCCATCTGGAAGTTTCAATTCTTCCATTTTGGAAATCGTTTCTGAAATAAGATCATTGGCCAAATAGCCTTTTTGCACGAAAGCCGTGACGGTCACAAAACGATTTTTGTCGAGGTGATTGATCGTCGAGGGACTAGATTCCAAGACAAGGTCAGCTACTTGCTTGAGCGGAATCGCAGCGCCCGACATACTGTTGATATACAACTGCTCAAAGATCGCGAGGGTCGCAGGCCCATCCTTGGGAGCTGTGACCAAAATATCATATTCCTCGCCGCCTGCATCTGTGTATGTGCCCATTTCGATGCCTGCAATTGCGAGGCGCACCGTCTTGTCGATGTCAGCCGTTTGGATACCTAGCATGCGCGCCTTGTCTTTGTGGATACGCACGCGCAAATCGCTTTTGATGGTCTTGAGTGGATTGTTCACATAAAGCGTGCCCTCGATCCCTTGCACGAGCTTCTCCACTTTGTTCGCAAGACTGCGCAAGGTGTCCAAATTGTCGCCAAATAGACGTACGGCGACGGGCGCTTCGATCGGCGGGCCTTGCTCGAAATCCTTGACCTCGATTTTGGCTCCCGGGAAGGCCGCGAATTGGCTGCGCAATTCCTCGATGACCTTCCGCTTTTCCATCGGTTCGGTATGCGATTCGAGTTGGACGAGTATCTCTGCAAAATCGGGCCGTTCATTCGCAGGAATGACGTTGTAATAGATGCGAGGATTGCCATGGCCCACGTTGGTGGCATAATACTCTATCTTGGGATTGGCGGCCAATGTGCGCTCGACCTTGCGGGTGAGCGAATCTGTCGCGCCGATATGGCTTTGCAAAGGCAAGGTCACATCGACCAGAAATTGCGGTTTCTCTGAGGCTGGAAAGAGGGAAAAGCCAATCACAGGAAACAGTCCCAAGGCACCCACAAAAATCACCAACGATATCAGCAAAGTAATGACGGGCCTGCGCAAGGCACTGTCTAGCAAGCGGGAATAGGAACCCGCGATCACACGCTTGAGCAAGCGCATGAAAAAATTTCCCTCAGGATTGTGGTGCCCACGCAACAGCACAGACCCCAAAAATGGAATCACCGTGAGCGACACGACCATCGATGCCAAGACTGCAGAAATCACAGCCATCGGCAGACCACGGATGAAGTCACCCGAGCCTTCTGGCAAAAACACCAAGGGCATAAAGGCAATGATCAAAGTCGCCGTGCAACCCACGACAGCCAGTGTAATCTGCTTGGTAGCGCCGATCGCAGCCTCACGCCTGCTCTTACCCTCCAAGAGCCACCGCTCAATATTTTCCACGACCACAATGCTGTCATCGACCAGCAAACCCAAGGCGACCACGAGGCCCACGATCGAGAGTTGATTGAGGGTAAAGCCCATCAGATCAAGCATCACCAACCCGATCGCCAACGACAAGGGAATCGAAATCATCACCACGATCGCCGCACGACCACCCAAGGGCAAAAGCGTAATCCCCACCAACAAGATAGCAATCAGAAAGTCGATGCCCAAGCCCGTGAGGCGATTGGCAACATTTTCTGCTTGGTCAAAGTGCGCAACAAACTCCATATTCTTGGGCAAATCTTTTTTGAATTCCTCCAAGAGGGGCTTGTACTGGGCTTGTGTCGCGCTGATATTTTGCCCTGCCTTTTGGGCTGCGGTAAAGAAAACACAGCGGTGGCCATTCAAGCGCGTCAAGTGGCGGTTTTCCTGAAACCCCTGGGCAACATCGGCCAAGTCTTTGAGATAGACGATCTTGCCATTGGCAGCCCAGACGACGGTATTTTCGATTTCTTCGATCGATGAATAATTTCCCGACGTCTTGACGTTGAAGCTCTTGGTGCCTGCCCGAATAGAGCCGCCAGGAATGTTGGCCGATTCGCTTTGCAAGGCACCCAAGACTGCGTTGAGGGGGATGTGCATTTGCGCCATCCGATCCAATTTGAGGCTCACCTTGACTTCCTCTTCGGGCAAGCCATAATATTTGATGTTCTTGAGGGCCTTGATTTTTTCAAGCCGCTCTTTGAGCCGCTCGGCTTGCACCTTCATGCTCGCATAGCTCGCATTCTCAGAAATGATCGCCGCTTGGATAATGTTCACATCGGTCGGGCTTATTTTCCGCACCTCCAATTGCATGAGTCCCTCGGGCAAATCGGCGCGTATCGCATTCACCTCGCGCACCAATTCAGAATAATTGGCGTTGATATCGGTGCCATATTTGTAATCGACCTGGATAAAGGCGACGCCGTCACCGACGACCGACATCATCTTTTTCAGACCTTCCAATTCGCCTATGCGCTCCTCGATCGGCTTGACGATCAACTGCTCCATGTCTTGCGGACTCGTGCCCGGATACACGGCTACAATTGGATAGATAGGAGCCTTCATCTCAGGATCCTCGGCGCGCGGCATCGTCATGAGTGTATTGACACCCAATGCGATGGCCATCGCAAATAGCACCAGCATGAGCTGGCTATTCTTGACAGAAAACGATGCAATATTCATAGCTCTGCGGTGATTATTGCGCGACGGTGATAGGAGAATTGTCAGTGAGGTAGGCCGAACCCGTGGTAATCACCTCGGAATAGCCTTCGAGTCCGCCAGAAATTGCGATCTTTTCCTTGTCGAGAAAAGCCACTTTGACGGGCACCTTGTGGGCCGTCTTGCGGTCGCTCGTCACAAAGACAAATGCATCGTTGCCATTGGCCTCCAAGACCGCCTCGTAAGGCAGCAACCAATATTTTGCTTGTGTGCTAGGATAGATCGTCGCTTGCCCAAACAGGCCCGCAGCCGGTTTGGTCGCACCCAATTCCAAGGCGATCTCCACCTGAAATGCCCCAGAGTAAGGGTCTGCCCCTTGCGATTTGCGAGACAGATGCCCCTTGAACGACTGTCCGGGATACGCGTCCAATATTGCGGTCGCGCTATCGCCCGTTTGCAACAGGCTCCAATCGCGGTCGGCAAGGCCCGCCTTGAGCACCCACTGACTCTGGCCAGAGGTTGTCGAGATGGCTAGCACAGGCATACCCGGTCCGGCGAGTTCGCCCTCGTTCATCATTTTAGCGAGCACAAATCCCTCAGCTGTGGAGCGGATCTCGCTGTGTGCTGCATTGAACTTGGCCGACGCCAATGTCTGCCTCGCAAAATCGAGTCCCGTTTGGGCATTTTGCATCATTTCCAACGTAGCGACCGAGTCGCGGTGCAAGGCGGTCACGCGGTCCAAGTCGCGCTGCGCCTTGTCAAATCCAAGTTGTGCTTGGTTCACGCCCGCTGTGATTTCCGTGAGGTCCAAGGTCGCGAGCAATTGGCCACGGTGCACAATATCGCCAACTTTTACATGGATGCGCTGTATGATGCCACCCGTCTTGAACGATAAGCGAGCATCATTCTCCGTGCCGAGCAATCCGCCGAGATGGATGGGTCGCTGCGCATTGATTTGATCGACTTTGGTGAGCTTCACAGGGATCGCTTCCAAACCTGGAAGGGTCGCTTTCGGCTTTTCCTTGGCGCCACATGCGGCAAGGAACAGTGTGATGGCGAGTGTGAGCACGAGGGCGCTGCGCGACATCAGCGGCCGAATTGCGCTAAATTTTGAGAGAAATATCTTTTTCATATTGATCAACGCTTGAGATCTATTATTCAAAGGATTGTGCAACTTCGCGGCGGTACTCAGACCAGCCAATGAGGGTTTCATACTTGCGAATATTGCGGAGTAAATTGGCTTGTGTGACTTGGTTGCGGGCGTCGATATGCTCGATCATGGAGAATGCGCCTTGCAAGTAGCCCTTGTCCACCAACCGAAAGTAGGCTTCGGCCGCATCGACTTGGCGCTGGGTACTTTTCCAGGCTTCGTATGCAGCAAGGGTGCTATTGCGCTTGGCATAAGCCGCCAATTGCATACCTTGGGTGGCTTGCTGCAGCTTGTTTTCAAGCTCGCGTTGCGTCTGCAGACGCAACGCAATATCGGTTTGGTCGCGACCTCCATTCCAAATCGGGATATCGACTTGGAGGCCCGCCATCGCATAGGCAGTGTTTTTGTCAAAGGCAAAATTGAAGCCTTGCGAACCCAAATCCACAAATGCCCCCACACGTGGCACCCAATACTGGCGCTCCATCAGAGTCGCTTCAGCATTGGTCTGCATCGCCAAATCGAGCTGGGTAAGCTCTGGGCGCTTGCCAATTTTACTTTCGTCTTCCAATTGCGCGGCGAGGTCCAGCGGCAGTGCCGCAGGCTCTGCGATCACTTCGGATTCGTAAGGACGGTTGAGGAGAAAGTTGACATAAGCGCGCGCATTGTCGGCGTCCATTTCCGCTTGGATCATTTGCGCTTTGACCTGCTCCAATTCGCTCTCGGCACGCAAGACCTGTGCAGGCAGGCCCTTACCATTGCCCAGCAGACTTTTGTTCACACGCAAGTTTTCCGTCACGAGTTGCTGGGCACTCGCATAGATATTTTTGGCTTCCAAGGCCATCATATACCGAAAATAGGCGACCCGGATTTCCTTGATCAGCTCCAGTCGATAGACCTCGACCTCTGTCTGCTTCATCTCGATCATCTGATCTTGGATTTTGCGGTTGTGCAGCAGGTCACTGTTCACGATAGGCACCGTGGTGCGCACCTTTACATCATAAAAATTGTTGGGTAGAAATTGAATGTTTTGATTTTCTACTTGCGGGAAAGAATTGCTCTGTGTCAAGGCATTGAGCGTGGAATAGACGGGATTCATCAAATCACCCAAAGGCAGCCCGATTGAGCGCCCCCCTTTGGCAAGGGTGTAGGTGCCCGCAAAGTTAACGGAAGGTAGGAAGAGACGTTTGGCATTCTGCAGACCCAGCAAACCCCGCTGCAAACCGAGCTGTCGCTCCTTGAGCACAAGATTGCTACTGATGCCCTCGCGGATGTAGCCGTCGAGTACGACTTGGGCTTGGGTGCCTTGCGGCGCGATTGTGAGCATGAGGGCGAGGACGAGAGGGAGTGTGAGGGCAAGCGCGGAACGGAAAGGCCCTGCTTCTCGCTGCTGCACGCCGTTTAGGCTGAGGCGAGCGAAGGCGCGCCGGAGGCTATGCGTAATTACTTTTGTGAATGGGGTTAACATACTGAACACTGTTTAGTACACGTTCAAAAAAATATTATAGTCGGGTCAAGAAGTCGCTGAAATAGTCGAGCGCATCTTTGATGAGCACGGCATGCGACATTTCCTGAATGATCTCTATGCGGCGGCAGCACTTGAGGGCGCAGATACCATGCACGCAGCTCCAAATGAGAAAGCTCAGTTGCAACGGCTCCTTGCCCTGGAAGCGACCGAGGGCCTGACATTCCTGAACCACTGCCATGAGGCTCTCAAACGTAAGTGCGCCCATCTTCCAATCGGCAGGCTTCTCGATGCCCTGTAGTGGTTTGTGCATGATGAACATCAGCTCGTAATAATCAGGGTTTTCGAGCGAAAACTGGACATAAGCACGCCCCATCGCAATGAGCCGCTCCAAAGGATCACGCACCAATTGCAGCACGCCCATGTCCTTGTTCATGCGCATGAAACCCTCTGCATGCAGGTCTTGGATCAGCGCATCCTTGTCCTTGTAATACAGGTAAATGGTCGCGGGGCTGTATTCGATCTTCTTTGCAATCTCCCGCATGGAAGTCGCCTCAAAGCCGCGCTCGACAAACAGCGACTTCGCTGCATCGAGGATGAGCGCCTGCATCTCCTCCCGTTCCCGTTGTTTTCTGTCTTCGATTCCCATACTGAATTCCTTCTCTGCAAATCTATGAACAGTGTTCAGTAAATTGCAAGTGTTCACAAAAAAATTTATTTCTGAGGTGACATAGAATGTAGAAAGGCGCGGCAAAGCGAGGCGCGGGCCTCCGGCCCCAACGCCGACACGAATGCCAGCCTCCGGCTGGCGAAGGCTAAACAACCCGCGCATCCAAATTGAAGCACGAAAACCATCGTACATTCCTGCCACGCGATCCAAATGCACGACAAAGATCGCATTCGATGTTTTCTTTCGTCTGCCGTTTTCTTTGATTTGCACTGATTCGGCTGGACATTGGGTGGCGACGCATTCGATGGGCTATGGTCGCCAGCCGGAGGCTGGAAATACGGCGGCGTTGGAGCCGGTGGCTCCCGCCTCAGGCTGGCGAAGGCTAAACAAGCCACGCATCCAAATAAAAACACGAAGACCATCGTACATTCCTGCCACGCGATCCAAATGCACGACAAAGATCGCATTCGATGTTTTAGGTCGCCTGCCGTTTTCTTTGATCTGGACTGATTCGGCTGGACATTGGGTGGCGACGCATTCGATGGGCTATGGTCGCCAGCCGGAGGCTGGAAATACGGCGGCGTTGGAGCCGGTGGCTCCCGCCTCTGCCATCCATCTCAAAAAAAATGCTGGGGCCCTTGCTTCTTTCAGAAACTCTCGCATCCTTTGCAGCAGAATGATATTCTGGATGAAATCTGTTTTTCATATCGCCACTGTTGTTTGCTGCGCTGCTCCTTGCTGGCGTTTGTGGTGTGCTTGAGATTCCCTTCTCGAGCTTTTTTAATTTTCCCCCTGTTTTGGTTGTGTTGATTTTCCGGAAAGTCCTATGTCATTTTTCATTTCATTCTTGAATGCACTTCCTTCCCCTGCTGCGCTTGCAGGCAATTGGCGTTGGCACCTGAACCAAAATTCTGGTTGGCGCCTTGCGATGGACTGGTTGCGATCCTAATCGTTTCATTCACCCCACAAAAGCCCTCCCGGATACGCCCGAGAGGGCTTTTGTCTTTTGGCATTTGCCTATTTCCTTCAATTCACTTCCAATAAGCGCTTCAATATGGTCTCCAATAAAATCACTAAGCACCCACTAGAAATCCGCAGCCTCGATCGGCTTGCGGATACGATCACGCCCGTGCAACTCTACCTGAAACTGCGCGATGTATTTCCTGGCGCGATCTTACTGGAAAGCGGCGACTCCAAGGCGCATGAAAATAGCCGCTCCTACATCGCGCTGGAACCGATTGCAGGGTTCGTTGTACAACAGGGACAAGTTCAGGAAAGCATCAACGGACTTCCAACGCACAGCTATCCCATCGGCAGTGAGGGCGCTGTGATGCTGGCGCTCAAGCGCTTCATGGACAGCTTTGAGGTCCCCACGACACCAGGCATCGCCAATGGAATGTTTGGCTATTGCGCCTACGATGCCATCCAATATTTTGAGGAAATCGACTTGGTTGAGCGCCCAGCCGGACCATCAGACATTCCTGAAATGCGGTACCATCTCTACCGCTATGTGATTGCCATCGATCATTTTCGCAACCGCTTGCAGATTTTGGAGAATGATCTCGGCCATGGGCCTTCCCGGCTGCCCGAATTGACGGCTTTGTTGCAACGCAACGATTTTCCCAGCTATCCTTTCAAAACCAAGGGCGACGAATCGAGCACCCTGACCGATGCCGAATATTTGGCATTGGTTCACAAGGGAATTGCGCATTGCAAGCGTGGCGACGTCTTCCAAATCGTGCTTTCGCGGCGCTTTGCACAGGAATTTCAAGGCGATGACTTTAATGTCTATCGCTGCTTGCGCTCAATCAATCCATCGCCCTATTTGTTCTATTTTGACTACGGTAGCTACCGCATTTTTGGGTCTTCACCCGAGGCACAATTGGTGGTCAACGACGGTAAGGCGACGATCCATCCCATCGCGGGCACGTTTAGGCGCACGGGCGACGACGCTGGCGACCGCAAGCTTGCGGAGGCACTTGCACGCGACCCCAAGGAAAATGCAGAGCATGTAATGCTGGTCGATCTGGCACGCAATGATCTGGGTCGCAGCACCTCCAAGGTGCAGGTCGAGACGTTCAAGGAAGTGCAATATTTTTCGCATGTCATCCACCTCGTTTCCAAAGTCACTGGCATTTTGAGCGAAGGACAGCATGGCTTGCAGGTATTTGCGGATGCATTTCCTGCGGGCACGCTCTCGGGCGCACCCAAACATCGCGCGATGCAATTGATTGCGCAATATGAACCACAGCGGCGCGGTTGCTATGGCGGCGCCGTGGGCCTCTTGGGTTTTGACGGCTCCCTGAATACTGCAATTATCATCCGCAGCTTTGTGAGTCAGCACCATACGCTGTATTACCAAGCAGGTGCGGGTATCGTAGCGGCATCGCATCCTGAAAGCGAGGTACAAGAAGTCCATCATAAACTCGCCGCCTTGAAGCGCGCCATCCTATCTGCCCAGACGATTTGAACTATGAAAAAGATATTGGTGATCGACAATTTTGATTCATTTACCTACAACCTCGTGCAATTGCTGCGCGAGGTCGGCGATGTGCAGGTGAATGTCGTGCGCAACAATGCAATTCCGGCTGCGCTGCACGAAAAGTATGATATGCTACTGCTTTCACCCGGGCCAGGCATCCCCGAGGAGGCGGGTGAATTGCTCCAAGTGATCGCAGACTATGCCCATAAAATGCCGATTTTGGGCGTATGCTTGGGGCATCAGGCATTGGCGGTGGCTTTTGGGGGGAGCTTGCAAAATCTGAGTGAGGTGTATCATGGTGTCGCCTCCACGATCGAGGTGATCGCACAAGCGGAACCCCTATTTGCGCAGGTTGCACCGCTTTTTGAGGCAGGTCGCTACCATAGTTGGGTGGTAGATCCACGATCTCTGCCCGCCTGCATGTTGGTGACGGCCACAGCACCCGATGGTGCGATCATGGCCATGCGCCACCGCACGCTGCCTTTGCAGGGTCTGCAATTTCATCCCGAATCGATATTGACGCCAACAGGCCGTCAAATCCTCAGCAATTGGGTGCTGTCGAGCGGGCAAATTCACGCTTCAACGAAACAAATTCTATGAAAACGATCCTCGAAAGGCTTTTTCACCAGCACCTACTGGATCGCGCAGAAGCCCGCGATGTGCTCTTGGGCATTGCCGACGAGCGCTATGCATTGTCGCAAGTGGCTGCTTTTTTGACGGTCTATCGCATGCGCAGCATTTCCGTGGAGGAGTTGCTGGGCTTCCGGGATGCATTGCTGCTCAAATGCAGAGCGGTCGATCTCGGCGGCATCGCGGCGATCGACCTCTGTGGAACGGGTGGCGACCAAAAAAACACCTTCAATATTTCGACCTTGGCTTCCTTGGTGGTGGCAGGCGCGGGCTATCCCGTGGCGAAACATTGCAACTATGGCGTGAGTTCCAATTGCGGCTCGTCCAATGTCATGGAATATTTGGGTTATCGCTTCCCCGACGCACCCGATCAGGTACAAAAGCAGGTCGAAAAAGTGGGCATTTCCTTTATGCATGCCCCGCTGTTTCACCCAGCGATGAAGGCCGTCGCGCCTGTGCGCAAAAGCATCGGCGTGCATACCTTCTTCAATATGCTCGGACCGTTGGTGAATCCGGCAGCGCCGCAATATCAACTCGTCGGAGTCTATAGCCTGGAGCTCGCGCGGCTGTATCAATATGTGTTTCAGGAAATGCAAGACCATCAATATAGCATCGTCCATAGCCTCGACGGTTACGATGAAGTTTCCCTCACAGGTCCTTTTCAATTGTTTAGCAATGAACATATTGCGCAACTAGATGCTGTGGATTTAAGCCTTCAAAACCATCCCGCCGAGGCGATTGTTGGCGGAGAAAACGTGCCCGATGCAGCCCGCATTTTCCAAGACATTCTCCAAGGCAAAGGCACTATTGCGCAAAACGAAGCTGTCTTTGCCAACGCCGCCCTTGCCATCCAACGCATTCGCCCAAATACCTCGATCACCGATTGCATTGCCGAGGCGAGCGCATCGCTGCTTGGCGGCAAGGCACGACAAAAATTAACGCAACTCATTACCCTTTCCCAATCATGAATACGCTCGACAATATCATCGCCCAAAAGCATCGCCACGTAGAGCGTTGCAAGTCGCTCTATCCTGTAAAATTATTGGAGCAGAGCATCTATTTTCCCACGCAGCCACTGTCATTGTGCCGCTATTTGCAGCGCAGTGACTTGAGTGGCATCATCGCGGAATTCAAGCGCAAATCGCCCTCCAAAGGGCAGATTAACTTGTATGCAGATGTCGAAGAAGTCTCGATTGGTTATATGCAGGCAGGTGCATCGGCCTTGTCGATTTTGACCGATCAGGAGTTTTTTGGTGGCAGTTCTCAAGATTTGACCGTGGCTAGGAAATTCAACTATTGCCCGATCCTTCGGAAGGATTTTGTTGTGGATGAATACCAGGTCATCGAAGCCAAATCTATCGGCGCAGATGCCATTTTGCTCATCGCTGCGGTGTTGGAAAAGCCACAAATCAAAGCATTGGCAGCCTTGGCGATTGGTCTTGGTATGGAGGTTTTGTTGGAAATTCACGCGGCATCCGAGCTTGACAAAGTCGTGGACGGCCTGCATCTGATCGGCGTCAACAACCGTGATTTGCGCGACTTCAGCGTCGATGTACAACGCTCCATCGCCCTTGCCGAATTGCTCCCTACCGATTTGGTGCGCGTCTCAGAAAGCGGCATCAGCCAGCCCGAAACCATCTTGGAACTCAAAACTGCGGGCTACAAAGGCTTTTTGATCGGCGAAACCTTTATGCGACAGGCGCGTCCCGAGCAAGCTTGCGCCCGCTTTATCTCTCAAGTACGAGGGCTAAAGGCGGCGGCCTTGGCGATTCCATGAAAAGAATATTTCCCCGCTCGACACATGGGCTTGTGATCAAGGTATGCGGCATGCGCGACCCACAGAATATTGCGGAAGTTGGGGCGCTGCAACCTGATTTCATGGGATTCATTTTCCATGCAGCCTCACCCCGGTATATTGCGGAATTGCCACGGCAATTGGACTTGCCCACAACGGTGGGCAAGGTGGGTGTCTTTGTGAATGCTGCCAGCAAAGATGTGGTCGCTATCGCGCAGCACAACCACTTCGACGCAGTGCAATTGCACGGCACAGAAACACCTTATCAATGCGAGCTGCTCCAAAACTGTGGGTTCGGTGTTTTCAAGGCCTTTAGCATTGAAAAAGCCGCTGATTTGGAGGCCTTGGAGGGCTATCGAGACGTCTGCGATGCCTTCCTTTTTGATACCAAAGGAAAACTGCCAGGTGGGAATGGCGTCAAATTTGATTGGGATATTTTGGCGCATTATGAGGGGACAACGCCTTTCTTTGTGAGCGGCGGCATCGGGCCTACAGATGCAGCTGCTATCCGCGCCCTGCAACATCCGCGCTTGCTGGGCATCGATCTCAACAGTGGTTTTGAGTCCCAGCCGGGTCTCAAAAACGCACTGCTACTTCAACATTTTTTCAAAGAAATACGCGTATGAAAACGGTGAATAGGACATCCTTTCAAGTCGATGCCCATGGATATTATGGAGAATTCGGCGGTGCCTTCATCCCCGAATTGCTGGCCCACAATGTCGAGGAATTGCGGGCCTGCTACCTCAACATCTTGCAAGACCCTGGCTTTCAGGAAGAATTCCAGGGTCTATTGCGCGACTATGTCGGGCGGCCAAGTCCCTTGTATGAAGCCCATAGGCTGTCGGCGGTGGTCGGTGCACGCATTTTCCTGAAACGCGAGGACCTCAACCACACCGGCGCCCACAAGATCAACAATGCGATCGGGCAAATCTTGCTTGCGCAGCGCATGGGCAAGCGCCGCATCATCGCGGAGACGGGCGCGGGTCAGCACGGGGTAGCCACCGCGACCGTATGTGCGCTCATGGACTTGCCTTGCGTGGTCTATATGGGCGAAAAAGACGTGCATCGCCAAGCCGCCAACGTCGCCCGCATGCGCATGCTCGGCGCGACGGTCGTGCCTGTACACAGCGGCAGCAAGACACTCAAAGACGCTACCAATGAGGCGATTCGGGATTGGATCAACCATCCCGAAGACACCTATTACCTCATCGGGTCGGTCGTGGGGCCCCACCCCTACCCTAACTTGGTCGCGCGCCTGCAAGCCGTGATCAGTGCCGAGATTCGGGAGCAATTGCAGCGAATGGAAGGTCGCCCAGATCCAGATTATGTCTTTGCCTGTGTCGGTGGCGGCAGCAATGCGGCGGGTGCTTTTTACCACTTTTTGGACCGTCCTCATGTGCGGCTAGTAGCTGTAGAAGCGGCAGGTTTGGGCTTGCAAAGCGGATTTTCGGCGGCGACAACGCAGCTGGGAAGTCCAGGGGTTTTGCATGGCAGCTATTCGCTGATGATGCAGGACGCTGATGGACAGATCACGGAACCGCACTCGATTTCGGCGGGGCTGGATTATCCTGGCATCGGGCCACTTCATGCCCATTTATTTGCGGCTGGCCGCGCAGAATTTGTGTCTGTCACGGATGCGGAATCGGTGGCAGCGGGCATGGAATTGGCGCGCTTGGAAGGCATCATCCCCGCATTGGAAACGGCACATGCTTTGGCGGCCTTGCATCAATATACATTTTCACCACAGGATATTGTGGTCGTGAATCTCTCGGGGCGCGGCGACAAGGATTTACCGACTTATATGGAATATCTATGAACCGCATCGCACACTGTTTTGCAGCCAAGCCCCAGGGCTTGCTGTCGATTTATATTACGGCGGGCTATCCAAAATTGGCGGATACAGGCTTGCTGATTGAGGCATTGGACGCCGCTGGCGTGGATCTGATTGAGATTGGGATGCCATATTCCGATCCCTTGGCCGATGGGCCTGTGATCCAAGCTTGCCATCAACAGGCTTTGGAAAATGGCATGACGCTCAGAATCTTGCTTGCGCAAGTCGCCGAGGTGCGGCCGCGCGTACAGATGCCACTCATCCTCATGAGTTATCTCAATCCGATATTGCGGTACGGTATCGTCGCCTTTTGCGAAGTCGCCGCTGCAGCGGGCATCGATGGCCTGATCATTCCCGATTTGCCGCTCGCTGTCTATCAAGCACAATACAAAGCCGCCTTCGAGGCCAATGGCCTTGACATGATCTTCTTGGTCACCCCGAATACGCCCGAGGAGCGCATTCGGGCTTATGATGCGGAGGGAAATGGCTTTTTGTATGCCGTCTCCACGACCGCGACGACGGGCCTCAACAAAGGCATTGCGCAAGACTATCTCGCGCGGCTTGCGGGTATGCAATTGCGTAAGCCCTTTTTGGTGGGCTTTGGCATTTCCAATGCCGCCGATTTTGCCGAGGCAAATATCCATGCCGCAGGTGCCATCATCGGCACTGCATTCCTCAAAGCCATTGCCGATACGCCCGACCTTGCCCTAGCAGCAACGACATTTACACATGCTCTGCGGGCCACCACCAATTCATTCACCCCCAACGCTTTACCTTCATGATTATCCAGCTCCATTTCCCATTGGCTTCTGAAAAAAGCCAAGCTGTCGCAGCCCAGTTGAAGCAACTCGGTTACAGCGCACAACCTGTACAAACGCAATATGGCCACTACTTTGTCGCCCTCGGCAAGGCTGAGTTTGACATCCGCCGCCTGAGCGAATTGGAGGCGATTCGCGACATCCATCGCGTGAGTGACAATTACAAATTGGTGTCGCGCAAATGGAAAGTTGCGCCGACGGTGATCGATCTCGGTGACGGCATTCATATCGGCGATGGCGAATTGGCGATCATGTCGGGTCCCTGCTCGATCGAAAGTGAGGCCCAAATCGCACGCAATGTGGCACATCTTGTGGCGCAAGGCGTGCGCATCATGCGGGGCGGCGTGTTCAAGCCGCGCAGTTCGCCCTATTCTTTTCGGGGCATGGGCTTGGAGGGGCTGCAAATGTTTTACCAAGCCTGCCGCGCGGCTGGCATCAAGATCATCACCGAGGTGATGCAGGTCTCGCAAATCGCCGACATGGTCGATTACATTGATATTTTCCAAGTCGGCGCGCGCAACGTGCAAAACTTCAATTTGCTGGAAGCGCTCGGCGGCGTCGATAAGCCTGTGATGCTCAAACGCGGCATCTCTGGCACGATCGAGGAGCTGCTCCAAGCGGCGGAATATGTCTTCATGAGCGGCAACGAGCGCCTCCTGCTCTGCGAACGCGGCATCCGCACGTTTGAGACGGCGTCACGCAATACGCTAGATCTCAATGCTGTGCCGATTCTCAAGGAAAAAAGCCACCTGCCTGTGATCGTCGATCCTTCACATGGCATCGGCCTACGCCGTCACGTGGGGACGATGGCGCTCGCAGCTGTGATGGCGGGTGCTGACGGCATCATCATCGAGGTGCATGAGCAACCCGAAAAGGCGCTCTCAGATGGGGCACAGACGCTGGATTTTGAGGAGGCAGCGGTGTTGTATGGGCAGCTGCGGGCTGCTTATGGGTTGCGGCGGTCTTTTGAGTGAGAAGTTTTGTGGGGGTTCCTTTTGGTCCGTGTTGATTCGCCAGCCGGAGGCTGGCATTAGTGTCGGCGTTGCGAGCTGGAAGCTCGCGCCTCTTTGTTGTTGTTGTTGTTGTTGTTGTTGTTGTTGTTGTTGTTGTTGTTGTTGGTGCTCCCGACTCTTTGTTGTTGGTGTTGTCTCAACACTTCCTACTCCTTCACCAGGACTCGCCTAAGGCGCTTGCCTTCGGTGTTGAGGAAATAGACGCCGCGTGGCAAGGCTGATAGGTCGATCTCGGTGGTTGTTTCTGTAGAAATACCCGAAAATACGACTCGTCCGATGGCGTCGTGGATGGCATAGGGGCCGCTGCCTTTGATGTTCAATTTTCCTGTAAAGGGATTGGGGCTTGCTTGCCAGCATTCGGTGGCTGCGCGGCTAGGCGTGCCGACGAGGTTGCAGTTGTAAGTCGTCTGACTGGTAACTTTGCTGGCGCTAATGTCGGATTGGAGGCTGTCGCCACAAAGGAAGGTGAGCGCGGCTTGGTTGCCTTTGAGGTGGTAGTTGAAGAATGCGGTGGTGTAGCGGCGGGCCATCATGACTTGGAAGGCACGGGTGACGGTGCCTGGATTGGAGACGAGGTCGCAGATGGTCGTTCCGTCGGTGAATTTGCAGTGGGCACCACCCGTGATGCTCACCCATTGCTTGGTGCCGAGGGCGGCATTGTACATGGGGGTTTGATTGGCGTTTTCGGGGGCGGTGTTGTCGCTGCTGCCGCTGATGATCTGGTAGGGCCCGCTGTAGCTGCCCAGGGCGGTGATGGCCGACGGATTGGTCTCGGCTGCGGCGAGGCCACTCACTGCGTCGATGCTGGGATAGACGCCAGGCACCAAAGCCGATGCTCCGCCACCCATCGAGTGGCCGATCACACCTGTCATGGTATCGACTTTCTGGAAAAAGTCACTCCCGCTATTGGCACCTTGAAGTTGGAAATAATTGAGACAAGCAGCGAGTTCTTTCGCAAATTCCAAATGACTCACCTGAAAGCCATTTTGCACGTCGGGACTGATGACGATATAGCCCCAAGCGGCAAGGTGGCTGCAAATCTGGGTGTAATCCAGATAGTTGAGGTTAAAACCATGGCCAAAGGCGATGACGGGAAATACTCCTGGCCCGACGGGCGTACCTGTGCCGGCACTGATGCCGGGGTACCAAACGTGTGTGCTCACGCTTGGTGTCTGCAAGGTGTTGTCTGTAAGGGTGATGTCTCGCTCGCCGACGGGAAAGCTGCCTGCGGTGGCTTGTGCCGTCAAATTCATCGATATCGTGAGAAACGCTGCCGTTACTACGGCAGTCATGGCGACGTGCAAGGTTATCTTATTCATCTTGATATTCTATTCAAAAAATTGATCGCGGCATGAAGGTAAGCAATGAAAAGAAAATTTGCGTTGTCGATTAAACCCTTGTATAAATTGGGAGTCTGAAGCTCCAAACACTGCGCTTTTGATGGATGCTACCTCACAACTCGGCGAAACCGAGCTCATCGCCCTCCTCCATGACCCGCTCCGCAAGGATCAGGGGCTGGCGGCGTTGATGGCAATGTATCAAAAGCAGTTGTATTTCCACATTCGCAAGATGCTTGAGGATCATGACGATAGCGACGATGCCTTGCAAAACACGTTTATCAAGGCTTGGCGATTCTGCGACAATTTCAGGGCGGAGTCCTCGCTCAAGACTTGGCTATGGCGCATTGCGACCAATGAATGCCTGACGGTACTCTCAAAACGTAAGCGTCGCAGCGAAAGCGATCTCAAGGTGGTGGAAAATAGCATCAACCACAGCGAGCAATCTGCAAGTACGATGGATGGTGCCGCGATGCAAGCCAAGCTGGAGGCGGCGGTCGCAACCTTGCCAGACAAGCAAAAGCAGGTGTTCATCATGAAATACTATGAGGAAATGAAGTATTCTGAAATCGTGGCCGTACTGGGGGGCACTGAGGGTTCGCTGAAGGCATCTTTTCACCACGCAGTAAAGAAAATTGAACTTTTTTTGTTGGCGGGTTAAACCATTTGGCCCAAGACGCATCCAATAGTTGTTATGAAACAGGAAGAAGACTACGAAGACGACTGGAAAAAGGAAGCGCCCTTCCTTGCTGGCCTTGGCAGGCCCGCCGAGCCAGAAGTTCCGGCTGGGTATTTTGACGAGCTCCCTGATGCGGTGTTGGCCCGGATCCGTGCGCTAGCCGTTGCGGAAACGACTGTCGTGGCCATGCCGCAGCCTGTGGCAGCGGCGACCCAAGCGAGGGTGTTCGGTTTGCGCACCAGTATTTTCTGGAGCGCTGCTGCAGGGATTGTGCTATTGGTCGCTGTGGGTACCTATTTCCTCACACGGGATCCGCAGACTGCAGGCGCCAACTATGCGAGCATCGAGGCCGAAACGATGGCCCAGTTGGCGAGCTTGGGTACGGATGAGGTGATGGAGGACCTGAATCCATCGAGCCTCAACGACGAGCAATTGTTTGCGATGCTCGGTAGCGATGGTAGCGCCGCATTTGAAAACCAAGGTCATAAGATCGCTCCCGATGAGGCCTACGAGTATCTGCAAGATGCCGACCTAGATGCGATCGATCTCCAAGGCTTAGACATAGACATGAATGATTTGCAATAACTTTTGAACAACTACGGAATATGAAAAGGATAATTCTACTCACTGCATTGCTCCTCTCTCTTTTTAGCAAATCTCTCTTGGCGCAGGCTGCTGCTGGCCAAGATCTGGAGGCGATCCGCGTGGGTTACATTACCAAAAAACTGAGCCTCACACCTGATGAAGCCAAGGTCTTTTGGCCGGTCTATGATGCCTATCGCGCTGAGATGAAGGTGGTGCGTGGCGACATGCGGGAGACGGTGCAGTCTGCACGTGAGGATTTTGATGTGATGACCGACCAAGAGGTCGATGCAGCGGTGAACAAGATGCTCGACAACCGCCGCAAAGAGCTGGACATCACGCTGCGCTACCACGAGCAATTCAAAAAGGTGATCAACATTCGCAAGATCGCCAAGCTCTACAAGGCTGAGCATGAGTTCACGCAAATCTTACTGCAACGATTGCAGGAGCGGCAGAATGGAGCTGGCGGTGGCCAAGGCGGTATGCGGCCTGGCGGTCCAGGCGGCGGCAGGCCTGGTGGACGGTTTTGAGGCACATGAAAAAATGATTTGAAGCAAAAGGGTTGTCTTATTTTGGGACGCCCTTTTTTGCTTTTTTGGGGAATTCCTAAATGGGAAATGGCCTTTTTTTCAATGATGCACCTGATCGACGACAGGTGGTGCATCGACAACCAAAGGCGTCGGGATGGGAACGGGGATGAGGGCTAGCTTGGCGGCCGCCTCAGCTGCGACACGATCGGCAATCCTTTTGAGATGCTCATCTACAATGCGCCGCTGGTCTGCTGCGAGCCTGGCGTGGTCGGCAACCATCACTTTGTGCTCGACTTCCATCTTCTCGTGATCGAATTGAATAGAATCGGCGGAAATGGCCCCTGTCATGTGGGCAAATTCCATGCGGGCATGCTTGTGCACAAGTGAGTCGTGAACCGCTAGCACTTTTGCTTGGGCCATCGAAACGGCCTGATGCGCTGCCTCAAAAACGGCTTGCAAAGAGTCTGAACCGGGATGCCGATCACGCTCGCCGCGCACGAGGGTGTCGTGCGCCATCTGCATCGCGGCATAGCTGGAATCCAAGGCGATGCGCTCGCTCTCCATGGCATCGTGAGCGCGAATGAGTTCCTTGTGGGCATCACTCGTAGCGCCATTGGAGCTGCAGCCAGCGGCAAAAAAGGCAATCAGGACTCCAAAAAGGCTGGCGAATAAGCAGTTTTTCATAAAATTCCTCAACGTGATAGGTATCAACCCCGAAATTAGGCTTGCTGGGCAACAAATCCATTGTTTTAAGGAGAATCTTTTTGGACGGGTGCAAGGGCAAATCCGGCGGGCATTGTGTTCGTGGGCCGGAGGCTCCCGCCTCTCCTGCTGGATTCAGCTTCGCTGAGCACGTTAGTCATGCACCCTTTTGGACGATCAGCCTTGTCGATCAGTCGGTTGATCAGAAATAACTGCAAAACCGCTGCATATTCTGCACCAATCCAATTGTTTGGAATCGCAATGCCATCATTTCATTCCCCCAAAAACTCCACCTCGACGCGCCTGTTGAGGGCTTTTCCTGCATCGGTGTCATTGGGATTGTCGGGTTGCTCCTCCCCCCTGCCTGCACTTTGCATGCGGGTCTGTGCGATTTGCTGGGTAGCGAGGTAGCTGAGCACGGCGGCGGCACGCGCCTGTGAGAGGTCCAGGTTGTACCGGGCCTCTCCATCGCTGTCGGTATGACCTGTGATGCGAATGTTGAGATTTGAGTGGCTGCGCAGATAGTCGGCCAAGCTGTCGAGCTGCGGGAAAGACAAGGGCAACAGGTCTGATTTGTCAAACGCAAAATGTAGGTTGTGGAGCACAAGGGTGTCGCCGGGTTGAAACGCGGGTTGAAGTGGAAGCGGCTCGGGCAAGGTCGGGCGGGGTTGGTCGAAAACGATGGGATCGCTCGGGCAAGCGCAGTTCGGGTCGCCGACCTCGTGCAGCCCGAGGTCGTCGATGTAATAATAGGAACAATTGCGGAATTGCGCGAGTTTGAGCGGAATGCCCTTCAAAGGCTGCATGTGCGCGTCTTCATTGCCCCTGAAGTTGCCGATCATGATGATTTGTTCGCCTCCTTTGGCGATAAATGTGCCGTGTAGGAAAACCCAGTCGTCGAAGTTGTCGAGCAGGCGTCCATTGCGCAAGGTCACCAACTCAGTGGTGTCGATCCCAGCTTGACAGTTGCTGTTTTCGCCGGGCGGGGTGATGCGCAATTGCAATTCGTCGAGGGCATGGTCGCTGTCCTCGGCGAGGCTCACCCAGATGCTCAGGCAATATTTCTTGCCAGCCTCCAATGGCTTGCGCAACCTTGTCTTGACAAACTCCCTGTAATCTCCACGCTCCATGAGCATCGTCCAGATGCCGCCATAGCCGCTGCCGCTGTGTGGATTTTGGACGCCCAGCTCATTCTGTGGTACGCTTGCGCTGCCCGTGCCGCAGACATGGTAAAAATCTGGTGTGTTTTTCTCCACCTGCCAGCCGACGGCCATGGCCAAGTCCTCGCGCTTTTGAGGGCATTCAAATTTTCTTTCAAATCCTGGATTGGGCACGAGGTTGGCTTGGTCTTGGTCATCGTCGGAATAAACGGTCTGCACACAGCCATAAGGTGAGGCACTCTCATACATTTCAAAGCAATCGAGAAATGTATAGGCCCGAAATTCCAAGGGTTGGAAATATCCTACGACCAAGGCGATTTCGCCGCCTGTGGCGACATAATTGGTTGCAAACATAGCCCAGTCAGCGGATTCCTTGCCCACGTTCCATTCCGCATCGAGCAATTCACCTGCTGGGATTTGCACGGCATCCCAGGTATCATTGGCCAAGATCGACTCTACGAAGGCGACTCTGATCGCGGCCCGGCCATCGCTTTTGGGGCTGGGCGCTGCTGCCCGAAAACGCAGGCAATAGCGGCGACCTTTTACCAAGGGTTCCATAAGCCTTATTTGCAGGTATTCTTTTTCCTGGGCGCCGCACAAAATGCCCGCGTAGGCATGACCGTCAAAGGCCGCCCGCGTCCCGAAAAAATTATTGGGGACGCCGACGGTTTCAGCATCCTTGGTGTAGCAAGTGCTGAAAAAATCAGGTGTTCCTTGGTTGGGACTGCTCCAAGATTCGCAACGGTCGAGCTGACCGAGCGCCTTGGGGCACTTCTGATACCGCTCAAAATCACCGTTGGGGATGAGATTTTGAGCGAATGTCGAACAACTGAGTATCAGCAAAAAAACAAGGATGTACTTTCGCATGGCAAGCGGAGACTTACTGGAATGAACGCCAATGGGTAACATTCCAAACTACCACTTGGTGCTGAGTTGATGATGGCGAAGCGGTGCCTATTTAGCAGGCTTGGCCATGACGGTGACGTAGCGCAAGAGTGCTTCCTCATGGGCTGCGTCGATCACATCGCCGAGTTTATGGTTGGCTTTGACGGTCATTTCTGGGATGACCTCTTTCCAGTCCTCGGCTGTGCGGCTACCTGGCTTTTTATAGGGATGGCATTTGTTGCAGCTGGTCATATAGACTTGCTGCCCATCTGTGAGTTGGGCAAGGGTGAGGTCTGCAAAGGTAGTTTTGCCACGGTCGGCGTCTGCCTGCACGGGTGGGATCATTTTGGTCGCGCTGCAAGCCACGACAAAGACGAGCGATAGGAGGTAGAAGTGCTTTTTCATACAAATTCAATTGTGTTGTAAATATACCGAATCTAGCAGCACTCGACAATGAGATCGGCGAGCGAGCAGCTCTACCGCACTGGGCTGTCTTTGACAAATTGCTCTAAAGCCTTGCCATCGACCTTGACGAGCTCTATCTCCCCGACTGTGGTACCCTTGCGATCGAGGTTTTGGATTGCCAAGATGCCTAAGATTGCGTTGAAGCGAAGGCGAACGGTGCTGGCAGCAGCGTCATCGGGCTTGAAAACAAAGGTCCAGGTTTTCCATTTCCCAAAAAGCAGGGTTTCTTCTTTGAGCTTCACGCGGTAGTATCCATGGGGCGAAACAATGTGCTGCTCCTCGGCTTTGAAATCCAAAATGCGATCTCGGTACGCACCCGCCAACAAGACCATCTGATTGTTTTCAAGGATGAGCCAACTGTTGGCTGCTGCCAAGAAAATCTTGCCAAAGCCAAGGTTCACTGGGCATCTGGTTTTGGAAAGCCAAGCTGCGCGGTAACTCGTCGGATGACGCGTCAATCGGATAGTGTCGCCACATTTCCCATTGACTTTGTAGATCAATGTATGTTGGGGATCATTGGCATCGAGATTTTGAGCTTCGACAGCATTGGCTACCAATAGGATCGTGACGAGCAGCAACCCTAGCTTGCGGAATTGAGCGGCCCTCCCTCCAAGGTAAATGGGATTTGGATAGGCTAGATTTCGATGTTCCATTGCAGCTTGCCAGTCTTCAGATCCAGTGCGAGCAGATGTAGTTGCATGATCAGCACAAGGTATGCGCCGTCTGCGCAGGACCAAGTGTATTGGAAACTTGGATTTCCTTTGGAATAGACGGTCTCAAAGACGCCTGCTTGGTCGGCCTTGCTGTAGTCGTGGTAGATACCGTAGAGATCTGTGGCCCAAGCAAGGCTCCATGTACTGTCGGCTCGCAAGTTCACACGGCTCACCATGGCATGGGAGGTGTCTGAGACGAGGTTGGTGTGCAGGATGTAGGCGCTATGGCGGTCACCCGTGAGCAAGGGGGAATCGAGGATTTTTTGATGGTATTCGTTTTCGGACTTCAGATCGCGTTCGGCATCGTTGATGGCTCGTCTGATGGTTTCTGCCTTGCCATGAATATCACGCTGTTCCCATGACCAATGGGCATAGTCGGGTTCTTGATCGGCCTCTGGATGGGCTGCGGAGAAACGCGCCAAGCTATCTTTCAAGGTGATTATCGATGCTTGCAATTGTTCGCTCAAAGCACGTTTGCGTTGCCCCTCCGCCATAGGGTTGTGGTCGATGATCCATTCGCCAAAGAGGAAGCTCAGTTCGGCAGGTGATTTTTTTTCGAATGTGGCAATGGTTCTGCGGGGATCTCCTTCGAGATAATTGCGGTCGCCTTTCTGAAATTGGCCATTGTTACTGGCGATACTTTGGTTCCAATCTGGGCGCGGCATCTCTGCATCGACTTTCTGGAGCACGAAGGTGTTGGGATCGACGGCATATCTAAAGCCAGTTTCGTCGGTGAGCAGCAATCGATTTTGTACCCAGTCAAAGGCGAAATATTGGTCGATGATCGGCCAATCAGGTCGGGCGGGCTTAAAATCGGCCCAGCCAGGTTTTTTGGACAGCTGTTCCCAAGACTCCTTGACCTCCAGCGTAACGGGGTCACGGTAGTGCAAACCCAACTCGGGCAAGATGCTAAACATCCAGATCTTGCCTGGGGAATAGCCCAGCAAGGCGTTGGCCTCTTCGATCATTTCGCCCAGCTCCACTCTGCCTGCAAGCTCACCAGTCGCGATCTTGTAACTGCTCAGGCGAAACTCGGAATAACCTGAAATCTCGGTGACACCTCCACCACTGGATTTGGAGTTGGCTTGAAAGATCAGTTCCTTGGAGATGATCAAATTGCCCTCAGGGCCTTGATAAAGGAGATTGGCGACGATATCGTCTGCACGGTCGGTCATCAGATCCTTATGAAAACAGCCTGTGAATAGCAGGATCAACAGGGTGATTCCCACGGCACAGCCCAGCTGCTTGCAACATCGTTGAACGCTATGCACAGCGCTGCCTATTGATCTACTGACAAATTTCGATAAACGCTTCATCACTGAGGATTATTGTGCTAAGATAGCGCAAAAAGTGTCGCTATGGACCGTGAAAGCCACTGAGCCTAAGGCGATGCAACGATGATTGTCGATCCATTCAAAAAACTACGTGGAGGGACTTCCATATTCCGAGACTTTGGGAGTAACTTTACACAAGGCAATAAACGCCGTGGTCATGAACAAGTTGAATGCGATCATCCAGAACCCCGATCTTGAGCAAAACATCATCAACTTCGTTGCTTTCAGACACATGCAGGAACATTGGCAGGAGCACATCGACCCTACACTACCCTACGAAACCCACGAGTTGGAATTGTTTTACAGTTCGATGAGACGCAGCGCGATGGGCGATTTGAGAAAAGCGCTTCGCGAAGACCATGGGATCAGCAGTAAAGATCCTGATTTTCAGCAAATTTTGGATGCGGCTATCGGGATTATCGTGGCGCGACATGGCATCGACGCCATCGTTGCATCTGCCAAGGAATTTCTACACATCTTTCAGGAGCCCCCGATGGAAGCAGAGGCCGTCGAAATGGATTTTACGGCGCCCTCTGTCAAGTGCATTATTTGCAACAAACAGGCAATTCCCCTTGGGCTGGAAGACCTTCCTGAGTCGATCGCTGCGCTCGGCGGACTCATTGTAGGCGACCTCTTTGGGTACTGCGGCAACTGTAAGAAGCTGTTTCAGTCACGTTGAGCTCTACCACGAGAAGGTTCTTTTGCTCCTCCAATGAAGCAACAGTAGGATTGACCGACAAAAGAAAAAACTGATCTTTAGTGCATTTTTCGGTTGAGAAGCATATTTTCGTGCTTCTCAAAATCACCACGTGGTATTCAGCTCGATCATATTTCTCGTTTGGTTCCTGCCGATCTTCCTGTTTCTATATAAACTGGCCGATCGCCGCTACAAAAATTTTTTGCTGCTGGTCGGCAGCGTCATCTTTTATGCCTGGGGAGCACCTCAATTCATTTTTGTGGTATTAGGGACAAGCATGATTGATTTCCAGCTGGTGCGTGCGATGCACAAAGCCACGGCCGCCAATACCCGCCGCCGTTGGCTGGCGCTTTCGATGACCCTGAACCTCGGGTTGCTCGCCTATTTCAAATACTGCAATTTCTTCATTGACAATGTCAATGCCCTCTTGGGCACGATGGATGTGGCGCCGATCGGCTGGACCGCCGTTGCGCTGCCCTTGGGCATTTCCTTTTTTGTGTTTGAGTCGCTCACGTATGTGATCGACGTGTACAGGGGCATACATGCACCGTTGCGCAATTTTTGGGAATATCAGATGTACATCTTGTATTTCCCCAAGCTCATCGCCGGCCCCATCGTGCGCTACCACGAGATCGCAGATCAAATCTCCACCCGAGAAGAAACGAACGATCTATTCCTCACTGGGTTCTATCGACTCGTGATTGGACTCACCAAAAAGGTGCTGATCGCCAACAAATTGGGCGCCATGGTGGCACCCTACTTCATTGAAGAGCCAGGGCATCTCACGGCAGGTCAGGCTTGGATCGGGATCATTGGGTTCATGATGCAAATCTATTTTGACTTCAGTGGCTACAGCGACATGGCCTTGGGCTTGAGTCGCATGTTTGGATTCAGATTGCCCGAGAATTTCAACAATCCCTTTGTCGCGGCGAGTATCACTGAGTTTTGGCAACGGTGGCATATTTCTCTTTCGACTTGGTTTCAGGTCTATCTTTTCACGCCACTCGCACTACAACTGCGCAACCTGCGTATGTGGGGCATTTCAATGACGATCTTCATCACTTTTCTCGCCTCGGGGCTCTGGCATGGTGCTGCTTGGAATTTTGTGATTTGGGGTGCGTGTCATGGTGTCATGCTCATTTTGGACCGGGTACTGTTGTTGCGCCTCATGCCTCGCTTGGGGCGACTCCCAGGGATGTTGCTGGTTTGGCTGTTTGTGACACTGAGTTTTGTCGTCTTCAAAATTGAACATTTACCCAAGACGTGGACCTACTACCGAATGCTGTTTACAGGTGGTCATGGCTTCGCTTGGACACCAACGCCTGAACATTGGATCGCCTTTAGCGTCGCTATTGCATTTTCACTGTTTGCTGCGGTACCGATCTTGAAGCGTTTGCAAGACAGACTTTACGCCGATAGTCAAGGCACAGTCGGGCACTTGCTATTCTTCCCAGCCAGCATCATCTTGTTTGTCCTATGCTTAAGTTCGCTCACTTGGTCTCCTTATAACCCATTCCTCTACTTCAGATTCTAAATGCAAAAGAAGCTGCATCAAATCTTGGTAGCGCTGCTGTTTGGCATTCTGCTCTTGCCGATGGCCCAGCTTGCCGTGCAGTTGTTTGTGGAACCTCCACTGGAAGGCATAGGTGCCACAAGCGTCGCACCAAACTTCACATGGGCCAACTGGATGGGTGGTACTTTTCAAGATACCCTCATGGATCACGCGACCAAGCACGTTGGTTTTCATAGCACATTTGTGCGGCTCAACAATCAGTACCATTATTCGCTCTTCAACACCGCACTCGCGAACCATGTTATTATCGGCCAAGACGATTATCTCTATGACATCGCGCATATCAAGGCCTATACCGGGGAAGACTACCTAGGAGAAGAGACTTTGCGCAACCGCATGCGTGATATCCACGACCTTCAGGAGATCCTATACAAAAAAGGCATTCGTTTGATGGTGACTTTTGTGCCAGGCAAGGCGACAGGCACACCTGAACATCTCCCACTTGGCACAGCACCTGCTGGAAAACAAACGAACTACAAAACTTACCTGCGCTTGGCGGATAGCCTAGCCGTACCTGCGCTCGACTTGATCGCCTGGTACCAACGGGAGAAAAAACGATCGACATATCCATTGTACCCATCAGGTGGCATCCATTGGAGCCAATACTGTGCTACGATTGCAATGGATACGACGCTGGGCTTCCTTTCCCAACTCATGCAAACGCCACTGAACCGTATCCTGATCGAGGATATTGAATGGAGTCCAACACCGAAA
>JANORP010000008.1:0-17188 GCA_031415375.1 Bacteroidota bacterium | reverse complement strand
GAAGGTATTTTGGGGAGAATCGGCCAATGCGGTCAAAACGCAGGTATGGACGGCCATCTGTACCTACCTCCTAGTGGCCATAATAAAGAAGAAAATGGGGATCAAAAAATCACTCTACACTATTCTACAAATCCTGAGCGTTTACGCGATGGACAAAACCCCTGTAAATGAACTGTTTACAAATAAGGATTACAAGCCTGAGCATAAGGGTATTTCTAACCAATTGAGTATCTTTGACTTCTGACGGGACACTAGTGGTAGCGCATATATTTACCCAGCACGATACCAAAAAGTAGCACACCGCTGCCGATCCATACAGGCCACATCCACCAATCCTGTGCATAAAGACTTGAGATTCCCAGGCCCAGCAAGGCACCTAGCACAGTGCCAGTGACCCTTGGATTCACCGTGGCATTCACATGATTGAAGTGGCCAAAGGCAACATTGAAGACATGTATAGCGAATATTTGACTCATATCAGCCCCCAATATTGCAAAGGGTAGAAAACGGAAAACCCAATAGATCAGGTTTTCCATCCAATGATACCGCACATGTGCCGCAAAGCCCATTTGTGCCACACTATGATGCACCTTGTGAAACTCCCACATCCAATCAATACGGTGCAGGATGCGGTGTACATTCCAACTCACAAAGTCTCCTACCAAAAAGAGAATCAGGTAATAAGCCCAGACAGGTAATTTGTGTACTTCGAAAGCGACGATATTATCCAACCCAAAGAGACCTATGAAGTCATCGAACAATTGTGTCAGGATTTGCTGCCCAGCAGCCCAAACAATCAACGAAAACAGAAAAAGATTGAAGAATACATAAAACAGATCGAGCCAAAAGTCCGTTCGAAAAAGTGATTGTTCCTTTCGCCAAGGGCGAAGCGCCTCCAATCCAAAGAAGAAAAGCGATAAGATGATCGTCCACCAAAAGAAACTGTGAAAGCTGGGATGCAGGATATCATGCCACAAATAGTCTGCATATTCATGATAACTTTTTCCAATGATGCCCAAGTACTTTTCCATGCCTTTTCAAAATATCGCGTTTTCACCGCAGAAATGGTTGATCGCAAAGGTCGTTGCTTGCAGGAAGCGCGCTTGTAACATGCGTTGCTCTAATCGCTGACTTACGCCATAAAATCAAGGTTCCGAAGAGCAAAGGCATACTTGAGATAGCTAATGCCTGGAGCGATGAGATCGACATTGTCTTTCCACGCTTGCTCAAGATGGCTTTCAAAAATGATCTGTTGGTTGCTCAATGCCCCAAAATGATCGATGACCGTTTGAATTGTGACCAATTCATCGGCTGTAAGAACCTCTGCTACCAAATCCATAGAGGTGTCCACCGGCCAAAAACGCTCCCCCATGCTGCCATTTTCATACTCTATGTACTCAATTTCTATCGCTTGCTGCTCGGCAAGCAGCTGGTAAAGTCCCTGAAAATTATGCGGCACAGGCCCCATTTTGATGGCATCGTAACGCATACCGCTGATGGAGGTGCATGTTTTGCTAAAATGTACAAAATCGGCGTAAAAAAGGAGCTTGTTGAGTTTGGTCTTCCATGGATTCAGTGCGTTGGAAAACAAGGTAACCATGGCAGAAAATCGCTTGATATTGGGTTTACGATAACCCGAGTACTCGTCTGGACGTGGGGATCCCACCAGATAAGTTTCGTAGGTGGGCGAGATGATCGCTTCCTGCTGGCTTTGGATCAAATGATCAATGCGCGGCAGAAGCTTGTCCAAAAGTTTCTCATCTAGGCTACCGCACAACTCCACGAGGCGTTTGAATTGCTGGGCGTCGCGAGCCACTTGTATCAAGCGGGCATTGGACTCACTGGGCACCTCTCCCGCTTCATATTGGCGATAGACATTGATTCCAAAGCCCAAAATCTCCGACATCTTGCTGGCCGAGAGGCCATATTGAGACCTGATTTCTTGGATATCGTCGGGAAACGGCAGGTTGTGCCGACTCCGGAACTGGTTGTAGGCCTGACCGAGGTTGATTTCATCCAATGCGGTAGAGGTAAACTGCTGACCTGTTTCATCATCCTTCCAAAAATGAAACATCACGATATATGTCTCTTTTCGAAATACGATCTCACGCGGCTCTTTCTCGAGCTTCATTTCTTTCCCTGTGTACGGACTTTTCATGGCTTCTTACTTTTTGGGAAATGCTACCAAATTTCTTGAAATGCTTACAAATTTCCTAAGTGAGTCAATGTACTAACCTTGGCCTCCTTGAAACGGATATTTCAGAGGGTGCTCTGCGATGTGAAATGAGATACAAATTACCGCACTTCCTGGAATACCCATGGTGATTTTGATGTAGATTTCCTGTGACCTGATCACTCGGCCAAATACCCACATCTCTGTGCGCCCACCATGCATCGACTCGCCAAACGGCCCGTCGGAGTAGTCCTCGACCTTTAGTGATTCAAGGACTTTTTTTCGAGTGATTGGCGTGATCTCCAATCTTGCAAGTGCATTGACGTTTTTTCCGCGCTCATCCAAAAATAGGACGTCGAAAATCTTCATTTTTGTTTTGAAGTTCCGAAGGAACTTTTCAGTCGATATCTTGTCTCCCATCGCCTCATTTTCTCCCACAAAGTTATTCATTTTTTTTGGTTTCGCAACTATTAAATTGCATTTATCCAAAATTGTTCAAAAATTACAACTTTAAAGTGTTTGTTCCGGCAGGGGGATTTTTACAAAAACGCCATAGATGATCAGGACAAGCTGACTATCTATGGCGTGATCTTTAGGAAGCGAAGCCTTAGAGGTCCCTACGCTTCAAAATCCAATAGCCGATCCCGGCAAAAATTCCAATATAGGCGAGGGATACCAAAGTGGCTTGCAAAGGCAGTACGGCGCCTCCGCCATCGGTCAGCATTTCAAATGGCAGCGATACCAAATTGCTGAAGGCCCTCAAGGGAAAGAAATTTTGGGTTCCGTCGGGCAGGAAGGTATAGATCACCCGCTCCAAAAAGAGTGAGTAGATCATCATGATGCCGATCACGACACCAGTATTCCGAATGATGATGCTCAGTAGCATCGCAAAGAGGAGGTAGCCAGTCGTTTGGATGAAATAACCCAAGATGTACCCAATCTGAGAGAATAGATTGACACTTTCGCTAAATTCAGAATTGGCGAGTCCAAGCAGGAGTGTGATCAAGAATAGCACTAGCGTACTCATGAGGGCAAGAAATGCCATCAAGATCAGCTTTCCAGTCATCCATTCTGCGCGACTCATGCCAGTGATGATGTTTTGGCGCACAGTCTTGTAGCTAAACTCGGCACTCACGATGATCACAACGACGATCGGCAGCAAAAAATTGAACAAGGAGGCAATCCAGCTCATATAATGCCAGCCGTCGGGAAGTGAGTAGAAGTCCCAGCGCATGCCATTTTGCATCACTGTAGGCACATTTTCATCCAAAAAGGCATTGAAAATACCTTGGATCGAAAGCAAAGTGCCAGCGAGCCCCACAAAATACAGGATCGTGAGCACCCAAAATGCACGGTAGGTGCGCAGCTTATTCAGTTCGATTTGAAGGAGGCGTATCATGCGTTTGTGCGGGTAAGTTCCAAAAATTGTTCTTCCAATGTCGATTTGCGCAGCGTCAGGTGCGAGAGCGAAATCTGCTTTTCCTGCAGTTGGCGATTGACCAAGGCGGGATCGGGCGTTTGGTCAAAAATCACATGCAGCTTCCCCTCATTGATAGTGGCTTGCGTGAAGCCAGGCAGGCTTCTCACCGCAAGGTCCAAGCCAGCCATGTCGGCAGCCTTCAAGATGAGAAAGGCCTGTCCAGGTTTCATCCCTTCCACCGTGCCCGAGTAGAGCAATTTGCCTTTTTGCAAAACCGCCACATGTGAGCAGACCTTCTCGACCTCATCGAGCAAGTGGCTCGCCAGCAAGATCGTCACCCCTTGGCCGCCGATACGCCGCACCAAATCCCTGATCTCCACAATACCTTGTGGGTCCAAGCCATTGGTTGGCTCGTCGAGAATCAGCACCTCGGGTTTGCGCAAGAGTGCTGCTGCAATCGCGAGCCGCTGCTTCATACCCAACGAATAGGTCTTGAAGGGATAGTCCTTGCGTTCCAGCAAGCCCACTGTATCTAGCAAAGGCTCGATCTCGCTGAGCTGTGCACCCTTGATTTGAGCTACGACGCGCATATTGTTATACCCACTCAAATAGGGGTAAAACAAGGGCGCCTCTAGGATGGCTCCGATTCGCTTGCGCGTCTCCTTGTTGCCGGGCTCTCCAAACCATAAATAATCGCCGCCTGTGCGATTGATTACATCCAGCACCATGCCAAGTGTAGTGGTCTTGCCACTGCCATTCGGTCCAAGAATGCCAAAAATAGTGCCTCTGGGGATCTCCAGGTTCAAGCCTTCTACGGCCGTGATACGGCCATATTGCTTTCGGAGATTTTGAATACTTAGTACTGATTCCACGTTGCCAAGTTACTACATTTTCAGCGAGGCATCATTGCGCCGCCTTGTGCGATTGCAATGAGACGCAATCCAGGTGACTTTGGTTGCCTTTGGGCCAAAATTAGTTGATGTTCTTCCTGCAAATGTGCTTTTATCGCTTCGATTCGTAGCATCTTTTTGCAGAATGTCCCATTGGAAAGTCAGTTATTCCAGTCGGCGCATGAACCCATAGTAGCACAATGCCGCCGAGGCAGAGAGGATATGCCAAAGTCCATGGGCTTGGTACCAACCACCGGGATCACAGCCCACCTTTTGGATGTCCATCACGAAAAATGTCGCTGCGAGCACTGTCAAGGCGATGCTGCTCCCAGCAAACCACCATCCGCGACGCGGCTTGACCTTCCAAAAGAGAATGAAGCCCGATACGCCGATCAGCAGCAATCCACTTGGCACGACAATGCGGGAACTCAACCTGAAAATCAGCAGCGAGCACACAAGCCAGACCATCAACCAAGCACCGACAAATGGCCAGATTGGCAATCGTCGACGCATTCCCATACTGAAAACCCGATGGACATTGAAAAAACCAGGCAGCAACGCTGTCGCGTAGGTGCCTGCAAGATCGAGCGCCTCCCCGCTCCGCGTGAGCGAAGCATGAAACAGGCTGCTCCCTGCAAACGTCGCGATCATGGCCCAACCAAACCAATGTGACCACTGCGGATGCACGATCGCAAAACCACTAGACGTGCTATCACGATCCATGCGCGCAAAGCTTAGCAACAGGCATCCCGTATAAAAAAAAGCAAGATTGGTGTAGGTATCGATTTTTTGCCGGAAAAAAGCTTCGACTGAGGCCGGCTCGCAAAAATAGATCAGGGTGCTATGTTCCGTC
This sequence comes from Bacteroidota bacterium, assembly GCA_031415375.1. GTDB lineage: Bacteria > Bacteroidota > Bacteroidia > J057 > JADKCL01 > JADKCL01. The sequence goes on along the minus strand of JANORP010000008.1, from coordinate 11,852 downwards.
ACCCAGTCACGCCAAAATGCTCCCCCACGCGGCAATCCCAGGTCGAGTGCAGCCATCACCAAGCCCATCATCAGCGTTGCCAAGCCAGCAAAAATCCATGGATTACGGTAAATGGGTAGGGTAGTCACCTTTTTGAATACAAGATAGGTGTATTTTCACATTTACAGCAAGGCCTAGAATTAATAGGAAATGTACGCGACCAGCGACCGCAGCTAAAGCAATGCCAGCATCACCATCACCATGATCATATAAGCCGTGAAGCCGATCGTGACGACTTCCAGGTACTGGACAGAGCTGCGGCGGTAGCCGCCAGCTGCCCAGCGGTGAAAGTGCTGCGTGCCGATCGGTGTCATTGCCAAGAAGGGGAGGACCAGCCAAAAGGCAATCCAGCCATTTGGAAGTGGTAGGTCGGCGATTTGCGATTGCGTAAGGGCTTCGGCGTCGCCATCATCTAGGGCATTGGAGACCTCAAATCCAGACACTTCCCGGCGTTGTAGCTCTTGGACGGCTGCTGCGACCGCCGAGGGCAAATAGGCATGTCGCTCGCGCAGCAGCGTCAGCAACTGCGCCGTGCTCCTGCCAGCCATCACATCGAGATAGGTCTCATCCATTTGCGCCATTGCCATGATGAAAAATAAGGATTCCTGATCAGAAATGCCAACTATGCAAGGAAATAGGAAGTGTGCCTGCAATGAAAAGCACCGCTACAAGGCCTTACTCGACTAGCGCCAAGATGCCGCAAAACCCAAATCCCACATCGTTGCGATCCAACTCTGGAAGGTACATCGCCGAGATCGCCCCATCTAGGTACAAGGCATCTGGACAACGGAACTTGTCCCGAAAAAGCGACCCAAAATCAAAGAAGTTCACCCGTTCATTCGAGATTGCAAACCAGATATTCCCAGCACTGTCCACGCCTACACCATTGCGAATGTTCTTATTTTCAGAGCCATCGCGAAAGGCTGGATGCAATTCCCCGTCGATGACCAGCATCGGCCCAGATTGGGTAGCGATTGTGGGGGCAGTCTCCGACTGTGAATACGTCTCTGACTCCACCACGCTAGCACCTTCGGCACCGAGCATGAACACGCCGTTGGGTTTCAAATGAAAATTGCCAACGCCTTCTTTGAGATTGAGGGTCTTGAGCACATTGCCGTCCTCAATATGGAGCCCACCTGGCGTGCGGTCTTCCGAGAAAATACCCGCATTCATTGCAAACCGTAGCGTCTTGCCGTCTTTGGCGATGCCTTCTTTGAGGGCATCAAAGCTACCATAGGGCTGGCCGCCGCCATCTTTCCAATATAGCCGCAGCTCCTGTTTGCGCGGATCGACCATGATCACATCGTAAGATTGCCCGTGGAACTCCAAGGTTTCTGCTGCGAGTGGCGAACGATCTTTGTCTGCCTGTTGGAGGAGGCGATTGCCTGGCAGGCCCGGTACAAAGAAGACCAAGCCCAGCAGAAGCAAGGGTATCATCGCGAGAAGCGTGTATTTGGCCGCTTTGGACATCTGAGGAAAGTTACGATTTTTTAGGGGAATGCGCGACGCCAAAATGTACACCTGATCCCCCAAGCCGCGCGGGTCGCCCCCGCTATTGTACAAATGGATTGGCAAAGGCGGGATCGCGTACAAAGGCAGAATCGCTGAGCGTGTGTAAAAAGGCAATAATGTTTTGTTTTTCAATTGGACTCAAATGTACACCGCCTTTGTTGGCCGTCCCCATTTTAGAGTCCACGTGCGAGCTCATTTTCACGCCTTCGCTGTAGAAATCCAGCACCTCCTCCAGTGTTGCAAATCGGCCATCGTGCATGTATGGTGCTGTGAAGACCACATTGCGCAGTGACGGAATTTTGAACTTGCCGCCGTCTCGTGCGGCATTTGTCACCGCACCCAATCCTAGGTCAGGGTAGGGCATGGCATCGAGGCCATTGTTGCTAAAGGTGCGTGTGGTGCCCAAGGCGTCTGCGTCAGAGGTATGACAGTGCAAGCAATCGCCTTTCGTTTGATCATTCATCAGCACAAATCCATCAAATTCTGCCTTGCTCAGCAAGGCCTCGCCTGCAAGCACCCTGTCAAACTTGGACCGGTGGCTGATGAGTGTGCGCAAAAACTGCCCTATGGCTTTGGTGATCGTCGTGCTGTCAATTTCTGCTTCCCCAAAAGCCGCCTTGAATTGGAGGCGGTAGAATCTGCTTTGCCGCAAACGATTGGCCGCCTGCGTCCAAGGCAAATTCATTTCCAAGGGATTGCGCACGGGGTGCAGCACCTGCTCCTCGATATGCGCTGCACGGCCATCCCAAAAATAGGCGGAATACCATGCAAGGTTGAAGAGCGGCATCGTGTTTCGGGCAGTCGGCACGTCATTCCTGCCAAGAGAAAAGGCCATTGGCGCATCGCTAAAGGCTTGCGCTTGCTGATGGCAGGTCGCGCAAGCCATCTGTCGATCACTGCTGAGGATCTTGTCGTAAAACAGGTAACGGCCTAGCGTCATTCCCTCGACAGTGACCGGATTCGTCTCGGAGATCGGCATCGCAGGAAAGAAGGGGAGCACAGGGAAGACATAGGCATGGGTCGTGCTGCCGGCTGGAAATCCAAACAGCAGCACGACGGTCATCACCATTGACAAAATCCACTTCATAGACCTTGCGCTAGTCGTGTTGGATCTGAACCGTCACCGTTTCAGATTTGATATTCGTTCTCACGTTCAGGAGATAATTTCCCGACGGATACTTGTCCACTGGCACAAAAAACTTCGTGGGAATATTGTGCCAAGTTCCCACGATCTGACCTAGCGTATTTGTCAGTGTCATTTCTTCGATGATGTGAAATTCCTGCAATTTTTGCGTCTCGATATAGAGAATGTCGTTTGCGGGATTGGGGTAAGCATTGAGATACTTCCCGTCGAGACTATCTTTGAGCGTATGCTGGAACGTAATATGTGAGATCATATTGTCGATGAGCCAGCCTTCATGGTTGCCCTCGACAGAATCGGTCTTCAAGGTATATCTGAAATAGATCGTGTCTTGAAACTGCGACAACCAAGAGATATCAAAACAGAGCCAAACGTCGCGCCAAGTGCTATCTGTACCACTGAAGGCATATTCACCAGAGGAGAGCAAGGTGTCTTGACTAGTCGGCAGGAACCCATAGAAATTGTAAACGTAAGGATTGTTGAATACATTGAACCACGCCCCGCCATGGTCAAATGAATACTCCACGATTCCGCCAGCAAAATCGTTGGCCATGTCGAGCTTTTGCTGCCACTGCAATGCATAAATGCCAAAATTCGCCCATGGGATCACCTTGGTGATAAAGCGCGAAGTATTTCCTTGCGGGTAAAAATTGATCGTATCGGTCACAATCGCATTGGGTACAGTCGCTGGGCCATTGAAAATAGCCTTTTGAGGTGGCCCAATCTGCCAAACATTGTCTGTATCGGGATCGATTTCGACAATCAAGGCAGTGCTGTACGAGGTGTCGCCTCCGTCAAAATACTGCGTGTATTGTTGTGCAAAAATGAAATTGTATAAGCAAGCAAATAGCAAAGTTATGCGTAGCAGTTTTTTCATGCAAAATCTGGTCAAATTTCAGTGTAGGTAAATATTAGCCGATCGAAGGCATTGGGATGTCCATTGCCTGGCCAGATGCTAAATGCTGCGAAACGACTGCTGTTATTTTCAACGTATTGTACAGTGGCCATAGCGCATGTCTGAGCAAGAGCAAGCATCCAAGCCATGAGCAATTTATTGCTTTCGCTCGAAATAACAATACTTGAAATTTTGAAATTCTCAAGTATGTAGTCTAGCCGACGATTGAAAGCGACCGAATTGATCCTCTACATTGGGCATAAAATTGCAACTTGCGCTTACAATTTAAATCACTGTTTCCATGCCCACACCACTTTCGCGCGATATCAACTACTGCTACTACCCAAAATCGGGCTATACAGGCGGTAAAGTCACCGGCCTCACCAATTCCGAGGTCTGCATTGTCGGTACCAAGGCCTACATCTTCGTCTTGCCCTACCGCGATTTCACCTCCTATCTCGTGGCCATGCGCATACGCAGCTATCAGTGGGCCGATGGTGTGAGCATGCAAGCAGGACTCGAGCAAATGTTTGCAGACCCACGCATGACCGTAGAGGAACTGGAAGCCACGCTTTGCGACATGTTGGGCGAAGCCAACCACGACCAAGTCCTCAAGGTCAGTGAACTCACCCAGTTCAAGGTACATTTGCTCGGCATATTGTCGCAAGCCCGCATCCGTCATGCTGCGGGAGGGGCCATCAAGGTCATTTTCTGCAAGGGAAAAGGAAACATGAAACGCTTCAAGGAGTTTTATTTCCCGAGCTGAATCGCGGTTACCTCAACCTTCAGGTAACTCAGTTGTGCGCGTGCCCAAAGCAACCACAGGCACCGCCCATATAGCTTTGGGTAGCCTCATGCCATGGAAATGCGTCATTGCCTTTGGCACGCTCCCAAAAGAAGGGTGCACGTGGCTTGGGGTGATTGCCGATCTCATTCATGGTCTCGGCATCGTACAGGCGACCATTGAGCATCACCATCGCAATCGCCTCGCTGTTGCGAATGTCTTCCAGCGGATTCTTGTCGAGGATGATAAAATCCGCCAGTTTGCCGACCTCAAGTGAACCAATGTCCTTGTCCATCCCGATATATTGCGCACCCCACAAGGTCGAGGCGCGAATCGCCTCCAGGGATGAAAATCCGCCTTGGACAAACATCCACATCTCCCAATGCGCGCCAAGGCCATGCAATTGGCCATGGGCGCCGAGCTGCACTTTGGTGCCCGCCTTCATGAGGGCATAGGCCGCCTTGGCGTTGCCAATATGCCCAAAGTCGTCGTCGGGAGCCATCGTGCGGCGCATCGAGCGGGCATCTAGGATGCGACGCGGATAATATTTCAGGAGCCGCTCATTCTTCCAGACCTCCGTCTTCTGATACCAATAGTTCTCGCCCCAGATACCGCCATAGCCCACGATGAGTGTCGGGGTATAGCCAGTTTTGCTGGCGCCCCACAATTTTTGCACATCTTGATAGACGGGCGAAACTGGGATGCTGTGCTCGATGCCCGTGTGTCCATCGAGAATCTGGGTCATATTGTGGTAAAAAAAGGAACCACCCTCGGGCACCACTTCCATGTGGAGCTCGCGGGCGGCTTGGATCACCTGCTGCCGCTGGTTGCGGCGCGGTTGGTTATAGCTTTTGACGGAAAATGCACCCACGGCCTTCATGCGGCGCAAGTGCGAGCGCGCATCGTCTAGGCTATTGACGGTCGCCTTGAAGTCGCCGTCGGCACCATACAATATCGTGCCTGTAGAGTAAATCCGAGGGCCGACCATATACCCGGCTTTGACCATTTCGCTCTGCGAAAAGACCATTTCAGTGCTGCTGCTAGGGTCATGTGTCGTCGTGGTGCCAAATGCGAGTCCAGCATAATATGACCATTGCTGCTGCGGCGAAACGCCGTTGCCGCTATTGCCCATGTGGGCATGCACATCGACGATGCCCGGCATGATGGTCTTGCCACGGCCGTCGATGAGATGGGCATCCTTGGGGACCTTCACCTCGCCGCTCTTGCCGATCGCAACGATACGGTTGTTTTCGACCACAATATCGCCGCTTTCGATCACCTCGTCGCCCTTCATGGTGATGATGCGCACGCCAGTCACCGCCGTGATGCCCGTAGGCACGTCGGTCTGCAATTGCAGGCCCACGTTGAGGCCCACGCTATCGACGGGCGGCAAGCTGTCTTTGCTGCCGGGAAGAAAAGTGAAACATTTCTCCAAATCCCTGGAAAAATACTCTGGCCCCAGCATCCAGTGCATGCTTTTGCTGTCGCGCGCCCAGTGCAGGCTCGTGCCCGCATCGCGTGTGACCTGAAACACGGGGTAGCCATCGCCATCACTGTTGAGGTCGAGCGCTTGTCCCGTCTTGGGAAATGCTGCCACGTATGCATTGTACAATTCCGTGAAGGCGATCCATTTGCCATCAGGACTAGGCACAAAATCCTTGGCATATTTGGCGGTGAAATGCGTCGTTTCATCCTTGCCATCGAGGCCCAGGCTTTTGAATTTTTTGCTCATGCCGCCTCCCGTCGAAAAATATACGCGCGTGCCATTTTCATTGAAATAGGGCTCTGAGCCATCAATAGTGAGCAAGCGCAGATTGCTACCGTCGGCATTGCAGACGTAAATCCCTGGGAGTGTGCCAAATGAAAAACCCAATTCGCCAGTGCCAGTGCCTTTTTCAAACACGATCATTTTTCCATCGTTGCTCCAGCGTGGGTTGTGGTAATAGCCTTTTTCCAGGGTCACTTTGCGCTCGGCACCGGTGAGGATGTCGCGCACTTTGATGGCACCCAGATCGACATCGTTCCAGCTGGCATAGAGGAGGCTCTTGCCGTCTTGGGAATAGGCAGGATAATATTCGTGGTCCAAGCCATTGGTGAGGCGCTTGGGGGTTCCTTTGGGGAGTTCCTTCAGGTAAATATATCCCGCTGCATGAAAAGCCATGTGTTTCCCATCGGGGCTCGTGGTGGCTTGACGAATCATTTTAGCCTCAAACGTTTTGGGGCTCACTTCTTGGGGGAAATGCAGCGCCTCAGCGACTTGTTGCTTGACCTGCGCGGTAAAGGGGATTTGTTTGGCTTCCGTCGATTCGACATTCACCCGCCAGAAATGCCCCTCGGCCCAGATCACAATCTCCTTGTTGCCGGGCAGCCACTGGTAGTTGGGATAGACGCCAAAGGTCGCCCATGTTTCTTGTTGATCCTTGTTGAGGCGGTCGAAGATCGGCCATTCCTCGCCGGTGCGCAGGTCATGCACATGCAGCACGCTCTTGGTGCGCACACGACGGATGAAAGCGAGCAGGTTGCCGTCGGGGGAGACCTGTGGGCGCACGGCGCCACCAGGGCCTGAAATGATGTCTTCGATCTCACCCAGCTGGGTATCGTAGCGACGAATGTTGTAGATGCCTGAATGCGGATCTTTGTTGTAGGTAAAATAACCTGCACCATCCACGTCTTCGCTGAAATAAACATAGCGACCGTCGGGTGAAAATACGGGCTCGCCAGCGTCTTGTTGATCGTTTTTGCGCTTGGTGAGTTGCATGCCTGCACCGCCGGTCTTGTGGTAGAGCCACATCTCGCCAGCGCCCAGCGAGCGGGTGCCAGTGAAGTGCTTGCGTGCGACGAAATACTCGCCGCTTGGGTGCCAAAAGGCATTGTTGAGGAGGCGGAAGGTCTCTTTGGTGAGCTGCTTCTTGTCGCTGCCGTCGCGGCCCATGATCCAGATATTGTCGCCACCAGCGCGGTCGCTCGTGAAGAGGATATGGTTGCCATCTTGGCTGAAGCGTGGTTGCACCTCCCAAGGCATCCCTTCGGCGATGCGCAGCGCCTTGCCGCCCGAGATGGGCATCACATAGATGTCACCCAGCAAGTCAAAGGCGATTTCCTTGCCGTCTGGGCTCACATCGAGGTTCATCCACGTGCCCTCATCGGTCTCAAAGGCGATCGTCTGGGAAGGGCCATGGGGATCATCGACCTTCCATTCTTCTTTCTTTTGGGCGAATGCGAGGCTACTACCTAGCAATGTGAGTGAGAGTGTGAGTGCTGCGAATTTCTGACGCATAGGATCTTGATTTCTATCGAACGCTTGAAATTAAGCAAAAAATGCACGATTGCTGAATCCCTTAGTGGAATTCGCAATTTGTGCCACTCGGTTGAAATTTGGCACCTTGGAGTGGACCTAAGCCAAAATCAAGGAATGGGGCGGTTGCTAAGGAATGAAGGAAAGCAATTCTTTGGGCAATGCCGTCAGCAATGAGGCCGCTCACATGCATGGCGAGGTGAATGCAGCAAGATTTCAGGAAATATCACCGATGCTCACAGCCACCACTTGAGCCGCAGGCCGGCGGTGCCCCAAGACAAGATTTTTCCGTCCTCGACAAAAATTGGAGCGTATTTGCCATACGGCTCGACTTGTAGCAGCATGCGATGGGGCAATTCCCACGTATAGCCACCGGCGACTTGTACCGCTGGCAAAATGGGCAATTCCACTAGATCGGAGGATACATGGATGAATTGCACGCTGTCTTGGGCCATTGCCAAGTCAAATTTTTTGAGACTGACGCGCTGAATCTCTGGCCCAAAACCGAGGTGAAATCCCGATTGTGTTGTTCCAAAATGGAAATAAAGCATCAGACCAAGCCTGAATTCATGGAGATTGCCGCGCAATTGCCGATTGATCGTCTTGCCTGCAAATGGACCGCGTGAGCCGTCGGCATTGAGGCTGTCGCCGATGAATGTGCGGTTTGAGCGGTAGGGCCTCATTGTATAGCCTGGCGCGAGTTGTATGCTGAAGTGTTTGCCAAATCGCACGCGACCAAACAATTCCGTCGAGATGCCGGGTATGCGGATTTCTGAAATGAGGGTATTAAAAGGATTGTTGACAAAGGTAGTGCCGTCAAAACCAGCCGAAAGTCCTGCACGCAGACGGTGGTCGAGCGACTGCCCATGGCCAACATTTGCAAGTAGGACCATGAGCAGGCCACACATTGCGATTCCAAGACGATTCTTCATTCCACGATCCATACGCTTTACCAAAAACTGCGGGCCAATTTCAAACGACATCCACCGATGACCCTGCTAGATCCAAATATATCTTTGACTACCATTAGAACCAACCAAGTTGAAGCCTAATTGTTGAATGGTGCTGTAAAAAACTTCTGTTGGACGTAAATGACTTGTATGCATCAAGAAGGATTCAGGAGAAATCTGTACCTTTAGCCAATGCAAAAGGAGGCCTTGATTGCGTTTTTCAGGAATTTGGTAGAGCTGTCACCCGCCGATGAGCAGCGGATTCGGGAGCGTTTTAGTCCGCTCAGTTTTCCTGTACGCGCCTATCTCATTCCCCCTCACCTCATTTGCCAGCAAGTTTTTTTTGTGACGCAGGGCGTAGTACGCGTCTCCATAGAAAACCCAGCTGGTGAGGACATCTCCTGTTTTTTTGCGACCGAGGGGCAGTTTGTTTCCAATTACGATAGTTTTCTCACAGGGAAGCCATCCCCCTATTCCTTGCAGGCTTTGGAGGCCTGTGAAGTGCTCGCAATCGACCGCAAGGGCTTGCAGGAGCTCTATCAAGTCACGCAAAATGGGGAGCGAATAGGCAGACTGATGGCCGAGCACCTGTTTGCCGACGCCACCGAGCGACTCACTTCCTTTTACATCGATACGCCTGAGCAGCGCTACCAGCAGTTTCTCCTCCAATATCCAGGTTTGTCGCTTCGTATTCCCCAACACTTGGTTGCAGCATATATAGGTGTACGTCCGCAATCGCTCAGCCGCATCAAGCGTCGATCCTTGATTGGTGTTCCTCGTTAACTTGGGTGCACGTTTCTCTGTCCATTTTGTAACATAAGTCATCGTAGGGCTAGGCATTCCTTTCCCAACTTTGCATTCAATATTAGATATCGAAATGGAAAAGAAAAAAATCCTCTTGCTGCTCGGCCATCCCAACAATGCAAGTCTCTGTGCATCCTTGGCCAAAGAATATGCAGCTGGAGCGGAGCAAGGTGGCGCAGAGGTAAGGGTACACCGAATAGGTGACATGGATTTTGACCCAACATTGCACCTCTCCTATCAAGAGAAGCAAACGTTGGAGCCTGATTTGATGCGTTTCCAGGCTGACTTGGTATGGGCGGAACATGTGGTGATGCTCTTTCCAATGTGGTGGGGTGGTATGCCTGCAGTGCTCAAAGGATTGATTGATCGTACTTTCCTGCCAGGATTTGCCTTCAAATTCAACGAAGGCAGCTCTTTTCAAGCCAAATTGCTGGCTGGACGCTCTGTGCGTGTGATTTTGACGATGGATTCCCCCAATTTTTGGTACAATTGGGTGCTCGGTCGCCCACTTACCAAGGCTTTGAAGCGACAAATCCTTGGGTTTTGTGGTCTTAAGCCTATGAAGTTTACTATTTTGGGTAATGTGAGGGGATCTACTCCCGAGAAACGCAAGGCTTGGCTGGCTATGGTCAGGAAACTCGGCGCAAATTTGGGATAATATGCTTGGGCAGATAGCTAAAACCAGCAGCCCAAACGCAGACCAACACTTACACGGTGCGAAGGTGTCCAAATATCTTTGAACCCGTCGAATCGATAATATCGGGCATAGGGCTCAATGCTGAGACGGATATGTGACCGAAAATTCCATAGATAGCCTGCGGAGAATTGCGCAGCAACCATGACGCGGCTCCAAGAGGGGAGATAGCGACCAGTCGTGATCGGAGTTCCTTGGTCGTAGATCGTGTACAACGTGGCAGACTGATGCAGCCGTGTGACCTCGGGTCCCAAGGTCAAGAAGAATCCATCATCTTGGCCCTTGAAGGCATAGCGGCACCCGATCCCAATACGGTAGGCTTGCTCCATACGTACAGCGTGCATGGTCCTTGGATCCATGTTGTCGCTGTCTGTAAAGTCGATTTCCTTCCATTGATAGCGCAGCATAGAGGTACCAACCGTTGCCTGCACACCGAAATGCAGTCCAATCGGCGCGATCAAGCCAAGGTTGATCTCGTAGCCGAAACGTGGTGTAAAGGAAATCGAAGTGAATTCAGCGGGCTTAGCTCTCGACGAAAATTCGGGACCTATTGTGAGACCTAGCCGCAATGAATGCTCCCGTTTTTGCGCCTGTATCATGTGTGGGAGTACCCAAAGTAACACACACGCAAGGCAGACCCAAAGCGTTTTTGATCTCATCGTTTTTTTTGATTTTAGTTAAATTACTAAAATCTGAACGCAAATTCCAATCGGATTTCGAGAGATTTGCCCCATGAGTACACAACCAGCCTTGAAAGCTGTCATTTTTGATATGGACGGCGTGATTGCCGATACCGAGCCCTTGTGGCAACGTGCGGAAATGGAAATCTTTGGCACTTTGGGGGTACCATTGACCTTGCAAATGATGCACACCACCATGGGGTTGCGCTGCGACGAGGTGGTCGCCAAGTGGTATCTATTGTATCCATGGATGGGCAAGTCGGTCGGGCAGGTACACGACGAGATTGTGGCGCGCGTGATCGCGCTTGTGCGGGCAGAGGCGGTCTTGCTGCCGGGCGTGCATGAAGCCATTGCGCAGATACAAGGGGCGGGACTGCGTCTTGCACTCGCCTCCTCGTCGCCGATGGTGCTCATCGAGGCTATGTTGGAGCATCTAGGCGTGCGCGACGCCTTTGAAATATTGCGGTCAGCGGAGGTCGAAACCCATGGGAAGCCACATCCAGCGGTCTATCTGCACACTGCAGCTGCCCTCGGCGTCTCACCCCTCCAATGCCTGGCGATCGAGGACAGCTTCAACGGCCTATTGGCCGCCAAGGCTGCGCGCATGCGCTGCGTGCTTGTGCCCGCCCCAGAGTTTTGGGGCGACCCAAGGTGGGCGATCGCCGATCAGGTACTGCGGAGCCTGGCGGAGTTTGAACTGGGGTGACTTACTTCGGAGAAATCAACTGCATTTGCATTTGGAATGTCGTCCGGTTGATCATGGTCACCAATCTTCTAAATGGATCTGCGCGCATCTCCGTTCCCCATTTGGAATTGGGTGTACGCTCCCGCTTAGAGAGCGGGAGCAGGCGCAGGAATTACGTTGTTCGTTGGCCCTCCCCAGAGCCGAGTTTGAGGGCCGACGAACGATATTGTCCGCCAAGCGATGATTCGGCGACGCCAAATCTATGATCAAAATGCTCGTTCGTCGGCCCACAGCGTTGTTGTGGGGTGGGCCAACGAACAGCTGCTCCCGCAGCAAAGCGTGATCGTACACCCTTCAAATTTTTGAGGACATC
>JANORP010000007.1:0-16187 GCA_031415375.1 Bacteroidota bacterium | reverse complement strand
CGCCAATCTACACTCCTGTGCATTTATCGCCACAGACGATCTGGGCAGGCTCCATCACGACGGCACATTTGAGGTGCTGGGACGCATGGACAACGCCGAATTGAGGGGATGTAACCTGATGTATCAATAGCGTTGATGGATTGGAAATTAGAGGTCGAGCGAAGCAGAAATTACGCCATCAAGTCGGCAGATCAGCCCACCCGACAGACCTCTAGGCAGGCCTTGGCCTAACGAGATTGGCTGCTACCCTCCGGTGGCAAAGCCAAGCACGACCCTGAAAAGGAAACCGCAAATCGATCCCCAACACCACTGCTAACTGCTACCTACTAACTGCTAACTTCTTCAGTGCCCAATAATCGGGAGTCGCTTGAATGGCTTCTCACGGTCAAAGAGGTAGCGCAATGTATGGTAGATTTTATAATCGATCCCTCCAATCCCATAGGCGACGTTCAGCATTTTTGGATTGAAGTCGCCGATCCAGATCATTTCCATGTGGTTCCAATGGTTCATCGGCTGCAAGACACTTCGGGCATGGTTGATCAATCCTCCATCCACGCCCTTGCCTTGGTGCTCCTTGACGATGCCAAAAACGATGCCATAGCACTTGGTGATCTTGCGCATCTTGAGGCGGTAAAGGGTCTTCAATTTCTGCCAGAGACCAAACTTGCCATTAAAATCCTTGAACACTTGGTTCATGTCGGGGATCATAATAAAAAACGCCACAGGCTCATCCTTGTAATAGCCAAAGATCGCCAACTCCTCCGCCAAAATCGGCTTGAGTTTTTTCATGATGGACTTGCTCTGATCCTTGCGCATAGGCTTGAAGCCAGCATGCCCACCCCAAGCGCCATTCAGGATCGTGCGAAAATCCTCCGAAAATTTGGTGATTTGGCTTTTTTTCATGGTCGTGAAGCGATAGTTGGGATCACGTGCGACCATTTCTGCTTTTTCCCTGAAGCGCTCCTGCATGGGTTCCATCACGGGGCGATAGAGCACATGCTGCTTGAAGTAGGTCTGGAAACCATAGTTTTCAAACAGCGGGATATAATATTCCGGCTGATAATTCATTTGATAGACCGGCTCGTGGCGCCCCTCGTAGAGCAGCCCCCACCAAGCCTCGCGTTCCCCAAAATTGATGGGGCCGTCCATGGCCTCCATGCCGTTTTCAGCCAGCCAATTTTTGCATTGGTCAAAGATCAGGTTGGCGGCTGCTTGATCGTCGATGCACTCAAAGAAGCCCATGCCGCCCGTCGGCTGCTCCTCGGTCTTGGCGGTGCGGTCGTTGATGAAGGCGGCAGCACGGCCGATGGTCACGCCCTGATCGTTTTGCAAGATCCAGCGAATCGCCTTCCCATGCCGCCAAAACTTGTTTTTCTCGGGTTCGAAGACGCTCTCGATGTCCTTGTCGAGTGGCCTGATCCACAGCGGATCGTCTTTGTAAATGCGCACTGCAAGCTCCAAAAACTCGCGAATAAGGCGCTTGTCACCCAATTTGACTTCCAAAAATTTCATCAGCCTACCTATAAGTTGCGCGCAAAAATAGGTCAATGACGGCAGCTTGCAAAAAGTATTGCAGAGGAGAAGCTTGATTCTCGAAAAAGAGCGCATTACAACTTCCCTGGCTCCGCCGGAAAAGGGATTGCCGTGCGTAGGTATTGCTTGGAGATTCGATCGGGCTACTCAAATTCTCGTTCGTCAAGGCTGCGGATCTTGAATTTTCCAGCCTTCAATTTGGCGCTTTGGAGCGTTTTCCAATTGCCATCGGGCAATTTTTCAACGAAACAAATTTCCATTTTGCCGTCGTCAAATGCAATTTCCCTGAAATTCTCTGGCCCGCCCTCGACATTCGTCCAGACGGTGTATTGCAGTTCGTCTTTGCCTGCAAAAGCTTTTTGGCGATGCCAGGAGCCATCTTTGTAAATCTGATACACCTGCGCAAAGTTTGTCGAGAAGCTCATATCATCTGAGCGCCCGATGAGCAGGATTTCGTTGTCGCCCAATACTGCAAATTGAGTCAAGCCAAAAGGTGCTGCTCGATCTGCAAAAATGATGCGGTTGCCTATTTCCTTTCGGGCATTGGCATAGGTTTCGACGACATAATTGAGATAGCCGAAATTGTCATATCTGAAGGAGTAGGCGGTCCAATGTGCAGGGTCTGAATGCCATATTGAGATCCTAAAGTGAGGATCTTGCTTCAGATTATTGACGATGTCTGAGCCTTTAGTTCCTGATTCGAGCAGGTGCTCAAAGCTACGTGCCAGCAGCTGCACAATACTATCCTGGTTTTGAGATTCGTATGTTTCGTAGGCTTGAGCCAAGCTACGGATTTCTAGTTCGTGAGAGTTTTGCCCCTGCAAAGGAGCTTTGATTCCAAATATGAAAATGGCAAACAGACAAAGAAGCAAAATCGAGCGCGTAAAATTTTCCATGTATTTTTCAGAGGCACAATTTCAAATATCGCATAAGAGCAAGCCGCCCATTTTTATTCGGGATGGTGGTTATTCAAATTGTGTGCCAGATTTTGGATGCCGCAGCCCCCAAATCATCAGTGAGAGATTGGGGATTGTTGTTAATTTTGTGCCATGGACGCATTGCCCTTTCCATCTAGCATCTGCCACCGCTGCCAGCACCTGCGCACGACCGCCAACGCGCGCGGGAGTGTCTTCATGATGTGTGAGAAGGCCAAGACCGATGTGCGGTTTACAAAATACCCGCCGCAGCCTGTGAGGGACTGTCAAGGATTTTTGCAGCAAGAAGGCTGAGATTATGGCATTCGCCTTTCGTAGCGGTATTCATGCCGCATCACCCATTCCTTTTCGTCGTCAAACAGCACATCTTTGCGCACCAAATACACATTGCGCCCGAGCGTGTACGTGTGCCGCATGCGCGCGGGTTTGTTCTCGTTGCCATCTACACCTTGGATTTCGGTTACGATTTCCATGTTGCCATCGGTGAGTTTGCGCTTGGAGACCACTTTTTCACCGTCGAGCAGCGTGCCTTTGGCTGCAATCATGACTGTATCGGCTTCATTGGCCTCGGGTTCATCGGGGTAGGATTGCTTTACCAGCAAATCAGGCGTGCCCGCGAGCCTCGAAATCTCGACATTCGCCGGCATCGTGTAGGGCGTGCCACTTTTGTAATCGAGATAGGTCAATGATCCTTCCCATTTGCCGAGGACGGGCCTGAAATCGGCTGTCGAGATTTTGACTGGATGTTGGGCGAAGCTAATCGTACGCCCGATGATCAGCAAGATGAATACGACGAGGACTTTCCGCATGCAATTAGATCCTAGCGATAGATAAAGCGTACGTGCTCCGGTACAGATTGCGATGAGCCGTTACGGTACAATAACAACCGATTTGAAAGGAATGTTTAGAAGTTGATTTCTCGTTCGAAAAGTCTACTCTTCCATCAGGGCTGCCGAAAGCCAGTTTGCTGGGAATTCCGGATGATTTTTGATGTTTTCTTCAATATTCTTAGCGGCTTTCAGTTCCTGACTTGCAAGCCCTTGTTCCCCTTGCGCACTATAGATCCAAAAGCGCAAGAGGTGGCAATCTATCATTTCATGGGGCAGAGCTTCCGCATGGTCGATCGCATAGGTTGCCCAATACAACGCTGAATCTAGTTCGCCAATTTCAGCGAAAATTTCTGCCCTAGGAAGCATAGTTTCTATAAGACGAACGTGATGCTTACGTGCAGAATCGATCATTTGGAATGCCATGTCCCAGTTTTTGCACTGGATGTAGAGCTCACTGAGCAAGGGGTAAACAAGTTTCGCATACTGATCTCCTCCATCGTCTTGCCTTCCAATTTTGACACAGGTTTGGAGGTATTTGATCGAGGAGTCTGTTGATCCCTCTGCCTGATAGTGATTGGAAATGAGGACAGCGAATCCAGCTTTTTCATCATGAGAAAGGTCTGGCATCCCAAGTAGGGATTTGTAATCTTCGATTTCCAGATCAGCTCTGCCCATGGCTTTGTAGCTTTTTGCACGTGATTGCAATGCTCTCGATTTGAACGCGTCGGAAACAATTAGTAATGAATATTTCTCATTGGCATTCAAGTAGCATTGCTGCTCCTGTAAAGAGTCTGCTTCATGCAGCAAGTTTAATGCTGACTGCTCTGGAGTCGATTTCGCTAAATCGGGGCCAGCGTTGTTGCATGAAAAGATTATCAAAACAAGCGATGCGATGATTGGGAATCGGTGTTTCATTTCTCGCTCAAATCAAGCCCCGAGCCTTCAACTCCAAATACTTATTCAATGTATTCACCGTCAAATTCTCGGGGGCGGTCAAGATCGATTGAATCCCGTGCAAATTCAATTCCCGCACAATCTGCCTTTTCTCGAAGGCGAATTTCTCGGCGACGGTCTTGAGATAGACTTGCTGCGTTGTATGAGCAGGTGCGACGATGAGTTCTTGCAATTCGGTGTTTTCAAAGAAGATGACGACGAGCAGGTGGTCGCGGTTGAGGCGACGCAGGTAGGGGAGCTGCCTGCGCATGGCCGAGAGGCTGTCGAAGTTGGTGAAGATCAGCATCAAAGAGCGATGGTTGATCTGCCGTTTCACATTGGTGTAGAGCAGCTCGAAGTCGCTTTCCAGGTAACGCGTTTTTTGATTGTAGAGGATCTCGGTGATGGCTTGCATCTGCGTCGCGCTGCGCTTGGCTTTCAGCACGACGCCTATTTCCTCTGCAAAAACAATGAGTCCTGCGCGGTCTTGCTTGTAAATCGCAATATTGCTCATGACCAGCGTCGCGTTGATGGCGTAGTCGAGGAGGCTCAGCCCCTCGAAGGGCATTTTCATCATGCGGCCCTTGTCGATCACGCAATAGATCGGCTGCGACTTTTCCTCGGTGTATTGGTTTACCATGTAGCGGCTCGCGCGGGCCGTCGCCTTCCAGTTGATGGTGCGCAGGTCGTCGCCGACGACATAGTCGCGGATCTGCTCAAACTCCATGCTGTGCCCGAGGCGGCGCACGCGCTTCACACCGATGTCTTGCAAGCGATTGCTCATCGCAAGCAGCTCATATTGGCGCATCTGCATGTAGCTGGGATAGACGGGCAGCGTCTTGCCGACCTCAAATTCAAAACGGCGATTGACCAAGCCGAGCGGCGTTTTTGCAAATATTTTGAGGGCTCCAAATTCATATTCGCCACGCTTCACCGGGCGAATATTGTACACCAGCTCTTGGCGCTTGCCCGAGGGAAGCTTGGCGAGAAAAAGTGTATCGCGCTTCTGAAACTGAAAGGGCAACTCGTCGATGACCTCGGCGCGGATGAGGAAATTGTAATAATTGTCGATCTCGATGGTGATCTCATTGTGGTCACCATTGCTGAGTTTATCGGGGGTAATGCGGCGCGCCTCCAAGCCTTTTTGCACGCGGTAGAGCACCGCAATATCCATGAGTGCTGCAGTGACCGTCAAGCCGAGGCCGCCGATGGCGAGCAACTGCAAGGGCGGCACAAAATGCGCCAAGACAAACAGGGCGACATTGCCAGAGAGCACCCCAAACAACAGCGGACTCAGGAAGAGGCTTTTGAAGAATCGTTTCACTACCGCGGTACCTCGATCTTTTGGATGATTTCGCGGATGATGTCGGCGGGTTTGAGGCCCTCCATCTCACGCTCGGGCGTGAGGATGATGCGGTGCTGCATGACTGGAAGGGTCACCTCGCGGATGTCTTCAGGTGTGATGAAATCGCGCCCACGGATGGCGGCCATGGCCTTGGAGGCATTCAGGATGGCAATCGATGCGCGGGGCGAGGCACCTAGGAAGAGCGACTTGTTTTGGCGGGTGTCATTCACGAGGCGCGCAATGTAGCCGATGAGCTTTTCCTCGACATGGATCTCGCGCACCTTGGCACGAAAGGCCGCAATGCGGTCGGCCGTCATGACGGGAGTGATCATCGAGAGCGGGTCGGTGTATTGTCGCGTGTGGTGCCCACGTATGATGGCCTCCTCCTCGTGCAAGCTCGGGTAGTCGATCGAGACCTTGAAAAGGAAGCGGTCGAGCTGCGCCTCGGGGAGGCGGTAGGTGCCCTCGTGCTCCACAGGGTTTTGGGTCGCGAGCACAATAAAAGGGGGTGCCAATTTGTAGGTCTGCCCGTCGATCGTGACTTGTCGCTCCTCCATGGACTCAAAAAGTGCAGCTTGCGTCTTGGCAGGTGCACGGTTGATCTCATCGATCAAGACGATGTTGCTGAAGATCGGCCCTTTGCGAAACTCGAAATCGTTGGTCTTTTGGTTGAAGATCGAGGTGCCAAGCACATCGCTCGGCATGAGGTCGGGCGTGAACTGTATGCGGGAGAACCCAACGCTGAATGTACGGGCAAGCAGCTTGGCGCTCAATGTTTTCGCGACACCGGGTACGCCTTCGATGAGGACGTGACCATCTGCGAGCAAGGCCACGATCAGCAATTCGATCACCTTTTCTTGGCCCACGATCACTTTCGCGACCTCGTCTTTCATGCGGTTCACTCCATCGCGGAGCTCGGTCAGGTCTAGCCTGCTATTCTGAAACATTTCAGGTGTATCCATGCGTGTATTCTTCCTTGGGGGCTGCCTGCGCAGCTTGTATCAGTATTTATTTCGATTTGAAGTAAAAATCCTCGATCCAGTGCGAGAGCTGCATCAGGGCAGCTTCCTCGACTTCAGTGGCTTCTTGGATTCGCCCGATCAAGGTAAATAGTTTTTGGACCTCCAAGTGCGGCACACCCGACTTGGCAGCCAATCTTGCTTGGAAATCGTCACCAAGATCGGTCGTGGGCATGCTCCAGCGATTGCGGATGTGTTCCAAGAGAAACTTGATCTTCTTTTCGCTGATGTCTTTGTGGTCGCCGTGGGCAAAATAGAGCATGCCGACGGTCTGCGTGAATTCCAGGGTGGTATTGGTCGGGGCTTCTAAGACCGGGATGATGCGTTGCTTGCGCTTGCTTTCAAATACCATAAACAGTAGCACGCCAGCGAGGGTCACAAACCAAGCCCATTTGAGCGAGGTCTGATCGAGAATGTAACTCACAGGTGAGTCGGTCTTAACTTTACCAGGTTTGAAGTATTCATCCCACAAGACATCGCGGTCGGGCATGAAGGAGAGGCATTTGCTGATGTATTGATGGTTGATGGGATCGACCATGAAATAATTTGTGAACATGAGGGGCACTGAGTGGAGGTAGAAGTAGCCCTCGCCCAGCGGAATGCGCACAAACATGGTTTCCCCTTGCTTATTGGTGCTCAGAATCTCGGCATCGGCCATCAGGTAGGAGGGCAGCTCGCTGTAGATCACGTTGTCGAGCAAGGGAAAGTGCTTGCCGTCTGCATCAAAATCGGCTGGAAAGCTCAGGTAATCGTCCTTGGCAGGGACTTTGCCCAGACCTTCAAACAGGTCCCAGTAGTTTTTGGCATTGTTTGCATGCAAGGAGTCTGCAAGCGAGCCATCAAAAATTGAGGCTGCAATAAAGACATCGTTGCCCCGCTTCACAAATTCCAAGAGGGCCTTGGCCTCCGTTTGGTTGGTTTTGAATTCCTCCTGGATGATGAGGTAGTTGCTCGGCTTGCGCTCAAAGGTTTTGAGCACCTTGGCTGGACTCTCCTCCACGGTCGTGACCTTGGAGTTCGGAAACAGGTCGGGCAGACTTTGATAGACCAATTCGCTGCCAAACGGGGTGTCCTTGTTCTGTTCAAAGGATGGGTTCCAGTTCACAGGTTGCGGGCCGAAGACTTCCAGCAGGATATAGCCGACAAACAGCGTCGCGAGGATGATGTAGGGGAGCTTAGACCGCATGGTGGTGGCGCATTGTCTGTTCAAATTGGATGAAAGATGCCCGGGCAAGGTTAAAGTCGTCCTTGTTCACAGGAAACTCACCATACCATATATACTCAAAAATCAAGGTCACGTCGCTGAAGCCAGGGCGCAACTGCGTGTTTTTGAGCTCGCGGATGTAGTCGTGGTTGGTTTTTTCCTTGCGCCAAGCGATGAGGGACTGGTCACTGAGCTGCCGCAGTGCGCGCAGGTAGAGCAGGCGCACGGCCACGCGGAAGCGGCCGCTCTCGATGGCTTGTTGCAACAAGTCCTCAAATTCCATTTTGGTCACATCGTCTTCGATGGGGATTTCCAGCTCCGAGACGACCTTGGCCTTGTCAGATTTTTTCTTGAAGAGGCTCTTCCAATTGACCTTGAAGAGTTGCAGCAGTAGAAAGATCACGACGCCGCCCATGAGCACCCACATGATGCCTGCGGCCAAGCCTGAGAAGTCGCCCCGTGGCCCGTCGAAGTGTACGGGACGCGATTCCCTGATCTCGCGTTTCTCACGCGGCTTGGGCTTGCGCTTGGGTGGCTCGGGTTTGTCGCGCTGGTAATTGTATTTGGGATTGTTGCGATAGTCCTCCAAGCGCGACTTGTCAAAGCTGCGCTCAGTATAACTCGGTGCCGCCGTGGGTTGCTCTTGGGCTTGCACACACGGAGCGGTGCCCACCAAAAGGATGACCAAGCCCAAAATCTGCAGGATGTGCTTAGTACTGTTCATCGCCGAGGCTAAATTCGTTTTTCGTATTTTTTTCAAGGCCGATGTTGCGAATGCGTTCCATGATGCTGGCTTGGCTCGCCTTCTCGCGGAGCGAAAAGTAGAGCACGCCCATGGCCACCGTGGGAATCGTGTATGTGACATAACCCAGGATCGTGTTGAATGTCCTGAGTGACATCGCTGCAATGGACCAAAAACTATCGGGATCGATCATTTCGGTCGTAAGGTTGGTGGCCTGTTCCAGCACGACAACGGGCAGTTGCATGAGTGCGACAAAGAGTAGATAGACGCCTAGAAACACCAAATTGAACAAAAAAGGCGTCCAGAAAAAGCGTGACATGATGCTCGACGACCGAGAAATCGCCTTGAAGATGCCGTAGTTGTGCTGGATGATGAGCATCTCTACACACATAAACAATGTGAAAAAGGCGATGCCTGGCAGGATGAGGAACATTCCCGAGAAAAAAATGATGGGCGCCATGATGAGCTTGGAAATCATCAAGGGTAGGTATTTGCGCCAGGCCAGAGCTGTCACTTCTTCAAAGGCAACGACTCCTGTCTCGCTCTTGCTGTAGCGGTCTAGGATCAAAAACGTATTGATGCTCACTGGCATCATGGCAAACATGGAAAACAAACGTGCTACAGCAAAGTTGGACATGTCGTCTCTGAAGGCGACCGAATCTACAAAGACACCCGACGAGAGCGTGCGGATCAATGAAAAATGATCCCTGAACAGCAAGACAAAAAGTGCTGCAGTCACAATGATGATCGGGAGCGAGATCAAGAGGTGAACCTTGAGGATCACGGCAAGATTCAGGCGGATGAAGGCAAATGAATCCCCGACCACTTCGCCAAAACTCCGCCTGCGCAGCAAAACGATTTTTTCAGACGTGCTCATTTTGCTGTGATTTTGGAGGTGGAGCTGTCCCAGGCGTCCTGCACGATCTTGGGGCCCGATGCAGATCGGTTGCGATCCCATGGGTTGGTGCTACCTGTGCTGGGCAGTGCCGCCAGCGTCGATTGGTGCAACTGCATGGGATAGACGATGAAGTAATAGACGATGAATGCCAGCGAGGTCACAATGATGATGAGGCTCACGATGGCGGGCATGCCCGTGTGCCGCGTCACAAATCCCTCCAAAAAGCCAGCCATGATGAAGACGGGGATCAGACCACAAATGATCTTGATGCCTTTGAGTGCCCCCATTTTGAGTGATTCGAGCCGCGAATGTGTGCGCGGAAAGAGTAGGCTATGGCCCACCTGAAAACCGGCCGAGCCTGCAATCACGATGGCGCTGAGCTCCAGCGTGCCGTGGATGAAGACCGTGAGGATCGACTCCTTGAGGTAGCCTTGCTGAAACAAAAAGGTCATGAACGCACCCACCATCACACCATTGGAAAACAGAATGTAGGCCGTGCCTGCCGATAGGAGCAGGCCTGCGACAAAAGCCATGAAGCTCACCTTGATATTGTTGATCGTGATGGCCATGAACATATCGACCTCACCCCCCATGGCATAGATGCCCAGTGGCTCGCCCCGGTCGATGTTGTCGAGGGTGAGATCGACATACTCGTCACCCAAGATCGTGCGCACAAAGTTGAGGTCATAGCTCGTGGAGAGCGAGCCGATGATGATGGCCACGACAAAGATCGCAAATGCATACAGCAACTTGTGCCGCGTCTCATACATGATGCCCGGCAGCTCTGTCAGGAAAAACTTGCGCAGGCCAGCCGACTTGGGCTTTTTGTTGCGCACGATGACTTGGTGGAGTTGGCCAGCCAAGCCATTGAGGTATTGCGTGGTCGTGCTTTTGGGGTAGTGGGTGCGTGCGTAGGCAAGATCGTCAGTGACCTCCACAAACAGCTCGGCGATTTTGTCGGGTGGCACCATGCCTTTTTTGGCATGGATGAGCGACTCGAACTCTTTCCACTTTTTTTCGTTTTGTTTGAGGAAGGCCGTTTCTCTCATTATCTTCGTTGACGCTTTAGATTGCCTAAATTATTAATTCTTTCGTTGTGACCAAAATCAAAATAACCACCACACAAAATATCGAGATCGAGTATGAGCTCGCGACGATTTTTGACCGCATTCTCGCGTGGCTCATCGACATCGTGATCATCGTCGCATACGTCGGATTGGCAGTTCTGGTTGCCGTGATGATCACGCGTGAACCCTCGGGAGGCTTGATCGCCTTGTTGATGGTGCCTGGATTGCTCTACCATCTATTGTGCGAGGCACTATTTCAGGGGCAGAGCGCAGGCAAGATGGCGATGCGCATCAAGGTTGTGCGCACAGACGGCAGTCCGCCAAACTTCGGAAACTACCTTCTGCGTTGGGTTTTTAGACTCATAGAGGTCAATCCAGCGGTGTTTTATGGGTCTGCAGCAGTCGGTTCCATCGCCTTTTCCAAGCAAGGGCAGCGCTTTGGGGATATGATCGCCGGCACGACCGTGATCAAGCTGGAGCGCAAAGTTTCACTGGCCGATACAATTTTTGCGCCGAGCAAAGAGGGCTATGAGGCGCTCTTTCCCGAGGTGCGCAAGCTCGACGACATCGACATTGGCACTGTCCGTGACGTTTTGCGGCAGCATCGACAGGAGAGCAACTATGAGGTCTTGAACGCTTGCGCCAATCGGGTCTGCCACGTGATGGGCGTGAAACCGCCCGAGACGATGAGTGCCGAGCAGTTCTTGCGTTTTGTACTCAAAGATTATTCCCATTTGCACTGAGCGGGAGGCAAGCGATCATGGAAATCGATTTCTCTGGGGTGCGCAACCTCGTCTTTGACCTCGGGGGTGTATTGTATGCCATCGATCCGCCGCGCACAGTTGCGGCGTTGACGGAATTGGCAGGGCCTCTGGCGCGACAAATGGCCATGGACGATGCACTTTTTCTGGCCTTGGAGACAGGTCACATAGCGCCGAATGATTTCAGGCAGCAGTTGCGCGTGGCGATCGATACGACCGCGAGTGATGCAGCACTGGACACCGCCTGGAATGCGTTGCTCCTGGGACCCATTGCGGGACGCGCCACATGGCTGCGGCAATTGGCGCAGCACTACCGAATCTTGCTGTTGAGCAATACCAATGTGATCCATCAAGGCATTTGGGCCCCTGAATGTGCCGAAATGTTTGCCTGCATGGAGGTGACCTTTTTTTCTTTTGAAATGGGACTGCGCAAGCCAGACCCTGAGATTTATCAGTGCGTGGCGGCGACAATGGGGATCCAGGCTTCGGAATCGCTGTTTTTGGACGATTCGCCCGCCAATCTCATGGGCGCTGCACAAGCAGGATGGCAGACTTTGCTGATCAATCCGCTGTCCAAAGATGACTTCGATGAATTTTGTTTAAAAGCGCTTTCCAAAGTCTAAACAAAGTGTATCATCTTTACGTTTGTTACAAAAACTCTGATTTTGGCTCAATTCTCCATACGCGATTTAGAAAACATCTCGGGCATCAAGGCGCATACTTTGCGTATGTGGGAGCAACGGTATGAAATCCTGCAACCCAAGCGCACGGATACCAACATTCGCTACTACGGCGAAGACGACCTGCGGCTGCTGCTCAGCATTTCGATGCTCAACGGTAATGGGTATAAGATTTCGCAGATCGCCAAGATGTCTCATTTGGATATCCACAAGTCCTGCCAATCGCTGCACGAGGTCAATGACGAGTATTGTCTGCACGTGAATGCGCTTATCTTGGCGATGATCGAGCTCGATGAGCAACGATTTGAGCGCACGATTGCGAATTGTGCCCTCAAATTTGGATTTGAGGACATGATGACCCGTATCGTGCATCCGTTTTTTGAGCGGGTGGGCGTCCTCTGGCAGACCGGTACTGTGCGTCCTGCACAAGAGCATTTCATCAGCAACCTTGTAAGGCAGAAAATCATCGTGGCGATCGATGGCTTGGAGCATGTCGTGGGCGAAAATATTCCAAAATATATGCTCTTCCTGCCAGAGAACGAAATGCATGAGATCAGCCTGCTGTTTGCGGTCTATATTCTCAGGTCTCGCAAGAACACAGTCATCTACCTTGGGCAAAATGTCCCTGATGAGGATTTACCATCTCTGTATGAAAGCTATCGGCCCGATTATTTCTTGACGATGCTCACGATTGCACCGCAAAAGGAAAGTTCAGAGGGCTATCTCTCGCGCTTGGGTCGTCAATTCCCAAAATCCAAGGTGCTTGTTTCAGGCTTGGCAACGCAGGGGATCAAAACGACCCTTGACAATGTGATCATGCTGTCTAGTATCTCTGAGTTGTTGCGCTACGCAGATCGGGGCTAGGCGCTGCCAACAATCCTGCGATTTCCCTTCACTTTTATTAACTATGCCAACTTGGCAGCGATGGCTGCTTTGGATTGCTATTTGCTATTTGGCATGTCGAGAGAGTATCATTTGCCGACTCAGCAGTCTATTGAAACTAGACGGTTTGTTTCCAGAAAAATTTATTTTAGGAAGCAATAAGTTCAGTAAATAATGAAAGATGCGTTGTGTTTGTAACTGATTGTGAATAGTTTAGCGACATTTGTTTAAAGAGACTGACGTTATTTGGAATGAGTTTAAATAAAATTTGTTTAACAAAAGTGTTGCGTTTATTAAACAGAATGCACAACTTTGAGACATGGGAGGCGTAAAGGCTTACCATTGGTGAGAATTTAAACGGATAGGATATAGTATGACGACTCTAGAGTTCGATTCAAAAATTCAAGGCTTGAGTAGATTTCTACGGCCTTTTGCACTCAAGCTCACACGTGACGCTGAGGATGCCGATGACTTGATGCAGGAGACGATGCTCAAGGCCATTACCAACCGTGAGAAGTTCGCAGAGGGAACCAACCTCAAGGCATGGTTGTACACCATCATGAAAAACACCTTCATCACCCAATACCACCGCATGGTGAGAAGGAATACCTTTATTGATACCACTGAAAATCTGCACTATATCAACTCCCCCGGGAGTGTGACCGAAAACGAGTCAGCTGGAGATTTTGCAATTGAAGACATCAATGAAGCCATCGCCAATCTCAAAGATGAGTACCGCGAACCCTTCATGATGCACTTTCGTGGGTTCAAATACCATGAGATCGCCGAGTATTTCGACATTCCCATCGGTACTGTCAAAAATCGCATACACATTGCCCGCAAGTTCTTGAAGGACGATTTGGGTAGCTATCAGTTCGATAACTGAGTATTGCATTCGTCTGTTTTGCAAATGGCGGAGCCTATGGTTTCGCCATTTGCATGTTTTAACTTATTGAAATTTAATTCATTAGCCTCGTGCGACGACCTGGAAACCTACCTTTTCCAAATCTTGCCAAAAGTGTGGGTAGGATTTTTCGACCACTTCTTCATTTTGAATCGTGATGCTAGGGCATACGAGTGCCAATGGGGCACATGCCATGGCCATGCGGTGGTCTTGGTAGGTGTCAAAACTGACAGATTTCACTTCAAATCGACCTTCTAGCCACCATTTGTCTGCTTCTTCCATGAGTTGCATGCCTACCTTGCCGAGTTCGATTTGCAGGGCTGCGATACGGTCTGTTTCCTTGATGCGCAGGCTTTGCAGCCCGGTGAAGCTGCCTTGCACGCCCAATGCAGCTGCAGCGGTGATCAATCCTTGCGCGAGGTCGGGGCAATCTGCGAAATCCCACTGTACGCTCGGTTGAATGGCATCTGTGTGTGACAGGTGCAACGCACCCTGCTGCCATTTTGCCTGTACGCCGAGATCGGCCATTTTGTCAGCAACGACACAGTCCCCTTGGAGCGAGGTCTCACGCAGGCCGTGCAGCCTGATCTCGCTGCCTTTGGACAAGGCGACCATGCAAAACCAGTAACTCGCGGCGCTCCAGTCGGCCTCGACCGCGTAGGTGCCGGCGCGCAGTTGCTGGCGTGCGATGGCGATCGTGTCGCCCTCCCATGTATGCGCGATGCCAAACCTGGCCATGAGCTCCAAGGTCATTTCTATGTAGGGGCGACTCAGTACCTCGCCTTGGATGCGTATGCGCAATCCATCGGGTTGCGCATACGCAACCAGCAAGAGGGCCGAGATGAATTGGCTGCTCACATTGCCAGGCAAAATCACCGTGGATGCGCCAAATTTGGCATTTTTGCCAAAGATGAGCAGGGGAGGGTAGCCCTCACGACCTATGCAATGGATGTCGGCACCCATGGCACGTAGTGCATTGACGAGCGGGCCTATGGGGCGCTCGAGCATGCGGCTGCTGCCAGTGAGCATTTTATCTTCGGGTCTGAAGGCCAGGTAGGCCGCCAAGAAACGCATCGCAGTTCCAGCATGGAAGACATCCAGATGCTCTGGATTTTCTTGCAGCAGTTTTTGCAAGGTCTGGGTATCCTTGGCCAGCGACAAACCCTCAATCCGCACGAGTCCCCCGCTCATGGCTTGCAAGATCAAGGCGCGGTTGCTCTCAGATTTGGAGCCGGGCAGGTAGATATCGCCTTGGAGGGGCGCGGTAGGCGGATGTAGGGTAATGGCCATGTGAAATCAGATGTGGGTTGCGAAATAGTGCAATAGGCTCGCCTCGATGTCGGGCAGCGTGAGCGTGACGTCGAGGCTGTAGCTGCCGATGCCGTCCAGTAGGGCTGATTTGATCTGCCCTGCAGTATTTTTTTTGTCTTGCAGGCACCACCTTGCGATGGCTGCAATATCACTTTTTGGAAATGCCAACTTGGGAAAGATGGCCAAGAGGCGGTTTTGAATCTGTGTGAATGCGTCGGCGGTGAGGAGGCCGCGTTGGCATGATAGCCAGGCCTCGCAAATCATGCCTGCTGCTACGGCCTCGCCATGCAATATGGGAGCGACGTTTTCAAGGGTGAGGAAATAACTTTCCAGTGCATGCCCGACAGTGTGCCCAAAGTTGAGGGCTTTGCGCATGCCCTTTTCATACGGATCAGACTCGGTGAAGTGCAGTTTGATGCCGATGGCTTTGGCCACGATGGCGTCCCAATCCTCGGGCACGGCGTCGGTGGCGGCCATCCAACCCGCAGCATCGCTGATGAGCAGGTGTTTGAGCACCTCTGCATAGCCTGAGCGCAGTTCGCGCTCGGGGAGTGTCTCCAAAAAGGCGGTGTGTACCACCACGGCCATCGGCTGCTGGAAGCTGCCGATTTGGTTTTTGTAGCCCATGAAATCGATGCCCGTCTTCCCCCCGATGGCTGCATCGGCCATGGCGAGCACGGTTGTAGGCATGTGCACAAACCGCATACCTCTTTTATACGTGCTGGCTGCAAATCCTCCAAGATCGCAGACCACACCGCCACCAAGATTGATGAGCAGGTCGCCGCGTGTGAGATGTGCTTGGGAGAGCGCTTCCCAAACCTGCGCCAGACGTTCGAGATTCTTATTTTTTTCGCCAGCCGGGATGTCGTACTGAGCATCGATCGTGAGGTATTTGGCTAGGATTGGCAAGCAATCCTGGTGCGTGTTTTGGTCTGTGAGGACAAATACACGGTGATCGCGCTGTGCGATGGTCGCGCAAAACGTGGTCAAGGCTGCGGGTCCGAGATAGACTTTACTTTCGCCAGCCGCCATTGCCAAGACTTCTACACGTGGAGCATCCATGGGGCAAAATTAGCATTCTTTTTGGGAGGCCTCATCAAAGACTTGTCGCCGAGCCAGGGCAATCGCATGAAAATCGATGAT
>JANORP010000006.1:0-5613 GCA_031415375.1 Bacteroidota bacterium | reverse complement strand
CTGCTTGCACACCTACCGACAAGGGAGCTACATCTCAGGATCCTGGCAAGGTCGAATCTGCGGTTGCATCACCATTGCCCGCAACATTTTACAAAAAACTCACCGGGACCATCGGCGACATTGCGGTCACGATGGATTTGATCAAGCGGGATTCCACGTTGTCGGGCACTTATTTTTATGACAAAGTCGGCTTGCCAATCTCAGTGAGTGGGCAGGTCTCTGCAGCCCAGGAGATTACCATGGGCGAATATGTGGGGCAAGGTGATGAAACGGGGTCGTTCAAGGGACATTTTACATCAGCTGAGGTGTTTGAAGGAGAATGGACCAATGCCTCAAATCACAAAGTGCTTCCCTTCAAGTTCACAGAAATGAAGGAGGGCCTTGCAGCCATTTCGTTTGAACATTTCCATCAAGACAATTGTGAGCGACGTGAGCGGAATTTGAAAAACCCCAATCCTGAAGAAGGTTTCTACACCGATACATTGTGTTCTTACAGTGACCTCAGCCTGATCAAAGTAAGCACGGGCAAAAAAGCCGTCGATGATGCGATCGCTACGGCCATTTTGGATCAACTTTGTGGCGTGCAAAATCGGGATTGCAATTCCGTGCAAGCTTATATGAATGGCATATCAGATTTGGAGGATGATGAATACCTCTCACTCGATCAGACTTGCGATGTGATCACCAATGACAAAGGTGTACTAGCCATCAATGTTGGTGGCTCAGAATTTAATGGTGGCGCGCACCCTGTGGGTTGGGTACACTATTTAAACTTTGATTTGGAGACGGGCAAAGTCTTGACATTAAAAGATTTGCTGGTCGCCAACTATGCCGACCGCCTCAATCAGATCGGGACCAAGATTTTCTATGCATTACCCGATGCAGACGAAATACTGTTGGACGATGAGGAAGGGAAATTCAAATTGAACGACAACTTTGCCATCACAGCAGGCGGGTTGATCTTTACCTTCAATCCCTATGAAATTGCAGATTACGCAGCAGGCATGCCTGAAGTGACGATCCCCTATACCGAAATGGAGGCCCTCATCCCAGCGGGTGGGTTGCTCGCCAAGCTGCGCCGCAAATAAATGCAAGCGCAGCTTTTGCTAGCGATCGCTCAATTCGGAGCCCTACAATAGCTTGAACACGTAAGTATTTTGAAACTCCAAAACGATTCAGAGTCTTTTTTTCGTATAAATATGAAAAGGAGCTACGTAAGAAGCTCGTAAGATCGGGTTTACAACCGCCGATAGTTCGTGCATCTTTACATCAAGCAAGAGCAAGGATTAGGGGACTCCCACATGTTGGTTGAGTCCCCTAGTTTATTTTCCGACCACAATCGTCCGAATTTTTCAGGATCGCGCCTTGTGTGGCAGCTTGGGCTTTGAGCATGAATGCCTACACCTTGACAATCATTTTTCCTTCGTTTTTCCCTGCAAACAAATCCAGGAATGCTTGCGGAATCTGGTTGAATCCTTCGACGATGGTCTCGGTATGGGTGAGTTTTCCCTCTTGGAACCAAATGCCCAATTGTTGCATCGCAGCTGGGAATGATTTGTAATAATCACTCACAATGAAACCTTGCATCTTGGCGCTTTTCATGAGCAATATGGGCTGTAGGCGCGGTCCGACGGGTGCTTTCGTCTCGTTGTACAAGGAGATGGCTCCGCAAACAATGATCCTTGCGTGCTTGTTGATATTGCCCAAG
Organism: Bacteroidota bacterium; assembly: GCA_031415375.1. GTDB lineage: Bacteria > Bacteroidota > Bacteroidia > J057 > JADKCL01 > JADKCL01. The sequence goes on along the minus strand of JANORP010000006.1, from coordinate 3,905 downwards.
ACGGCATCAGAAATCTCACCTCCGACATTGTCAAAATAGATATCTACGCCATTGGGGCAGGCGCTTTGGATCGACTTGTACATCGATGGCGTGGTCTTGTAATTGATGGCGGCATCAAAATGGAATTTGTCCTTCAACAGGGTGACTTTTTCGTCGGTGCCTGCAATCCCCACGACTTTGCAGCCTAGCAACTTCCCAATTTGCCCGACGACGCTGCCTACTGCGCCCGCAGCACCAGAGACGACGAGCGTCTCGCCCGCCTGCGGCTGACCAATGTCTGTGAGCCCCAGGTAGGCGGTGAGGCCCGTCATGCCCAAGATGCCAAGATAGGCCGACAAAGGCGCGGCCTTGGGATCGATCTTCGTAATGCCCTTGCCCGTGGAGGTCTGGAACTGTTTCCAATCCTGGTGGCCCATTACAAATTCACCTTTGGAAAATGTCGGATTTTGGCTGTCGATCACTTCGGCGATGATGGCAGACTGCATCGGCTTGCCAAGTTCAAAGGGCGGCACATAGGATTTGGCATCGTTCATGCGGCCTCGCAAGTAAGGATCGACAGAAACGTAAAGCGTTTTGAGCAAAATCTCGCCCTCTTGTGCCGTGGGCATGGCTTCCTCGGCAAATTTGAAACATTCGATGGTCGGCAAGCCTAGGGGCCGTTGCTGGAGCAAAATGACTTGATTCATGTTTTACGCTGTCTATTGGGACGCAAAGCAAGTTGGAACTTTCCCGACGGGGAAACAATGACCAGGGTGAAAATAGGCATTGGACCATTGTGTTCAGCGTAGCTAAATTCAGATCGTTGCCCCTCCCTCCGTGGGCGGGCACGGCCCCAAAACAACGTTGTGGGCCGATAAGCGATACTTTATTGTCCATTTGACGCCCTGTGATCTCAAAGTTCAGTCACTACGATCATGCGTCGGCCCACACGCGGGCCTCAAGGGCGGTGTGCGCCGAGGCGTGCGTGCCAACGAACAGGCGATTTCCAGTGCTTGCCGAATTTGTCATACTCCTACAAAGGCAGATGGACAGGCATTGTGCTGCATTGTACTATCTTCGCGGCAAGGACCTTGCAATTTTTGTTGTGGATATGAAAGAAACGATCGGTTTTTTGACGCCAACATTGGTGTATGCGCTCATTTTTGCGCTCAATGCGCTCATGCCTGGCCGCTGGGTCACGGGCTATGTCACCAAGCCCGATTCTGATGAGAAATTGAGGTATCGCCTCAATGGGCTTTGGGTACTCTTCACGATGGTCTTGGGCTGGGGAGTCCTATGCTATTTCGACATCATTGCTTGGGACTATCTTTTCACGGTTCGCTGGTATGCACTTGCTGGCGCCATCACCTTTGGACTCGTGTTTTCCTTTGCGATCGTCTTGCCCTATACGCCGGTAAAAAAGTCCTTCTTGGCGGATTTTTTCTTGGGCAGATTGGCCAATCCACAGTTGTGGGGTGGGAGAGTGGATGCAAAAATGTGGCTCTATTTGGTCGGGGCGATCATGCTGGCACTCAATATCCTGAGTTTTGCCATGCATCAATATATCATGTATGCTGGCGCTGCGTCTTCCGGGCTTTTTGTTGCGACTGGCCTGCTGTGCTTTTTCCTGGTGGAATATTTGAATTTTGAGGAGGTACACTTGTACACCTACGATTTTTTTGCGGAGAATGTCGGCTTCAAGCTGGGTTGGGGCTGCATCGCCTTTTATCCCTTTTTCTATTCAATCCCGATATGGTCCACCGCTGAACTGCCCAACCCGCATACACCGACTTGGCTACTGGTGATCTATGCCCTCGTGTTCTTCGGCGGGTGGAGCCTGGCACGCGGGGCGAATATGCAGAAGTACTTTTTCAAGAAGGACCCCAATCGCAAATTTCTCGGCATCACACCTGAGACGATCACCGACGGTAAACGAATCCTGTTGGTCAATGGGTTCTGGGGACTGAGCCGCCACATCAATTACCTCGGCGAAATCTTGATGGCAACAGGCATCGTGCTCGCGGTCGGGCATCCCCTGTTGCCTTGGCCCTGGTTGTATCCACTCTATTATGTTGCGCTGCTGTTTCCTCGCCAATTTGACGACGACAGGCGTTGCGCTGCCAAGTATGGCCCCTTGTGGGCCCAATACCTCAAGCGTGTGCCCTACCGCATCATACCTTTCATTTATTGAGTTGTGTCGTCTGATTGCGGTCACAAACGGTACATCTGCCGCGTGGTATCGCCCATGATTTTAATAGCCATTTTGCGAGGCATCAGGCGCTGCATCAAGAAACTTGCGATGCGGTTTCCGCGCCCAGTGATGTAGGAGGGACGCTTGCCGAGTTGTTGGAAACACTCCCGCACCACTGCCTCTGGCGATTGCACCTTGGGTGCAAATAGGCTGGCCTTTTCAGGCTTGGTGTTGATGAAGTTTGGGGTAGCGGTAGCACCTGCACAGCAGGCGATCACATCCACGCCACGGTCTTTCCATTCATACCACAAGCTCTCTGCCAACACCCGGTCAAAGGCTTTGCTCGCGGCATAGGCCGCTAAAAAGCCACTGCCTTGGAAACCTGCCAAGGAAGCCATCAAGATCACCGCACCTTTTCCCTTTTTGAGCATCGATGCTCCCAAAATATGGGTCAAATTCATGGGCGTGACCATATTCGCTTGCGCAATCTGGTTGTGATGGGCGATGCTGTCGTCTTCAAAGCGACCGATGTAGGGGATGGCGGCATTGTAAACGAAGAGGTTGATCTCTCGGCCATCGAGCGCTGTCTGCAGCTGCTGCGCAGCATCTCGGTCGGCCAAGTCGCATGTGATGACGGTGGTGCCCACATTATACTGTTGCGCAAGTTGTGTCGCCAATGCCTCTAGTGGGTCACGGCGGCGCGCGACGAGCACGACGTCCATGCCCGCAGCTGCAAGATGGTGCGCAAAAGCCGCGCCGATGCCCTCTGAGGCACCTGCGATGAGCGCGCATGAACCATATTTTTCTTTCAAAGACATCTTTACAGCATTACAGTTTTGGGGTGGGCATATCTTGGAGCCGACCAGGACATGTAAATAGCTGGCGCAGGCAGCTTTGCATCAGGGCGCTAACACGATTGCCTCAGACCCCAAACTGGCTCAAATGGTGATCCAAGTGCTTGTAAAACATAATATTCCATTCACCCTTGCTGAGGATGCCAAATGACAGGGATTCCTTGCCCTCAAAATGATCCGCTCCCAGTTGTTGGGTCTTGTTGATATAGGCGATGAGACGCTGTTTTTCGACCTCAAAATCACGGGTGTCTTTGATCAAGAAACCGCCGCCGGTCGGGTTGTTGCGCTTGTAGGGCTGTTCGGTAATCACCGTCTTTTTCACAAACAACTTGAGCATGAGCCGCACAAATGCGTTGGGCTTTTTGTGGTTGCCGTCATAGGCCATTTCGTAGGTCACACAGCAATGTGCGAGCATTTGAGCCACGGTCATTTTGCCCCATTTGGCTTGCGTGTCTGGCCGCAGTTGATGGATGCGGGCGATGACCTCGTTGGTGACTTTCTGATCAAATATATTTTTCATGAATTTACTGAATTTGAGGGGCCTTGCTAAAAGTGCTGCGGCTGATTTCAATCGGCGGCTAAAACTAAGGCAAAGTCGGCAAATTCACAAAAATGGTGACAATCGATCGCAATCCATCATGTGGGCAGGCCATGTATTTTGAGGACACAGAGCGTTGCATGTGCAGGGTTCAACCCTGCTCAATCGCTTGTATCGCATTTTTTGCAGCTTCTAAAATGGTTTGCGGGGCTTTGGATACTTTGCCATACCCCCTCCAATGTGCCCGCATCTCCGTTTTGGGTTGCACCAAATCATCCAGTAGATATTGCAGAAATGGGAGTGCCGACGGTTGCTTGGATTCTCCCAAAAGCTTGGCGGCAAG
>JANORP010000005.1:0-84241 GCA_031415375.1 Bacteroidota bacterium | reverse complement strand
AAATTTGTATTTTGGGTTACCGTTGGGTGGGGCCTCCCAAAAAGTTGGGGGGCGCCCCGACGAACGGATTACACCTTCTTTTGTGGGGCCGTGTGCGCCGAGGCGTGAGGCCCGACGAACGGGTAGCATCCTTAGTATTGCAGACGGCAGCACCTACCGCCTGCAAACGACATTACTTACGTGACCGCCTGCCCACGAGCACCACGATCCCGAATACGCCCAGTACGATCAGCACCAGCGGCCATGCAGTCACGATAATGAGGATCAAGCCCTTCAAGACTTCCCAGCCGGTATGCAAGGATTGGCCGATCTCGTGGAGGAAGCCTGGCTTGTAGGCACTGATATCCTTTTCATTGGCGACCATCTCGCGGGTCCATTCCTGGCGTTGGTAGATTTGGAGGGTGATCGTGCTCAGGTTGATCTGATCTTTGAGTTCCAGCGTGCGGATCAGGGATTCATCGGCCATGGTCTGCTTGTTGTAGAGTGCCTCCTCGATGGTGGCTCGGTCACGCAACTTGGCATTGGTTTCATCGACGGCATCTTCCAAGCGTGCCGTGCTGCGGTTGATGCGGCGTGCCGCTAGGCGTTCACGCAAGATCATCAGGGTCGCATTTTCTGCATGGATGCGGCGGTAATCGAGGTATTTTACAAGTGCGCCCATGGTGCGCAGGGTGCTGTCGAGGTGCTCCACAGGTACGCGCAGCACCATATTGTTGCTCACAGTATAATAAGTCGTGATGAGCGTGCTGTCATCGCTCACCTTGGTGCGCAATTCGTTGTTGATGGTACTTTCCAGTCCCGTGTGCGCGACGTAGCCATCGTAGTGTGCTGTGATTTTCTCGATCGCAAAGGTCGCATTCCGCACATTCTGCACACGAAACCGCACATCTGCGGTGCGGATGAACTTGTTGACCGTGTCATTGAGCGGGCCACCTTTGGCCGCGCTTGATGACATGATGCTGGAGACGTCGTCGATATTCCCGATGCTATCCATTTGGGCCATTTCGTTGCGGTCTCCCCCCATCTCTTCGGTCGCAGCGCTTTCATTGGCGTAGCCAGCCGATGCGCTTGTAGGCGATGACATCGGCGCGTCGGCAGAGAAACTCTTGGAATCGCTTTCAGATCGTGCGCCGCAACCGACAAGCAATCCCATGAGCAGTGTTGTGACAATCAGAATTCTAGTGTGTTTCATAAAGGATCGGATTTAGTTTAAAACATAGGCTTGTCTAAAATTCCCTAGAATTTCCCGACTTTGGCCGAGATTTATTGTTAAAGTTGTTATGGAAAAATCACAACAGGCGATGTGGGATGAACGCTATGGCTCGCCGGAGTGGGCTTATGGCACGGCCCCCAATGTCTATTTTAGGGACAAGCTCAGTCCAATGGTTCCTGGAAAGATCTTATTCCCTGCAGAAGGGGAGGGGCGCAATGCAGCCTTTGCGGCGAGTCGCGGCTGGACTGTGGAGGCATTTGACATCAGCGTCGAAGGCAAAAACAAAGCTGATCGCCTCGCAGCCGATATCGGGCGGCGCATTACTTATGTCGTCGCAGATGCGGCCGAGGTGCTATATCGTCCAGCAAGCATAGATGTCATCGTGTTTTGCTACACCCATTTTCCCACGGCGGTGCGCGCAACCCTGTTTCCTAAGCTCGCGGAGGCCCTTAGGCCTGGGGGCTATGTAATTTTGGAGTGCTTTGGCAAGCGGCAGATCGCTTATCAGACCAGCTATGGATCTGGTGGGCCCAAGGATGTTGATTTCCTCTTTGACTTGGAAGAAATACGCAACCTCTTTCCCAACTATGAGATCGTGGAGTTGTTGGAGGGGGAGGTCGCCTTGGCGGAGGGAAAATACCACCAAGGTCAGGCTTGGGTTTGCAGGTTTTTTGCAAGGAAACCCTTATGAATCCGCTAGGATCGACCGATAGCCCGCAGCAGCGCCTGTCCTTTTTGTTGAAAATGGGACTCGTCACAGCCTTGTCGATCGGTATCTGGTGGGCGTGGAAGGAATATTTTGAGGTGCCGCCAGTACCCAAACGACTAGAATTGCCCTACCGCGCCTCCGCCGAAGTCGTCGGGGTATTTGGGCCATTTGACGGTGACGGGTATCATCTGGTCACGGTCACGCGTGGGCAAGCGCGCTCTGCTGCGATGAAGTTTCTCGCTGCTGATTGGCCGATTGCCTGTCGTTTCTATGCCGAGGCTGCTGCACCTGATAGCTTGGTGATCATCCAGCTGAGTCCCAAGGTGCTGGAGCAGGATCCTGGCTATTGGCTGAATGCCCAAACGCTGGCAGAGATACCACTTGCCAGCCTGCCCGATGCATTGAAGTTGCTGGATGACAGGGTTGTGGAGTGAGCAGGCAGTCAATGCTTTCATCCACTTTCTCCACATTTTACTCCTTGCAGGCAGGGCCATTTTGGTGGATAAGTTCTGCTGAGCCAGCAGTAACCGCTCCGAAATGGAAACGTAAAAGCATGGAAGAATTAATGTAATCTCTATGAAATCTGGAATGACCCTTGCGCTCTTGCTCGGCGCGATCATTGGGATCGCGGGTGCTGTTTTCAAATCCTTGCACTGGCAAGGGGCAAATGGCATGCTCATCGCAGGTTTGTTTGTGGCCGTGATTGCATTTGCGTTTTTGATGCTGCAAAATGCGCAAAAGCAGGCCGACTAGCCTGCCAACGACCTCATCCTAGATGCGCCTTGATTTCCCTGAGCACCTGCTCAGGGTGTAAATCCAGCATGCATTTGAAATGCCCTTTGGGGCATTTTTCATACCCCAATTTGGTACAAGGGCGACAGCTGACTGCTGTATTTTGGATGATTACAGACTGTTGCGCCTTGTAGGGCGCAAACCCCAACTCGGGCACGGTATTTCCCCAAATCGAGAAAATTTTGCAGCCTAGCGCGGTGGCAATGTGCATCAAGCCTGTATCGTGCGTGATCACATAGCGGCTGTGCTCCAGCAGCGCAGCGCTCAATATCAGATCGTATTGGGCGACGGCGTTGAAACAATCGACTTTCAAATGGTCCTGAATCCAGGCGGCATCGGCGGCCTCGGGCTTGCCGCCAAGCAACATCACCGGCTCCCCTAGCTGATTGAGCAAATCGACAAAATAGGCACGCGGCCATCGTTTGGTGAAATAGTTCCCACCCAAGACGACTGCAATCGGGGGATGGCTAAAATTGCGCGCTGCAATGTCGGCAGCCACGCTGCGCGCCGCGGCGGGTAGGAAAAACTCCAGCCCGAGGTCATCGAGCGCACAGCCAAGCGGGCGCAGGGCCCGCGCATAGCGTTCCACTGTGTGTACAGATGGCAACCTTCCAATGCCCAGTTTTGTGTGGAGTAGCACAGGCCAGCGATCCTTGGAGTAGGTCACCGCACGCACACCAAGCCGCAGTTTGATGAGGCGGCTGCGAATGTTGCGGTGCAGATCGACGACCAAGTCAAAGCCCTCGGCCTTCAAAGCCGCGATCGTCGCGCCAAGGTCGCCCTCAAACAGGTGCACCTGCGTGATGCGCGGATCATGCTGCACCAAGCTGGCAAATGCTTTTTTGGTGAGAAAATGCAGCTGCGCCGCCGGGTAGCTGCGGTGCAATGCCCGCACAATCGGGCTCGTGAGCACGATGTCGCCGATCGAGCTCAGGCGGATGATGAGTATTTTGTGGGGCTGCTGCGCCATGCGGCCCCAAAGTACGGATTTTTTGTGCGGAATGATTTTGCCTAGGATGGACTGTTTTCGGTAATTTTCGGGGATGATTGGCAAAAAGATTCTCTTGGTGGCAGGACTATCGTGTTGGCTGCGTCTTTTTGCGCTAGGGCAGGCACCATGGGCCGATACCACGCATTTGCAAGCCGATCTGCAAGCCATCGCAGCCCAATATGGCCAACCGAGCTTCGAATGGGCTTTGGTGGATGCAAATGCCGTTGCAAAGTCAGATGGCACATTCCCCTCCAAGCAATCCATTCACCGTGTGGGATCGATCGGGAAGGTGATCGTCGCGATGGGTATCCTGAGATTGGTGGATGCGGGGCAATTGCATCTAAATGACCCTGTTGACCAATATTTGCCTGATTTGCAATTGGAAAATCCTTGGTCTGCGACCGATCCCGTGCGCATCGTTCATTTACTTGAGCACAGCAGCGGTCTTGACGACATGCATTTCAACGAATATTATGCCCACGCAGCCGACATCAGCCTGGAAATGGCACTTGCAGTCAATGCACATTCCAAGCGCATTCGCTGGCGACCAGGGACCTGCAGTGCCTACAGCAATGTCGGCTATGCCATCGCTGCACGTGTGATCGAGGTCGTCGTGCATCAACCTGCCGATGAGTGGCTGCAAGACCAAGTCATGGTTCCCCTAGGAATGCAAGATTCCTATTTTGAACATTGGCGCAGCACACCTGATACTGCTCAGGGACCGATCGCCGCAGGCCGCAGGGGCGTGCGAGAGATCTCTCCCGACCAATACCATTATTTGTATTACCCAGCCTTGGGCTTGGTTTCTACCTTGGGCGACATGTCACAGTTGGTGCGCTTCTTGATGGGCGATGGCACTCGTGAAGGCATTCGGCTGTTGTCAGAAGGTTCGATGCGGCGCATGTATCGGCATGAAAGCACACCTGCCGTGCACGCGCAGTGGCACCAAGGGGTGCGTGGCCTCGGGTTCAGCTTATGGGGGCCGGCCGACGATCCTGCTGTACGTGCCGCAGGATTTGTCGATGGGTACATTGCCCAGCTTTGTTTCCTGCCTGGGCGCGGCTGTGGTTGGGTGTTGCTCTCCACGGCGACCGATGAGGATGCGGGTTATATCGCGCTAGTGAGTGAACGCCTGGACCGCACGCTGCCGCAGCAGCGTTGGGATCCCGAGCTCACCCTTCGACAGCCACCGCAAAGCGCCCCTCAGCTCGGGCAGTACCGCTACCTGTCGCGCCGCAATGCGCTATTTGCTTTCTATGACGACCTGTATGCGGGCATCGACCTGCGTGCCAATGCGGGTGGCACCACTGACTATGCCTGTGTGCCTTGGGTCGGTGAGTATATGCCACTCACAGTCATCGGCAACGCATTGGGCGATTGGGATCGTGCCTCAGGTCTCATCGCGCTGGCTGGAAAGTCTCGCGAGGGCCAAGACTTCTTGCTGATCGGCGACAAGTATTATGAACGGACGAATTCGCCCTGGCCAGCCATTTTCAGGGCTGCCTATGTGGGCTATCGCGCTGTGGCAGTTGCAGGGCTGCTCATGCTACTCGTGACCCTGGTGGGTCGGGTGATGCGGGCACCGTTTGCGATGGGTGCCTTGCCGACAGCCATCGCTGTGAATTTGCCCTTTTGGTGTGGTGCAATCGGCTTTGGTATGCTACAATCAGACAATGCCTATGACCTCGGGCGCCTGAGTGCATTTGCCATCAGTTTGCTGGGACTGAGTTTGGTCTTGCTGGTGGCCAGCCTTGTGACGCCCTGGTTGGGATGGCGCTGGAAGGCCGAGGGATGGGGACGCTTCTGGAAATGGCTACATCTGCCGCTCATGCTCGGCAATATGGGCCTCACGGCATATCTCATCTATTATGGGATGTTGCCGCTGGCCACTTGGTGGTACTGATGGCGTTGCAACAGCTCAGAAGGCAGGTTCAGCTGCGTGCGCTGCGTTGCCTGCGACGGTAGAGCATCAACCCCAATAGTAGCAAGCCTGCTGGCAAGCCGAAGCCGATCCACCGTAGCGCCTGATTGGATTGCCGCCGCTTGATCGCGATGGGACCCTGCTGCCCGATCAGCACGAGTTCCGACCAATAATAGGGATGTATTTGACCCACGTCATAGCCGCCTTCGGTGCGCAGGGCGTGCAGATAGCTGCGCTTGGACTTGGCGATGGCTTCGTCGCGGGGTATTGCTAGGGAGAGATTGTCATAAAATCCTTGGATGATGCTGTGGGTGGAATTGCCATCGGGCACTTGCCACAAACTCATCAATACACTTTCGCAACCCGCGTAGGTAAATCCGCGTGCGAGACTCATCACGCCCTCGCCTTGGTGGTAGTCTCCCAAGCCAGTCTCGCAGGCCTCCAAGATGGCGAGCTCGGCAGGTAGATTGAGGGTGTAGAGGTCGCGCAAGTAGAGCAGGCTGTCGCCGGTGCCATCTGCGGTGAAATAGATGCGCGAATCTAGGAAATTATTTTTGTCAAATTTCCCATGGGTCGCAAGGTCAATGATCTCATACTGATGTGCGATTTTCAAGAATGCTGATTTAGTCGCAGCCTGTTGGGCAAGCACATTCACATTTTCAAATTGGTCATCGATGTCCTCGACGCCAGCTGCAGACTCTGGCAGTGGACTGAGTCCTGGGTGCCCCTCAAATGTGGGCGCAATCGCGAGTATTCCTTTGCGGAGTGGGGGCGTCGAGGCCTCTGGCGCACTGAAAAATGTAGCCGAATAGTGGTAAGAGATCGTGTAGCGATCGAGCAAATATTGAAAATCCTGGAATTTCACCTGCTGTTTGTCGGTTGCGTGATCGACCAGAGCCTCAAACGATACATAGCTGAGGGGGCCGTCGGGGATGATCACAACGCGCGGACGCAGATGGCGCTCGATCGGGCGCCAGAGTGCATCTGTGATGATTTTGGACTTGCGTAGGTAGGCAGTGGCGGCTGCAGCATTGCCCGCGTTGGGGCGTGCTTGCAGTTCGTGGACGAATGCGTTGAGGCTGTCTTGGAAGACTTGGTCTGGGTGGTATTGCAAGACGACCAGGGTGTCTGCATTTACAACCAGCGTATAGATCGTGCTGTCGCCATAGAAAAATTCGACGAGGGCGCGCTGCGCTCGACCGAGAATTTTTTGTAGCGTGCTCAGCTTCACGATGTCAAATTGATAGACCAAATCAAAGTATTTGGGGTTGGCGGCCTCGACTTGTTTCAGCAGGTTGTCCAGTTGTTTCTGAAGGGCAAGCAGGGCCTCTTGCTCCTGTTTGAGCTGGGTAACGTTGGCATTGCCCTTGCCGATCTGCGCGCGCAACAGGTTCATCTGGCCTCTGAGGTTACGGCGTTGCTGGGCCATGTCTGCGGTGGCGCTGGTATTTTCCAAGACGCTATTTTCCACGATGGCTTCCATGAGTATCATGGCTTTGCTTTGCTCTGCAATGGCAAATGCTGTCTGCAAATGAGCTGGATCTTGGGTTTTTTGGTAGAGCTCCATGTCTGCTTGGAGCGATTTCTCATAGAGTTTGCGCCATTTCTTGTTCACATTGAGTTTGTCGTCTTCACTCGTGCGCTCTTGCCTGAGCTTGCGCAGCAGGCTCAGTGCTTTTTGGCCGCATGTCACGATGGCGGGCAGCAATGCTTGGTCATGGTCGCGTTGGTACATCTGCCAAAGGATGCTCATCTTTTGGTCCACCGCTTCGAGTGTGTACCACGGCGTGATGTAGTTTTCGAGATCGGGGCATAGGTACTGATCCTCGCCTTTGAAATCAAACAGCACGACTTGTAGCAGGTCGTGGTTGGACTGCAAGGCTGCCTCCAGGTCGCCAGACAAGCGATAATAGTTAGCCAGGTCGAGCAAGGGATACACTTTGTTGAGGGGGGACGTGGCTGGGATCTGATGAATGGCTTCTATGCCGAGTTGGAGCTGGGCATGTGCTGCGGGGAGGTCTTTTAAGATCAAGCGTTGCGTAGCTGCCCCGATGCGGGCTTGTGCAGAAGAGAGCCAGGAATCTTGGAGCGCCCTGCAACTGGTTTCGGCAGACAACGTGAAGTAATCTGCGGCCTGTTGTGTGAGGTCTTGGTTGTCGTATCCAATCGCAAGGTTCAGATAAAATATGCTGAGGCGTTTGCTATCATTGGGATCGAAGTCTAGCAATGCCGTAATCGCTTCATGCATGTATTTTTCGCCCTCGGCAAAATGCTCGTTTTCGATGAGCTCTTGCCCGTAATTGCCCAGGATGGTGATGTATTGGCTAGGGTCATTTTCCAAAGGTAGATGGTGGGGATATTGGAGCAGTGCCAATCTATAGTATTGAAGGGCTTCATCCTTGCGGCCAAGGAATTGGCAGGTGGTTCCCAGCGTTTGATAGATGATCGAAGCAAATTTGGGACCTACTCCGCGTTTCAATTGCAGGTCAAGGGCCCGTTGGGAGAATTCTCTCGCCGTTTCCATTTCGCCCGCTTCTGTTGCTTGGATGGCGCACGCGAGGATCCCATTTACGAGCTGTTGGGAAATGATTTCGGGACATTTGTTTGAGATTGCAAGAATTTTGTTGGCTGCCCGTCGCTCATTTTGCATCCATTCCCAGGGATTTTCTGCGCTTTGGCTGGCGATTTCACAGTACTCGGCATAGGCAAGCTCGCTATAGACGAGGTCTTCACGTCGTAATCCCTTGCAGTGTTGGATGATGTCTTGACCTAGCTGCACTTTGCGCATACAGGTCTTGTTATCGCAGTCCTTTTTGGCTTGTACCGCCTCCTCGGTGAGCAATCTCAACTGATCGACACATGAGCCATTGAGATTTTCCGTGGCAACAGGATACCATTTGTGCGCCTCGGGGCTATTTTTTGTGATGCGGTGCAATACGGCGATTTTTCTGGCCGTACTACTTTTGTGAGGCGCATGGATGCTGAGCAAGCCGTAGGCTTCTTCCAGACGTCTCACAGCCTTGCGACGGAGACCAGTTAGCTGGACCTCTATGGCGATGTCTGCGTAGCACTCCAGCAAAAAAGGGCGGGCATTGGGGATGCGATCGAGGTCTTGCTTGTAGTTTTCTTGACAAAATTTCAAGCAAATGATCGCTTCATGAAATTGCGCAGACACAGTGAGTGCCTGCGCATAGGTCATGAAAAACAACAATTGGTCGCTGCTAGGTTGTGCAAACGTGCGGATGGCTTGCTGCAGATGGCCCTTGGCGGCTTGGTAGCGGGCTGCTTGCATTTCAGACTCGATGGCATCGTAAGCGGCGGCGGCTTGTGGCTGCTGCATCGGCCAGGGAAGATTTTGGGCAATGAGTACCATGTTGCCCAGCGTGCAACACATCAACAACATCAAAATCAAGCTGCGTGGCGATCGCTGCATGTACATCAATTCCAAAGTGTTCAACCCTATGCAAGCTAGCAAATTCATCCATGTTTGTGAAACCAGATTGCAACAGAGGCACGATTCCCGTTGAGAAATAATGATCCTCTGCACGTCAAATCCATCGATTTGCAATCTTTTATCAATATTTTTTATGGAAAATGGTCTAAATTCTCATCTTATTCTTGGGCATTTGCTGCCCAATGCTTTCGGAATCCAATTTTTGCAACCTCAAGACCTAAGTTTATGAAAAGTCAGAAAGTTTTCTTTCCAAGATGCCTTGCTGTTTTGCCTGCTATTGATTGTTTTAACCCTGGCCAAGACCCTGCCGATGGTGGTGGTGCAGCAATAAGCCCATTTGACACGGTTGATTTTGCGATGTTTGCCGCGACAGGAACCACCAACTATACCGAATTGCATTTGGACAGCCCCGCCGACGGCGGTACGATGCCCATCGTCAATGGCACTGATAGCGAGCGCTGCATGCTCATTATGAAACTGCCGACCGTGGGGGCTGCATGGAGCATGGCCCTGCAACTGAATACGGCCGAGGGCAGCGACACGGTTCAAATGCAGTGTTTGCTCGGCAATTTTCAAACTTTGCGCAGCAGCCTCGTGAACGCTAGCAACCTGCGTTATGAGGTCGCCGGTGTCTTTTTTACGATCGAGGTCGGCACCAATATCTACCAAACCTACCTCAATGTGAATCACACGAATGAGGTCGTGAAGCTTAGCTATTCTAGATTGAATACATTTGACGAATTTTGTGTTTCCTTCTTGGCAAAATCCAACGTCTGAGCAAACTTCTCTGTCATCATAAATGAAAAAACGGAGCTCAGGCTCCGTTTTTTCATTTATGATGGGCATCAAAAAAGGGGCGCTTGGCCCCGATAGTGGTGTCTCGCCGCTGTGGGAATCACATCGAGAGCGCGTAGTTTTGTTTTTGATTTTTGTAATCAAACTCGAAGACGTAGTTGCCGGGGTTCAAGACGCTTGCCTTGAGCACGAGGCGATGTGCACCCTCTTTGTCATCGATATATTGGCTGCGCCAAAGCAGTTCATTGTTGCCATTGAAAAGCTTGACCTTGGTCATGCCAGGAAACTCGATGTCATAGGTGATGATGAGGTATTGACCTTGGATCGAATGCCCTGTGATGTGGATCATCAAGCCATTTTCATTGTCGCCAGCTGCATCGGTGAGCGCGCAGGCTGGGCTAGACAAGGGGAGGAATGCCAACATGAGACCCAACAGCAGAACCCAAAGGCCATGACGGCCTTGCGGTGATTTTTGCTGCTGATCCAATGTGTACAATCCCAACATATTCTTACATCAGGGCAGCTGCGATTCGCCCCGAATAAGATTGAAGATAGGAGTTGTGACGAGATTTCCAAATTTTTTCCACATTCCTGCATTTCTCGACCAACTTCATAGAATGTGGGAAACATTGGGGATAACTACCAATTGCAAGTGGTTGCAAACGGCCTCAAATTCTTACAAGAGGTGAGGGGCTGATGATTCAGTGTTTTGGGACAGGACTTTTTCCACCATTCGAAGCAATGACCGATCGGTAGCGCGGGCCTGCACGTGTGTAAGTGGCACCCATTCTGCGGCTTTGACCTCGTGGTTGATCTGCAATTGGCTGCCTGCGCGGGGCCGCAGCAGGTAACGCAAATCATAATGGTAATGCATTGGCTCCGAAGATCTTGCCGGAATCTCGTGGATGTCCAAATCAAAAATAGCTGCCGAAATTGGCTCTGTCTCCAAGCCAGTTTCTTCGAGCACTTCACGCTGCGCGACGGCGAGTGTATTGGCTTCGCCGTCGGCATGGCCGCCGGGCTGTAGCCATCTGTCAAGCTTGCGATGATGGATCAGCAAGACTTGCGTGCTTGACTCGTCGAGCACCCAAGCAGAGGCTGTGATGTGTCCTATTAGCTGGCTGCGCCAGAGGCAATCTGAAAACTTGTCCACAAAGTCAAGCATCGCTTGTTGCATAGCGGCCTCGTCGGCATCCCAAGGGGTATGGGATGCGATGGCTAGCTTCAATGTGGCGAGCGTACTCATAGTGCAAGTGCGGCCTTGGCCTCCTCGACGACCTTGGCGGTGTTCCCGACAAATATCTGCTTGCCGAGCAACACGACGGGCCGCTTCAAAAAGGTATATTCCTCCAAGATGTAGCGACGGTAGTCGTCTTCAGTAAGCGTCATCGCTCCCAATCCGAGGGCTTTGTATTTCAGTGACCTGCGGCTGAATAGGGATTCGTAACTCCCTGTGAGGGCACGCATCTCATCCAATTGCTTCGCGCTGAGCGGCTTGGACTTGATGTCTTGCAACACGACGTCGGGTCCTGGCTTCAGGTCTTTGAGGATGCGCACGCAGGTGCTGCAGGTAGAGAGATGGAAAATGGTTTTGGCCATGTGTTTCTTGAAAATGTGCCTGCAAGAAAAGCAAAAATCAGCTTTCCACGCCCAAAATCGGCGCGAGTTGTGGTCTGAAATAGTTAGCGCTTTTGAGAATCTTCCCGTCGGCGCGCAAGATCGGCTGCTGGTCGGCATCGAGCTTGCTCATATTGGAGCGGTGTATTTCGGCAAATATTGCTGCGATTTTGTCTTGCAAGCCATGGGCGATGATCGTGCCACACAATACATAGAGCTGATCGCCGAGCGCATCGGCGATCGCGATCAGGTCGCCTTTTTCACAAGCCTCACGGTACTCATCGTTTTCTTCGCGCATGATCTCGTGACGCATCTCGGCTTCCGGGATTTCGGCGGTCGGAGTAGGCCGTGCCGGAATGCGGAAACTGTGATGAAAGGCAGTCACCAGGTCCAGTTGTACGTTCATTGCAAAAAGTTTTGGCCGATCAACGCAGGGTGTAATTCACCGAGATACTGCTGTTGTTGTTGGCGGTGAGTGCAATGGTCTTGGTCACCACTGGGACGAAGCTCAGCAAGTTCACGGAGAATGTTGCCATGACCTCCTCGCTGCCGCCATCGATGTCGAGGAGGGTGATCGTCCAGGTATTGGGGGTGAGGACCAGGCTCGATGTCGGTGTGGGCACGGTCATCGGGAAGGTCCATGCGGCGTCGGTCTGCGTGGGGCTTTGGTAGGCAACCGTTGCGCCTTGCGAGAAGCGCACGGCGATGTCGGCGTTGTCGCTGGCATCCCAAGCGCCTCCGCTGGAGTTGGTTGCAGGCAGGCTGCCGATGGTGGCGCTTGCGAATAGGCGTTGCCCAGCTGCGACCAGGGTCTTGTAGGTATCGTCATTTGCACTCACTTTGGCTTTGGCGACGATGGCGACGAGGTATTGCCCCTCGGCGGTGAATGTGTGGGTAGGACTGGCTTCGGTGCTGGTGCTGCCATCGCCAAAATCCCAAGTGTATCCTGTCGCGCGCTCGCTACAGTTCTCCAATTTTACGGGAGCATTCACATCGGTAAGCGTCACGCTCGGGGTGAAACAAGCCTCGGGTGGCTCCTCACAGCTGGTACACAAGACGATGGTGCAGGCAGCTACAAGTGCAGAAAAGGTAGTGCGTATAGGGGACAAGGAGAAATTCATCATTCTTTTTCTGTTGAAATACAGGTTGCAAATTAAGTGAATTAGGTGGTATGCTGGTATTTTTTAGCTGAATGCAAGGCGATGGCTGCCCGATTGATGGTTATAAATCACATAAGTGATCAAGATTTCCTCTTGCAAATACTTGGGTTGCGGCTGTGGAATCCATCTGAAGATGCTCGGGGTCAAGGTGACGACGACTTGCGCATCGATGCCCACAACCACTTTCGTTTGCAAAGTATAGCCTTCATATTCACCGATCAACGAATAGGAGCCAGGGTTCAGCTGCTTGAATTCGAAGTGGCCCAGCTCGTCGCTCAACGTCCCGTTGAGGACGTTTCCTTTTGTGTCGCAAAGCTTGATGGTGATAAACTCAAGCGGCGCACCTTTATGGATCACCTGTCCCTTGATGCTACCATTTTGCCCCCAAGCAGGCATGCTCAGCAACAGGATCGCTGGCAAGAGACAAGCTAGGAGGAAGCGCAACGCAAGGGATTTCATGCAAATATGTACTGTGTTGAAAATCAATGGAAGGTAGGCAAGATGTGGCACATTTGCAAAATCCTGCAAAGAAAAAACCCGGAGAAGGCGAGCCTTCTACCGGGTGGTCTTGAAATAGGTTGAGAAAATATCGAGTCAATTCAAATCAGGATTGCCAGATCAGTTGCAAGCCAAACCATCTAGGTCGAGCCACAGTGCGCCTTCGGAGCTGCCTTTTTTGCGCAATTGCTTTTGCATTTGCTTCTCGGTTTTGGTCAGCGGCTTGCCGATGTGGCCCATATGTATGCCTGGGTTGCGTGTGGTCACGACAATGACCGCGCCCATCACGTCTCCATATTCAGCAGGTAGGCCGCCAGTGACTACGGTGATCTGTTCGATGGCGCCAAGTGGCATCTGATCTGTTCCGCGCAATTTCATGCCATCCATATATGTTGCATTGGCATCGGAGCGGCCGCCCTTGAAATTGAGGGGATCGCCAGCATCTTTTTGCACCATGCCTGGGGCGAGTGCAACAAGTGCTTTGATGTCGCGACCGCCGCCAAATTCCTCGATCTCCTTGCGGTCCATCGTCCATGTGATTTTGGGATCGACAGTGAATATCTCTTTGGAGTCCCGGATCACAAGTCCTTTATGCCTAGTTTCTGGACCATCTTCACCTTCATTGCTCACGGCTATTTGGATGACCATAGGCTGAAGTTCATCGGTTTCAACAGTGATATTTTGAACAATGGTTTGCCCAGAGACAGTGAGTTTAATGCTGTAGCTACCAGCCTCCAGTCTTGAAAACTCAAACTTGCCTTCATCGTCTGTGAGGTAACCACGGCCTGTGAAATTACCATCTTTCCAGAGTTGGACACTTTGTCCAGGCATTACCACGGCTCCGTCTTTTACGGTTCCTTGGATTTCTGCGGATTGGCCCCAACCGCTTAGGCTGCAAACCATCAAGATGGCGAGCAGGGCGGTGGCGAGGGTTGAAGTTTTACGCATATTCATGGTCGCTTTCATTTTAGACATTGACAATTTTCTTTGATCCAAAGGTGCAGCACTTTCCTGAATTGCATATACCGAAATATGGCTTTGGATTACATGCTTTGGCGGTGGTTACCTGTGGGGCATTCACGCATCTGCAACGATTCAGCTTCTCAGGCGAGCACTATTTTTAGGGTAATTTTAGGTTTAGGTTACATGGACTTCTTTTTTGGGGCAACAATTTGGGGTGAATAATTGCCATTTTGGCCAATAATTGAGCTTCGGAAGGTTTTGTCGCAGGGCTTTGCTGTGCAATCTGAATTGTTTTCCTTAATTTTCGCCCTGTTTTAACGTGAAATTTCGCCTAAAAATATCTCACATTATGCTAAAGAAACCTTTTCTGATGTTGGTGGGGATGCTGTTTGGCCTCGGTGTTTTCGCCGGTACACCAAGCTCCATGCCTGTACCCCCCAACGAGGGTATGTGGTTGCCCCACCTGATCAAGACACTCAATTTCGCTGAAATGCAACAGATGGGCTTCAAGCTCACTGCCGATGACATTTATAGCGTGAACAAGTCTTCCCTCAAAGACGCTGTTGTGCAAATGGGTGGCTTCTGTACCGCCGAGGTGGTCTCTCCTGAGGGGCTGCTCTTCACCAACCACCACTGTGGCTACGACGCAATCGCGACACAGAGTTCTGTGGAGCATGATTACTTGACCAATGGCTTCTGGGCCATGAGCAAAGACCAAGAGCTCCCCAATGAGGGCCTCAATGTTTCCTTTTTGCAGCGCATCGAGTCGGTGACTGATCGCATCAACAAGGCTGTCGAAGGTCTGTCTGAAGAAGAGGCTGAGGCCAAGCGCGAAGAAGAAATCGGCAAAATCGAGGAAGAGGCTGCTGAAGGCGAACTCTTCCGCGCCGAGGTCAAGTCAATGTTCAATGGCAATGAGTACATGCTCATGGTCTATGAAGTCTTCAATGACATTCGTTTGGTCGGCGCACCGCCGTCAAGCATCGGCAAGTTTGGTGGCGACACCGACAACTGGATGTGGCCGCGGCAGACAGGCGACTTCTCCATCTTCAGGGTCTATGCCAACAAGGACAACAAGCCTGCGGAATACTCCGCTGACAATGTGCCCTACAAGCCCAAGCACTTCTTGCCGATCTCGATCAAAGGCTTGAACGAAGGTGATTTTGCGATGACCATGGGTTATCCTGGCAGCACAGACCGCTATCTGAGCAGCTATGCCATCGACTTCCAGTACAAAAACAGCAATCCGCTCATCGTGAAAATCCTGGGTGAGCGCCTGCGCATCATGAAGGCCGATATGGATGCCGATCCTAAGGTGCGCATCATGATGGCCAGCAACTATGCTTCCCTCGCCAATACCTACAAGTATTTCCTCGGCCAAAACCGTGGCCTTGACCGTCGCGGCCTCATCGAGGAGCGCGAGGCGATGGAAAAACAATTTACCAACTGGGTCAATGCTGACCAAGGTCGCAAAGCCAAGTATGGCGAAGTATTGAGCCAATTCAAGGAAAATTATGAGAAGAGCAAAGATGTGCTCAAGCTCTCCAGCTATATCAACATGGCTGCTTTTGCACCAGGTCTCGTGACCTACGGGATCGGTTACTGGCGCCTCACACGTGCCCTTGACGACAAAGAGAAAGACAAAAGCAAGGCACAACCGCAGCTCGATGCGCTCAGTGCTGGCTTGGAGGCGCACTTCAAGGAGTACAACCTCCACACCGACCAGAATATCTTCTCGCGCATGACGGAGTTCTTGCACACCGACCTGCCTGCCGGAATGCAGCCTGCTGCCTTCAAAGGCAAAACCTTCTCCAAGGCCAAAGCCAAGGGCGACATGACCCGTTTTGACAGCTATGCTGCCAGCGTGTTCAAGAACAGCATGTTGGTGAGCGAAGCCAAATGCAAGGCGTTTTTGGAGAATCCTAGCAAAAAGGCACTTGAGGCTGACCCAGGAGTCGAGTTCATTTCCAGCATCATCGACCTCTACCGTTCGCAGTTGGCGGTCGGTCAAGGTATGTTTGATGCTGTCAATAGCGCCAACATGATGGCTTATGAGGCTGGTCTCCATGAGATGAATACTGGCAAGAAGTATTATCCCGATGCCAATTTCACGATGCGTGTGAGCTACGGCAAGATGATTCCTTATGATCCACGCGACGGTGTGAGCTACAAAGCCTATACCTATGCCGACGGTATCTTGGAAAAAGAAGTCAAGGGCGACGAGGAATTTGATGTGCCTACCAAGCTCCATGACCTCTTGGCTGCCAAAGACTATGGTCGCTATGGCAAAAACGGCAAGCTGCCTGTGTGTTTCCTCACCGACAACGATATCACCGGTGGCAACTCGGGTTCTCCTGTTATCAATGGCAGCGGTCAATTGATCGGTCTTGCGTTTGATGGCAACTGGGAATCGATGACGGGCGACCTCGTCTATGATCCACGTGTGCAGCGCACGATCAGTGTGGACATCCGCTACGTGCTTTTCGTGATCGAAAAGTATGCTGGCGCCACCAACTTGATCAAGGAACTGACGATCGTCGAATAAGGTCTTCGACAAATTGTGAATGCGGCTGAGTCCTTAGGGGTTCAGCCGCATTTTGTTTTGGCATTCGGGAATCCTATTTGTTGCAGCGGTATTTTACAAATGTGGAAATGAGTAGAGCCTGCAAACTTGCTTGGCGCTGGATGAAGGGCTGCAAATCGCGGGAATGCGGCGGATTCACAGGAAAATGCAGCATTTATTTTGTTGGGGACGGAAAGTTAAATCCGTAGTTATCCACATTTTATTGGGGCGTCATCGATGTCTCCATTTAAATTTCGCATTGCGCTTGCATGTTTATCCACAATTCGCTTATTTTAAGGCTCTGGATATTTTCAGCGGATATGAAACGACTTTTGACGCTCGGTTTTGTGATGTTTTTGGCAGTCGCCTCGGTCAAGGCTGCTGAGGGGGGGCCTGTGGCAGACGTGAAGATCATTCATGCCGAGGGAAAGATCTTCTACCATGAAATCTATGTTTCATGGAGCACGGAGTTTGAGCGCAGCGGATTTGACTTTTTGGTGGAGGCAAGCGAGGATGGCAAAGACTGGCGCATCAGGGCACGCGTGAAGGGCAAGGGTGGTGTCGATCGTCATGCCGAATACAATTTTGTCGATGTCAAGGACGAGAAATTACGGCATTACCGCATCCGCAAAGCCGACCCCAATGGCAAATTAGACATTCTTTCGGAGTTCACGCTGGCCGACTACTCGATCAATGTCACGCTCGACGAGGTGGTGATCGACCATGAACGCAAGTTGCTGATCGAGTACCACGTCGATCAAGATCAAGAATTGATTGTGCGCGTTTATAACAGAATCGGTGAGCAGGTAGTTACCAAGGTGATGCCCTTCAACCTCGCTGGTGAATACATTTATCAGCTCGATATCAGTTGCCTCAAAAAGGACCGCTATTTGCTGGTAGTCACGCAAGCCTTGCTCGACAAGGCGGTTGCCGAAAAGGCATTTCAAGTTACGCATTGAGCAGCTATGCAACACATCTGGATTTTTCAATTGGCGGTGACCCCATCTGAGGCTACCAAAGCGCTTGTACTTCAGCAACTCGATGCCTTTACGGCGGTCTGGAAGGCCCACGGTGCGCCTGTGCCGGGGAAAGCCGAGATGCGGCATGACCGTTTTATCGTAGTTGTTGCCGAACCTGGCCATGCCACAGGTTGCTCTATTGATAGCATGACCAAGGGCGTTACAGATATTTTGACGCGTCAAAATCTGGAAATTCTAGGCCCTGAACGCATTTTTTTCAAAGGAGCAGGCGGGCAGCTCGATCACATGGATTTCAAGGAGGTCAGGGCAGCCATCTTGGATGGCCGTCTATCGGCCGCGACCACCGTTTTTGACAGCACGATGGGCCAAACCAACGATCTCTCCCGCTGGGAATTGCCCTTGGACCAGACGTGGATGGGCCGCTTCCTGCCTCAAAAAGCTTGATTTAAGGCTCAATTCAAGGATACAAGTAGGCTTGGGTGCATGCACATGCTGCGACATGAATTCGCGGGGTTGCCGGTGGTGACCATGGCACTATTCCGCCTTAGGCCATGCTTTAGCTTCTCACATATTGGATGCCATGTGCCTCCCAAGGATGCACGAGTTCCATGGCGTGATAGGTCTCTGCGATGATGCTGTCCTCGATCGGCGATGCCGCAAGCAGGTTGCGATCCCGCAGCTCGTCAAGGCCAGCCTCGACGAGCACGTAATCCAGCTCGACGGGCATGTCGCGCAAGACCTCTGCAAGCCTCAGGCGGATGTTTTCATCCAGGTCACGGCTTTCCAGCACCACATGCTGATGACGATTGAGGTACACGCGCATGAGGTGTTTGAGCTCGATGAGCTTGCGGGCGATGAGGTATTCATTGCCACGCATGGCATTGGTAAATTCATGCTCGTGCAGACTTACCCTGAAGTGGTCTGGATAGTGCAGGTCTAGCCAAGTGGTCTTGCCGGCGAGTGGCGGCCCAAAGACGATGGTCACGCGCTGACCGCGCGTTTCCAGGGTATTGGTTTGGCGTGCCGGAATGAGTTTCTCTAGCAGCCGCATGTCGCCCATTTTGTAGGCGCTCCAGATGGCGTTTTTGTGCCTCAGATTCCAGGTCATCGATGCCGTTTCCAAGTCGGCATATTTGCCGAGTTCAAACTCGACTTGCGGCACGATCAATTCCTTGAAATTGCCCATGATGGCCAACATCTCTGGCTTGTCGTCGCAATCGCGCCCCCAGAAATCACACAAGGCAAAAATCCCCAAAAGTCGTAGGTCTGTGCGCGTGCCCAATTTTTTGACAACCTCTATAGGCTGCTGGGTCTGTGCAAAGCGCAGTGGCAAGCCATGCCACCTGATCAAGTCCAAGATCTTGCGGCGGCTCGCCGCCGTAAGATCAGGTTGCTGGAGCAGGATTTCCTGCGCAAAAGGCACGCTTGCGCGCTCGTGGCCTGGTGAGCGGTGGCGCTCATCTTGCCAGATGGTGGTCACGATCTTGCCGACGTCGTGCAAGACTGCCGCCCAATACAGCACCAGCTTTTCCTCTTCGGTCAATCCGAATTGGTCTTGGTGGGCTTGAAATTGCTGCAGCACATATTGCGTGTGGGCCAGCACGCTGCCTTCGCGGTGATAGCGGGGGTTTTGTGGCGTGGCGTCCATGCGCGCTAGCAGCGCTTCAGGAAGGGGGAGTGGAGGACTTACATTCATGATACCGCTGTAAAATTACACAGAATCCAGCTCGCAAGCTTGTTTCATTCGCGAGTTTTTGCGGCAGGCAATGCATGCGCTAGGCCGTGTCGGCGGCCAAAAACCGTTTGTACCGTAGCTTGATGTCTTCTGAACTCAGCATGCAGTCGATCAGGGCATGTAGTTCAGGTGCCAACAACAGCCCCACAAATTTCAGTTTGCCATGACGAGCATGTACATCGAGCACATCGTAGCTGTTCATATCGAGACCACTGCCCGCATAGACATACGTGTCAAGGTTAAAGCTCCAACCGTTGGTTGTGACTTTTTTCCCTGCCTTGAACTTATAGCAAGAGTACGGGGATGCTGAGACACAGCCTGGCTTCGCCTTGAGAAGGGCATGGCTGCGATCCACTTTGGTGGGCCAGCAATGTAGGACAAGGGAGGTGGCTGCATTTTGCTGCAGGATAATGGAAAATTTTTGCTGAGGCCCACGGCCACTTGCAAAATCCCATTCCTCAAACAAATACAGACCGCCCGTGGGATACTTAGAGGGCTGAGTCTGTTTTTCCATGTTGTTGAGCGAATTGTCGGATATGTATTTTTGTTTCCATGGCTTCCTTGGCGGCAAGGTAGGCTTCAAATTTGTGGTCGCCAGCAATCTCTGCTGCGAGGTCGATTGAAACGTCTGGGGTATGGTCACCTAAGGTAAATCTGCGCTCCAATTGATGCAGGTGCACTGCTTTATCCCAAGGCCCATCTTTTTGGTGGCTCAATTGGCTGAGCTGGTAGCCAGTCAAGTGCCCATATTGCTCAACCACACGCGCGAGTAAATTCACTTCAAAGGCACTAAATTCCCCATCGTCGAATTCGCCCTTGGCTTTGAGGTTGATTTCGATATTGCCCGAGACTTCATTTTCAAACCTCTGTATGTCTAGGTAGTCGTCGAGTGAGCAATCGCCTATGGCTTGATCCACGGTGATGACCCCATGGCGCAACTCGGCCCAAATGCTGCTTGGTACTGGGCCAAATTTCCAAGCTTTGTATTCTAGCCATGTGATGGGCACGCCTTTTTCCAAAACGGCATACAAGTCTAGAAAAAACAACAACTTAATGGCCTTCATCGAAGGTAAGTAGGGGATATGTTGCGCAAAATAGCGTAACGCATTGCCTATTTTTTCGTTGTTGATCGCACGATACATCGTCTGTTGAGTGATCCCAATTCGCATGGGGACGTGAGTGATTTTGAATTCTCCTAACCCCTCTTTGCTTTCTTCACGATTCATTCTGCCTCCTTACATTTCCCCAAAGTTATGGCTTTTTTTCCAGACCACAAAGTCCCCAGCCATTTTTCCCGACATTTTGCTCCAAAAAATACACAAAACCTAAAAATACTGGCCATGAAGGAGATTTGAATGGTTCTGACCGACTTATTGGTCGCCGTCGAGGTCGTCTTCCTCTAGGTCATCCACGGTATCATCGATCGGGGGATTGGGGGAGGGGTCTTTGCCAAAATCATCGAATTCTTTCAAAAGCTCCGCGTCTTCCTCAAGGTCTGTCTCCCATTCGTAGTAGTCGATTTCCTCGTCGTTGTTCCATTCCCAGTCGGTCTCCTTCATGAACTCGGGGTCAAAGTCCTCATCGCCCATGTCATCAAAGTCAAAGTCATCGATGGTCGGTAAGACCATCGGGCCTTGGTAGGCGGGATCCATCCACAACTCAAACTCCACGCGGCGGTTCATGTTTTTGTGGACATCGTTGTCATTGGCGACCAGCGGTCGGGTCTCTCCAAAACCTTGGGCCGTGATGAAATCCTCTGGGAAACCGCCTGCTTTGATAATGTAATGCCTGATGATCGCAGCACGCTTGCGCGATAGCTCCAAGTTGTATTTGGCCTCGCCGTCGCTATCGGTATGTCCCTTGACCTCTAGGCGAAACATGGGATACTTCTTCAAAAAGGCCACCAAATAGTTCAGTTTGGGCTCGATGCTGCCATTGAGTTCATAGCTGTCGTCCTCAAATTCCAGATTCTCAAACACCATCGGTTTCCCGACATCGAAGCTCTTGGTGAGCTCGGTGAATGTGGTATCGCCACTCAAGGTAATATCCTCTTTGATCGTGAGGAAATTTTCCCCTTGTATATAGATGTCGTACTTATGATTGTTGATCAGGTCAAATTCGAAGTAGCCATACTTATTGATGTGCTTGGGCGCTACCTCTATGCCATTGTCGCGGTCGATCACCAGGACGATCCCCGTGATGGGATTGCCTGAGACGGAGTCGATGAGGTAACCACGCAGGGTCACGATGGCATCGGGGCGGGCCTCCATCGGCATCGGGAAGGAGTAGAGGTCAAAGTTTTGCTGGTATTCGGCTTTGTTTTGATCCTTTTTGGCACTTGCATAGAAGAGACGCGTGCCCTTGCCATCGATCGAGAAATAGTATTCGTTGGCGAGCGAATTGACGAGTGGGCCCACGTTTTTTGGGTTTTCGTAGTGGTCGTCGAGCCAGCGTGATTTGTAGATGTCGTAGCCACCCAAGTTTTTGAGGTGGCCGGTAGAGCTAAAGAAAAGTGTCTGATTGACTTGATGGAAAAATGGCGTGACCTCGTCCTCGATGGTATTGATGGTCGGGCCTAGGTTTTCGGCCTTGGTCCATGTGCCGTCTTCCAAGCGGTGGGTAACGTAAAGGTCGCTTTTCCCGAAGCCGCCTTTGCGATTGCTGGTATAGTAAAGTGACTTTCCATCTGGCGTTACATTGGGGTGGCTGTCCCATTCAGCCGAATTCACGTTGGGGCCGATGTTGCGAATATTGGTCCACTCGCTCCCGATGAAATCTGCAATGTAGATATCACAAGAACCGTAGCCATTGGGTGCGTCGCAGCGGGTAAAATAGAGTGTGCGTCCATCTGGGCTCAGGGTGGCAGAACCCTCGTTGTAGCTGCTATTGATGATGCCCGAGAAGCGCTGTGCATAAGACCAAGTGCCGTCTATGAAGCCTTTCTCGACAAAATAGAGGTCTTCATTTTTGCGCTCGTTGATGTCGTCGATCACAATCTCCTCGTCGCGGCGACTCGTAAAGATGAGCACCGAGTCGCTCGGGTGCATAAACGGGGCATAGTCTGGTCGCTCAGAGTTGATCTTGGGACCCATGTTGAGCATCACGCCTTTGGGCGGAATGAGGGGGTCGATCTTGCGACGTGCCTCCAAAATCTTGTAGTAAAACTGCAAATCAACCCACTCGACATTCTTTTGGGCCTTGAGAGAGTCAAAGTGGATTTTCACTTGTGGTTTCCAAGGGCGCTGATTTTTGAGGCCGATCTCGTAATACATCGCTGAGGCAACGGTGTCGCCGAGCATTTCCTTGACCTGCCCGGCTTTCCAGAGGAGATCTACATTTTCTGAAAAATTGGCGATGCCCCAGTGACCGATGAAATTGCCGAGCAATGAATCGAGCGCCAACAAATCGGGCCCACCTTCGGCCATTTCGGCTTTCTCGATGCGCTTGAGATAGTCTTTGCCATCGTAGCGCGGGTAGTCATTGAGGTAAGGAAAGACGAGATAGGGCTGGGAGCTGCTTTCAAACGCGCTGGTTTTCTCTTGCAAAAAGACCGATTGCTCCAACTTTAGATGCAATTCCTTGCCCACCTGCCCAAAGGCTTGGGCAAGTAGCAGCGGCAATATCCAAAGGAAACGCCGCAAGATGGTAGGTAGGAACCGCATCGAGGTCGTTAAATCTTATAACGTAGTATCTTGCTAATGAGTTGCTTGACGGCATCATTTCGGTCGCGGTACTTGTCGCCGCCGAGATATTCACCGTTGCTCATGCGCAAAGAAATTTGCAAAATGGACCCGCCGGCTTTGGTATCGATCCTTACTTTGAGCTCAAGCGGAGTGGAATCCAGCTCTCCCAAATGGGCAGTGCGATACAAAATTTCCGGGAATTGGCTGTCGAGCAACTCCTCGCGGCTCAGCATATAACCCACGACTTGGCGCTGCACGGCCTTCACGCCGAGGCTCGTCTCGACGATGAAGACGGGCACTTGTGTGCCAAATTCCATGACACGGCCCTCGCGCACTTGGATGGGCGTGGCATCGACGGAGCCGATGCCTTCACGGGCATTGAGCTGCTGTTCCAAGAGCTGGAGGCGCTTTTCACGCTCCTCCAAGTTCTTGAACCGATTTTCCTCAGCTGCAAATGCGGCTTCCTTGGCCTGCAAGACCGATTCGCGCTGGGAGAGGAGTTTTTCCTTGTCTGTGGCTGTGAGATCGCGGGTCTCAAGCTCTTTTTGGAGCAGGTCGAGCTTGCTGCGTTGCTCTTTGAGGTAGCGCGCCTGGTCGCCCTCGGGCACGCGCATGCGGGCGAGGCTATCGACGCGCGTCTGCAAGGCTGTGATCTCTAGTCCCAATGCCTTCTCACGTTTGGAGGCCAATTGGAGCTGTTTTTGAAGGCTGTCGCGCTGCTGTATCTGCAATCGCAGGTTGCCATCGCGGGCGGCGATGTCTGCCTGCAAGCCGCTGCGCTGCTGGCGCAGCATCGCGATGCTGTCCCTAGCAGCCTTGTTTTCGGCGGTTGCTTTGCCCAACTGCTGTTCCTTGCTGTTGAGATTGCTGCTGAGGCTGCGATTTTCTTGCTGGAGACGGTCGAATTCCTGCTGGGATGAACCTTTGGAATTTTGGTACTCAGTCAGTCGGGCATTGGCGTCGGTCAATGATTTTTGGAGGGTGCTTCTGGACCGCTGGGCCGCGGCAAGTTCAGTGGCCTTGTCTTGGAGGCTCGTTTGCGCCGCGCGCAGTTCGCGCTCCTTGGTTTGGAGCTGGGCCTGGGCCCTGCTCAGGGCATCTTGCGTGGCGCTGGCCTCAGCGGCGCGTGCCTCTGCGTTGCTCAATTGCTGGCGCAGGAGGAGCAGGCTATCGCTGAGCTGCTGTGAAACTGGCTGTTTTGCTGCGTTGCCTTCGCGGTTGCCGGCAGCAAGCAATGCCTCGATGCGTCCTTGGAGATTTTTTTGCTCGGTCTGTGCAGCGACCAATTGCCGCTCTTGGGCATCTTTTTGCTGCTGCATCGTTTCCATGTCGGTCCTCACCTGGGTGAGCTCGGCCTTGGAGATACCTGCGCTGCGACGGGCTGCCCTGATCTCGCCATTGAGGCTATCGACAAGATTTTCATCGGGCATGGTGGCGAGCACTTCTGCGTTGCCAGCACGTAAGCTACGGTTTTCAGATTCCAAGGAAGCCATGCGCTCCTCGAGTTGCATACGCTTGCCCGAGAGTTCGTCATTTTCTTGCTTGAGGCGGCCGAGGTTGCGGTTTTGGCTTTCGATGTCGCTGCGCAAGGTCTCATTTTGCAATTGTGCGGTGGCGAGTAGGCCCAGCAGACTATCCGCGATCGCAGTGCGCTGGCTGTCGTCGCCGCTGAGCGCGGCGCGGGTCTGGTATTCCTCGACCTGTTTTTTCAAGGCTTTGTTTTGGTCC
Organism: Bacteroidota bacterium; assembly: GCA_031415375.1. Taxonomy (GTDB): domain Bacteria; phylum Bacteroidota; class Bacteroidia; order J057; family JADKCL01; genus JADKCL01. The sequence continues at coordinate 59,439 of JANORP010000005.1, read as the reverse complement.
TCAAGGTCTGCAATGAGGCTTGAGGCCGACTTGCCACCCGCCGATAGGCGATTGAGTTGCTGACCGTAGAGGTCTGCGAGCTTCTGGAGGGAGTCATTTTCTGTGCGCAACAGACTCAGCTGGCGTTTTTGCCGATTGGTTTCTTTTTCCAGGGCCTGCATTTCGTTCGCGGTCTCATTGCTCACGCTCACATCGTCGGCGACATAGGCTTGGCCGAGTAGAGCTTCGACGCGTTGGTTGAGCACTACGACGCTGTCGTGGAGGGTCTTATTTTCCTTGACCTTTTGTTGCAGCACCTCTTGCTTGCGTTGCAGGGTCGCCTGCTCATTGCGCAGCTCACGCTCGGTCGTCATCAGCGTTTGCTCGCGCTGCTCTAGCTGTTGGATGCGGGCGGTGAGGCGCTGTAGATTGGTATCATTGGTGCCACCGACTGCAATTGCTGGATCTTGGAGGAAAGGGTCTCGGCGCAGCAAGACGGCATTGTTATCCACTTCTTCTTGCTTGAAATGCTCGACCATGGGCTGCGGATCGGGCGTATTGATCGGCTTGGGCTCGGCTTGCAGCTGCGACAAGGTGGCGTCATCGTAGAGCACATCGCCTGCGCGCATCACATCGCCTGCTGCGTGCCGCACGAGCTTGGCGAGATCGATTTTGAGCTTGAGCGTCAGCTCTGGGAAATCCCTGCTGCTGATGGACCGACGGTAGTCATACATGACCACAACGGTGAGCTCGGTAAACTGGCCTTGGATGCTTTTGAGCAGAAAATAGAGCGAAATATCGCGATCGCCCACGATGGGCTCATAGCGAATATTTTCATAGATAATGCTGCGCTCATACTGGAAGGGGCTGGTATTGTCGCTGCCAGCGACATGCTCGATGATTTGGTTGGCGACAAATCGCTCGCTGCGATCGAGCACCATTTTGAAGCCTGTGACGGGCTTGTTGAAGAGTGAAATGCTCACTTCCTCGAGCAGTACTTCCTTGGAAAATGTAGGCATAGCCCAGCAGAGGAGGCAAATGAATACCCCTACCACTTTGGCCCACGATATTGCGTACATTCTCATTAACGGTTACGCATTCAATGTCTAAAATTACGAAAAAAGCAGCATCGTTGTGGAGATTAAGCCTATGAAGAATCCCCATCGTCTGCCAAACGCAGGGTTTAGTGGACGGTGATCGTGCATGGGCTGCGCATTTCCCCTTTGGCAAGGACGCAATGGTCTCCATGGCCGTGTCTGACAACAATCGATTTGTCGCACACCCCAATCGATTTGATGTGCGCTGCGACATCTAAAATTATCACATATTTGCACTGTAGATTTTTTTGAGAAAATGAAGATGCAGTTTCGTCCATTGTCCTTGCTCGTATTGATCCTCTTGTCGGGCTTGCAAGTCTGCGCCCAGTTGTTTCCACAGGTGCAACCTCATATGTATGAGCGTGGCTACGAGGCCTTCAGCCCTGCGCCAGGCGTGAAGCGCATGGTGTTTAGCCGCTACATCGCTGGATCGCGCTTCCCTCAGGGTTGGGATGTGATTGTGGAGAGTTATTCCTATGATCCACAGGGACATATCACCAAGTGGAATCGCTATCAAAACATCACGGGCGAGGCCAATATCCAGACGTCCTATGCTTGGACACCCGAGGGCCAACTCTTGAGTGAGACGATTTTGCTGGCGAGCGACCATAGCGAGATCATGCGCAACTATGCTTGGGAAAAGGACGCCAATGGCAAATTGACCAAGGCCACGATCACCGACAAGGCCAAAAAACCCATCGCTACGCTCGAGCTTTTGCCCGATGGCCGCTATGTGCAGACAGAGCTGACCCTCGGCAATGGCAAAGTGCTGCGCAGCACCTACAATGCGCAACGGCAATTGTTGCTTTCTGAAAACACAGCTTCTGGGCTCATCGAAGAGTATGCCTACGATGCCAAGGGGGTATTGGCATCGGTGAATATCAAAAACACCAACGGCACGACGACCAAGATCCAATATGATACCAAGCGCGACGACAAGGGCAATGTCATCTCGCAGACGGAGTCTGGTCGCGGCAATCCCAAAACCTTCTATTTCAAGTATGACGCTGCAGGGCACATGCTTGAAAAGGGGATCATCGCCAATCAACCCAATGAGTTGCGTGGTTATGACGCCATGGGAAGATTGACGGATATCCTCTTTTTTGATCCCCAGGGTTACCAAAAAGAAATGCTCAACATCAGTTACGAAATGTATTTCAAATAATGGATTCACAAATCGAGGCAAACAAAAAACTCTGGGACAGTCGCCTGGAAGGCCATGTAGCCAGTGCTTTTTACGATGTGCCAGGCTTCGTCGCGGGCAATTGCACGCTCATGGCACCGGAGTTGGAGGGCTTGGGAGATGTGGCAGGCAAGACCATGCTGCACCTGCAATGCCATTTTGGGATGGATACCCTCTCCTGGGCGCGCCGTGGGGCGCAGGTCACGGGCATGGACATCAGTGGGGCGGCGATCTCCAAGGCACGTGAACTCGCAGTCCAAATCGGGGTCGAGGCCACGTTTGTGGAATGTGCGGTCTATGACCTGCCAGACCACCTCGATGGGCAATTCGACATCGTCTTTACGAGCTATGGCGCATTGCTATGGCTGCCCGACATGCAGCTGTGGGCCGATATCGTGAAGCGGTATTTAAAGCCTGGCGGTCGGTTTTGCTTGGCTGAGTTTCACCCCAATTGGCATGGCCTAGATTGGAACAGTCTGGCGATGACCTATCCCTATTTCAATCCAGGTCATGCATTTGAAGAGAATGCGGCGAGCAGCTATACGGGCACGGCCCAGGCGGTCGAATTGAAGGAATATTTTTGGAGCCATGGCATTTCAGAAGTCCTGCAACCACTGCTCGACCGTGGGTTGCGCTTGGAGAAATTCAAGGAATACAGCTATAGCGCCTACAACGCCTTTCCCAATCTGAAAGAGGTGCGGCCCGGCCAATGGGTGCATGAAACACTGGCAGAAGGCATGGTGCCGATGATGTGGATGATCGCCGGGCGCATGGAATGATTTTCTTAGGTGGGTTCCAACCTTGGTGCAAAGGTTTGCATCAAAAGGGAAATCCACTTAAAATGAAAATGTACCCAAAATCATCCTTGCTTTTCCTTTTGCTGTTTGCGAGCGTGTTCTATTGGTCCTGCGAAAGGACCGATCCTAGAACCAAGGGTTCCCAAGAGGCCTCCAAGGAGACTTCGCGCGGCTTGCCCCCTTGTGTAGAAACCAAAATCCAAGACATTCAAAACGAACCCGTGCGCAATCCCCCCGCGCAACTGTGGAAATGGGAGGTCGATCAGACGACGTACTACTACATCAGTGCGCCATGTTGTGATGTTTTCAGCGAATTGTACGATGAAGATTGCAACCTAGTCTGCGCGCCAGACGGTGGCATCACTGGCGATGGCGACGGCAGTTGCCCTGTGTGGAGCGGTGTGCCAGTGAAGACCTTGCTGTGGGAAGATCAATAGATTGGACCGACGTTTATAGTTGGTGCGAAGCCCCTGGTCGATGGACGAGGGGCTTCGCATTTTCCCAGCAGACCTTACAGGACAGACTTTGTGGCATGTAACCAAGGTCGATCACCCACCGTAACATTCCCTAAAATCGAAATCTTGGAATAAACTTTACTTTCCTGAGTGTTCACAAAAGTTGTCGCCCCTCGCCAAAGGTGTGCATTACAAGGCACGATAGGTGAAACGCTTAGGCGTAGTTTAGCCCAAAATTTTGAATTATGTTAGGACTACAAGTAGATTCGACCGCGCCTTTGAGGACTGCAACAGAGGCGGTTTCAGCAGCCGGAGGTGAAAAACTCACCATTCTAGAAGTGTTTTGGAAAGGTGGAATCGTTTTGATCCCCATCATGATCCTGTTTTTTGTGACGATTTATATCATCGTGGAGCGCTACCTGGCCATCAAACGATCCATGGCAGTAGATCACAGCCAAGTGATGACCTTGCATGGATCCCTCAAAAAAGGAGACATGGACACAGCACTCAATATTTGCAAGGGTTCAGACTACATCCTACTCAAGATCTTGGGTGCTGGCGTGGAGCGCCTTGGTGCACCTGCTCCCGAGATTGATGGGGCCATGAGCAGCTACGGCAACGTTTTGATCGGCCGCATCTCGGGTCGTCTGAATTATCTCGGTATCATCTCTGGTGTAGCGCCCATGCTCGGCTTTATCGGCACGATCTTGGGGATTATCAAGATCTTTTACAACATCAATGCGACGGGTCAGTTTAGCATTGCTGCGATCTCAGGGGGACTCTATGAAAAGATGATTTCTAGTTGTGCTGGTCTTGTGGTCGGCATGATTTCCTACGCTGGCATGCACTTGCTCAATGCGATGATCGACCGCTTCACCGTGGCCGTCGAGGCAGAGAGCTACGCCTTTATGAACTTATTACATCAGCCTGTCCATGAAGCTTAAGCGCCAATCACGTTTTCAACATGAGGTAAGCACTGGAGCACTGAACGACATTATGTTTTTCTTGCTGCTCTTCTTCCTCATCGTGGCGACCGTGGCCAATCCACAGGTCATCAAACTCTCGCTGCCCAAGGCGGGCAAGCAAGATGAAGCGACCGCGAAGCCAGTGTACCTCACGGTAAACAAGGAAAAGCAGTACTTCATCGATGAAAGCGGAGCCTTGGAGTGGGCCGACGTGGAGGCAAATCTGAAAAGTAAACTCCAAGGTCTGGCAGACCCTACGGTTGTCTTGCGCGTCGAGCGTGCGTTGGATGTCCAAAGTCTGGTCGATGTCATGGATCTTGGGATGCGTCTCCAAGTGAAGATGGTTTTGCAGACCTCTACGGAATAGTATTTTGCAACAATTTGAAGATAGCAATGGGCAGTGGCGACACTGCCCATTTGCATGTGGCGTTACCCAAGTCTCTGGGCTCAAAAACGGATCATTGGCTCCAAAGGGCCTCCGAGGTGCAGCAGATCGTCGCTCGACGGAATTCTTATCTCCTCAACAGCTTTTGGGCTCCCGCACCAAATTGATTTTTCGGGGTGCACCGATGATCATGGGCGCGTGCTCGACGGTGACATTGCTGTAGTCGAGCCCATATTCCTTTTCATCGGAGAGGCTGAGCTTCTTGAGGAGAAAATAACTGCGCAGGACAAAATTGTCGATGACCGACAACTCGTTCTCAAAGGATAGGAAGCGTTGTAGCACAACAAAGCGAAAATCGCCTGTGATATTGTTCTTTTCGAGGGAGGAGTATCGACTGTTGATGCTCACTTCGCCATTTTGCACCATTTCCTCCACGACCTTGCGAAAGAAATAGTTGATGCGGGGTGACACACGAAAGCCAAGCTTGAATTTGATCCAGACGACGTCTTCGGGTGCCAACACCTCGACCTGATAAGACATGGCATAGGGTTCATCGACGACTTCCACATGCACAAACCAATACACGTCTGCGCGCTTGGGCTGCTTGTTGAGGATGGAGTAGATCGTCTGTTGCTCGATCTGCTCGCAGGCTTTGCTGCTGCTCAGATAGACGAGGTTGGTCGCATATTTGGGCACTTCTTTGTCGTGCGACAACTCCTTCAATACATTGAGGTAGGACTTGATGGGCACAAATTGTTGCAATCCGTTTTTGATCTGGGTGGCCTTGTGCCAGATGTACATCACGACCATGAGTAGGAGGCCGAGGGTGAGCGTGACCCAGCCTCCCTCCATGAATTTGGCAAGGTTGGCGACCAAAAACGAGCCTTCGATCGTGAGAAAAAGGAGCAGCAAGCCGATCACAGCCAAGACATTGACTCTTTTGACCAATAGGTAGAAACCTAGCAAGATCGTGGTCATGAGCATCGTGAGGGTGACCGACAATCCAAAGGCTGCTTCCATGTTTTTGGATTCCTGGAAGTAGAGCACGACGGCCATGCAACCTGCCATCAGCATCCAATTGACCGCCGGCAGGTAGAGCTGTCCCCTTACTTCTGATGGAAACACCACCCGCATCTTGGGCCAAAGATTGAGGCGTATCGCCTCTGCAATCAAGGTGAAGGAGCCGCTGATCAGGGCCTGGCTCGCGATCACAGTCGCGACCGTGGCGATGATCACCGCAGGAATCAAGAACCCATCGGGCACCAACCCAAAGAATGGGCTGATTTCCAATACCTCATGCTGGTGCTGCATGAGATAAGCGGCTTGCCCCAGATAACAAAGGATCAGACAAAACTTGACGTACAACCAGCTGATCTGTATGTTTTTGCGGCCACAGTGCCCGAGGTCTGAATACAGCGCCTCAGCGCCCGTGGTACACAAAAACACGCCACCCAAGAGCCAAAATCCACCTGGATGCTCGGCGAGCATTTGGTAGGCGTAGTAGGGATTGAGCGCCTTGAGGACGCTGGGATCCTTGAAGATAAATAGTGTGCCCAAAATGCCGATCATGCTGAACCAAACCATCATCATGGGACCAAATATTTTCCCAATCAGTGAGGTTCCCGCCCTTTGCAAGAGGAATAAGCCCGCGATGATGCCGAGCACGATGGGTATGATCGGCAAGTCAGGAGCTATGGGCTTGAGCCCCTCGACCGCCGATGTCACCGACATGGGTGGGGTGATGATGCTGTCGGCGAGCAAAAAGCTGCCTCCCGCAATGGCTGGCAACAGCAGCCATCTCTTGTGGCGCCTGATCAAGGTATAGAGGGAAAAAATGCCGCCCTCCCCATTGTTGTCGGCCCGCAAGGTGATCAGGACATACTTGAGGGTCGTTTGGAAGAACAGTGTCCAAAAGATCGCACTCACGCCGCCGAGCGCGAGCAATTCTGTGACGGGTTCCTCTTGGATGATGGCCTTGTAGGTGTAGAGGGGCGAGGTCCCAATGTCCCCAAATACAATACCGACCGAGACAAGAAATCCTGCGAAGGTGAGTTTTTGGAGCTGTGGATGTCCCATGGTATGTCGTGCCTGGGTGTGACAGGCGGCCTGCGAAGCTATCTATTTTTTTGCGACGAAATGCGGATCGATTGCTATCGTGCTACAATTTTTGGATAGGCAACAAAACCCTTTGCACCCTTCATTGCTTATGCTCAATATCGCATTGATTCATTAAGGACACCCACGAGAATGACCAAAATCGCCCTCCTCAACATTGGTACCGAGCTCTTGCGCGGGCGCACGATCAACTCCAACGCGGCCGCGATCGGGCAGATGCTACTCGCAGCCGGGTATGCGCTCGAAACCACGCTGGTGATCCACGACGATGGCCCGGTGATCACCGCAGCCATCGAAGATCTGCTGGCCACGCACGATGTACTCTTGCTCACGGGTGGCCTCGGGCCGACCAAAGATGACATCACCAAAAAGGTATTGTTGGAATTGTTTGGCGGGGAAATGGTCTGCCATGTGCCGACCCTGGAACGCATTGCGAATTTTCTCAAGCGCCTCGATCGCCCGATGATTCCCCTCAACCGCATGCAAGCCGATGTGCCTAGCAGCTGCACAGTGATGGAAAATGAAATGGGGACGGCGCCTGGCATGGCCTTTTTGCGCGATGGCAAGACCTTGATTTCGATGCCGGGCGTGCCTTATGAGATGAAATTTCTCATGGAGCACCACGTGGTCGCATGGTTGCAGGGCCACTATCCCGTGGCAGAGCAGCATTTGCGTGTCGTGCGCACTGCTGGGCTCGCAGAGAGCACGATTGCCGAGCGCATGGAAACCATCGAGCAAGACTTGGACCCCAGGATCGCCATCGCCTATTTGCCAAGCTTTGACGGGACCAAGATCGAACTCAAAGTTGCGGGCAAGCCCGAGGAAACAGGGGAATTGCAGGCCGTCTTGGACGACGCCCAGCAAAAAGTTGCCCAACTCTTGGAACAGTATGTCTATTCCCTCCAAGACAAGAGTCCCGACAAATTGCTCGCCGATTGGTTGATCCAAAACAATAAGACATTCGCGACGGCTGAGTCCTGCACAGGCGGCGAGATTGCGGCCAAGCTGGTCAAGCACAGTGGAATTTCTGCGGTGCTCAAAGGTGGCATCGTTGCTTATATGGTCGAGATCAAGGAAAATGTGCTCGGGGTGAAGCAGTCCACGATCGCGGAAAAGGGGATCGTTTCGGAAGAAGTGGCGCGGGAAATGGCAGAAGGCGCACGGCGCATCATGGGCAGTGACTATGCTGTGGCCATCACAGGCATCGCTGAGGCCGCCAAGGATGCTCCCAAAGAGGCACTTCCACAGGCTTGGATAGCATTGGCCGGTCCTGAGGGCACATCTGCCTTCCACACGCGCATGTTGCGCGACCGCAAGGTCAATATCGAGATTGCCGCCTACGCGGCGCTCATCTTCGCCTTGCGTGCGGTCGGGGCACCTTTCTAAAATGGGATTGGTCATGGACTGTCAAATTCCCCGATTGCAATCCAGGGCATCGAATGCAAGCCGCCCGCCTTGCAGCCCATAAAAATTTCCCATCAAATCGCCCTGCGTCATATCCTAAAAATCCGAAATCCTGATCTTTTTTGGTTAATTTCGCAGCGCATTTGAAAAACTCAGAGACTTCAATTTTATCTAAGAATATGGCTAGAGTAGAGCTGATCATGCCCAAAATGGGCGAGAGCATCATCGAGGCAACCATTTTGAAATGGGTGGTGGCAGTTGGCGGCAACATCGAACAAGACGAGCCTGTCTTGGAGATCGCGACCGACAAAGTCGATTCAGAAGTGCCCTCTCCCGTGGATGGCAAGCTGCTTGAGGTGATGTTTAAGGAAGGTGACGTCGTGCCCGTGGGCACTGTGATCGCCATCATCGAGACTGAAGCTGCCGCTGTCGCTGCTGCTCCTAGTGCCAATGGGCAAGGTGCAGCCAAGGTGGCCGAAACCGTCGCTGCTCCTGTATTGGAGGTTGTGACCGCCAATCAAGCCATTGTGCATGCCGCAGTAGCGGTCGCTTCTGGACCGCTTGCGAGCCGATCAGACAATGGTCGCTTCTACTCGCCACTCGTCCTGAACATCGCGCGTGCAGAAAGCGTCTCGATGGCTGAGCTGGAACAAATCGCTGGTAGCGGCAATGGCGGCCGTGTCACCAAAGCCGATATCTTGGCCTTTGTGAAAAGCCCACGCACAGCCGCACTGGGCACGACCAATGGTCAAGCTGAGGTCAAGGCTACTCCCGTCGCGCCCGTGGCCGCACCGGTTGCGAAGGCATCTGGTCCGATCGAGGGATACCTCATGGTCAAGCAAAAGACCTACAGCCACAGCGGCAATGTCGAGATCGTGGAAATGGACCGCATGCGCAAGATGATTGCCGAAAATATGGTCTATTCCAAGCATGTATCGGCCCACGTGACCTCGTTTGTCGAGGCCGATGTGACCAATCTCGTGCTATGGAGAGAGAAAAATAAAAAAGCATTCGAAGCAAAATACAACGAGAAGCTCACATTTACCCCGATCTTCATCGAGGCATTGGCAATCGCCCTGCGCGAGCTCCCGATGGTCAATATCTCAGTCGATGGCGACAAGATCGTTGTCAAAAAGGACATCAACGTGGGCATGGCAGTTGCCCTGCCCACCGACAACCTCATCGTGCCGGTGGTGCGCAATGCCGATCAGTACAACCTCGCCGGGCTGAGCGCCCGTGTGAACGATCTCGCAGCCCGTGCACGCGAAGGCAAACTCAAAATGGATGAATTGGAAGGTGGCACATACACGATCAGCAATGTGGGCACATTTGGCAACGTGATGGGTACACCCGTGATCATGCAGCCTCAAGTGGCCATCATGGCGGTGGGCGCGATCCGCAAGAAGCCAGCCGTGATCGAGACCCCCATGGGTGACATCATCGGCATCCGTCAGATGATGTTCCTGAGCCATAGCTATGATCACAGGGTGGTCGATGGCGCATTGGGAGGTCGTTTTGTGCGTCGTTTGGCAGATTTGTTGGAATCGTTTGATCCCAACCGACCCGTCTGATAGACGGCTTGGCGACAATGCTCAAATCCTTTGCGGGGAGCGGTTGAATATTAGCAGGAAAGCCCTATCTTTGAGGTTAGGTAAGATTTCTTTTTACAATGATATATATAGGTATGAGAAACAGAATTCTACTCTTTACATTGGCTTTGCTTTGTGCAGTGGGCGTAAGCAATACATTTGCTGCAGCTGGCGGTCCAGACGCCTTTGGTTATACATGGAAAGACTCCAATGAGCCAGGCGGTCCCGCTTACGTTTGGAATTCCATCGTCGGAGCGCCGGGTGCCACACAGGTGAATGGCTTGACCGATGACAATGCTGTTGCATTCATCAACTTTGGCTGGGATTTCCACTACTATTGGACTGATCACAACCAATTCAAACTCGGCTCCAATGGCTGGGTAGGATTCAACAACATCGGTAATATCGCCAGCTGTTTCCCACTCATCCCTACACAAGGTGGTGCTGGCGACAACTTTTTGGCGCCTTTCATGAGTGACTTGATCTACACATCCAACTCTGCAGCTGTGAATCCAGCCGAAGTATGGTGGTGGAGCAACAACACCGACAGCCTCATCATCGAGTGGAGCCAAGTGCCATGGTGGGTGACTGGTAGCCCAGACTTCATCGGCAGCAACACCTTCCAGCTCATCCTGAGCGGTCAAGACAGCTCGATCACCTTTATGTACAACGATACAGACGTCGCCAACTGGACCAACAATGGTGGTTGCAACGCCGACATGGAAATCGGTATCGAAAACATCACTGGCAATATCGGCCTGGAAGTCGCCAATGAGGCAATTCCTGCCGACATGTATGCAGTCAAGTTTTATTACCCAGCTACCGTGACTTTCCAAGTCCCAGATGCTACGCCAGCTTGGAATGCCAACAGCGACAATGCAGGCCAGTTCTTCATCTCGGGTGCCAATGCTAGCCCACAGTCGATGAACACCAATATCGCCAACGTCGGCAATGCCAACATCACCAACAATATCGCAGTTGCAGGTGACATCCGCCTTCCAGGCGCAGGTGCTGCTTTCTGGACGAGCGCTTCTGCGTTGCCTACCGGCCTCAACTTCGGTGCCAACTCGACCCTCACTTTCCCGAGCCAGGTCACCTTTACCACCGCCGATCACTATTCTTACAAAGTCACCACCACCAACTCACAAGATATCAACCCCAGCAACAACCAAAATACGGTCGAGCTTGTGGCTACCCCTTGTATTGGTGACACGATGAACCTCACATATTCCTCTGCGGCACAGCCAGATGGCGCAGTGTCATGGTCAGGTGGTGCCAACAACGAAGGCACTGGTGTCTATATCGTTCCTGTAGCTTACCCTGCCACGATCAACAACGTGGACGTGTGGATCGCTGACTCTGGCCAAGACCCAGGTGTGCATGACTCCTATGGCATCGCTATCTATGACGACTCAGGCATCCCTGGTGCATTGCTCGACTCAGCTAGTGCCCCTGCCAACTCATCTACTGAGCAAGGCTGGAGCCGCGTGCGCATGAGCGGTACCGCAACCATCACCTCTGGTGGCTGGTATGTCGCTTGGTTCCAAAGCGGTGCCAACGTCTCCTTGGGTACCGAAACCCAAGCCCCAATCTCACGTCGCACATTTGAAATCTTGAGTGGTGCATGGTCTCCTTACCGTCAGTCCACCGTCAATGACTTCATGATCAGCGCCAATATCTCTGTCACCTGCCCCGCTGTCCCGATCAGCGTGAAGGATGAGATGAACGTGACCCTGAACCTGCGTGCAGTGCCTAACCCTACCAGCGGTGCGACTTCATTGCGCTATGAGTTGCCTGTGCTGGGCGACGTCAAAATGAGCGTGGTCAACATCTTTGGTCAAACCGTTTTCAGCAAAACTGAAGTCGGTGTCACTGCAGGTACCCACACCTTGAACCTCGACGCCCAAAACTGGGCTGGCGGCCTCTACTTTGTCAACATGGAAACCACAGCTGGCAACATGACGACTAAATTGGTGGTGAACCACTAATTGCTGCGTACAGAAATAAAAAAGGCGGCCTCTTGGGGTCGCCTTTTTTGATAAATGGAATCGGGCAGCATGTAAAAATCGCTGCCTCTCTTTCAGGTCTCATAAAAATTCCGCAACATCATCCCATGAAACTCCGATTGCTGACTTTGAGCTTGCTACTTGCTTGGATTGGAAACACCTTCACAGGGCATGCTTGGGCAGCCACGGGGGGGCCAGACCCCTATGGTTATATCTGGAAAGACTCCAATGAACCTGGCGTCGGGTTCCATTGGATAGACATTGTCTCTCGCTCTGGCGCCGTGCAGGTGCCCTCTCTCGCCGATGACAATGCCGTGGGTCCCTTCAACATAGGCTGGGATTTCCATTATTACTGGAGTGACTACAGCAGTATCAAGATCGGTTCCAATGGTTGGGTTTCATTTGCCAATGTCGGCAATATCGCAAGTTGTTTCCCGCGTGTACCGACGCCTGGTGGAGGAGACAACCTCCTCGCGCCCTTCATGAGCGACCTTACTTTCATCAGCAACGACGCGCAAAACCCCAATGTCGGTAGCCTATGGTATTGGACCAACAATGTCGATTCCTTTGTTGTGCAATGGGTGAATGTACCTTTTTGGAAAAATGCAACGCCCGACTGGGCTGGGAGCAACACTTTTCAGCTCATCTTGAGCGGCAACGACAGCGCCATTACTTTTCAATATTTGAACACCGACGCGGGCAATTTTCCAGGCGGTACGGGCTGCAACACCTATATGGAGATCGGCATCGAGAATGTCACGGGTGATCTGGGCCTCAACTATGCTACCGGAAGCACGGTGCCGCCAGACAACTTTGCTGTCAAATATATCTACCCATCGGGAGCATCCTTTTTGGTGCCAGATGCCTCGCCAGTATGGAATGTCGATGCCGACAATGCAGGTCAATTTGTTTATTCCCATGAGCCAATATTGCTGAACACCAATATTTTGAACGTGGGCAACACGCCGATCACCAGCACGATTGCAGCGAGGGGCAGGCTCCTTGACTTGCAGCTCACGCAGGCTTGGGCGGACACGACGCAGACCGTGGGCCTCGCAAATGGGGCGAATGTGACCCTTCAATTTCAAGACACCGTGCGTCTGACGACTCCAGGCTTGTATTATTTCGAGGTCAATACGGAAACAGCAGGCGGGCAAGACATCAACCCGACCAACAACAGCAATACCATAGAAATCGTCTCTGTCGATAACAATGGGGGCAATGTGATGCTGAGTTTTGCAAGCACCTTTGGGCCATCTACAGCGGTCTCCTGGGCTGGTGGCAATCCAAGCGACGGTGTCGCTGTGAAAATGGTGCCGCCAGAATTTCCCGCGATCATCGACAGTGTGCAAGTCTTCATCACGGGCGATGGCAATACACAGACGCCACCACCAGTGGGATTTCGCATTGCGATCCATGGCCTCGACGCCAATGGGCAGCCTGACCCCAACAATATCTTGGGATCGACAACCGTTGCTGCTGCAGCTGTGGTCGAGGATGGTTGGAATACGGTGGGGATCAATCCCATGGTCTCCATCGCAAGCGGCGGCTTTGCTGTGGCTTGGATGCAGCAGGGATCGGGAATTGCGCTCGGTGCCGAGGAATTTGGGCCGATTTCGCGTCGCAGTTTTGAGATTTTGGGGGGCGCATGGTCTCCTTACCGCAACAATGAAAATATTGAATTCCTCATGCGCGTATTCACTGGATTGCCAGTCGCAGCTCCCGAGCCACAGGGCTTGGAGGATCAGTTGACGATATTTCCCAACCCTGCTGGGGCGAGGATTTCGGCGCGGTATATCCTGGAGCGGGCTGGAAGTGTCGATTGGGTACTGATCGACCTGCAAGGGCGCGAGGTTTGGAGCAAGCAATCCGCATCTGAGGCTGCAGGTCTTCACGCCTCCGATTTTGATTTTGGGACCCTTCCCAGCGGAATCTATTTCATTCGGATGGCTCATCTTGGGAAGATGAAGAGTTTGAAGCTGGTGCTGTTGGGGGAACAATAGCAATAGATTGCTAACGTATATAGTTAATTATATTTATTATAGGCAAAAAGGGTGCATTTATAACCTTTTGTATCTATCTTATGTTTCCATAATTTGCGGAGGATATGAGTGCGAAGGATATTACCCCTACCAATTCACAAATCATTTTATATGCAGATCAAAACGGTACCGTCAGACTGGACGTGCGTTTTGATGGTGACACAGCGTGGCTCTCTCAGAAGATGATGGCCGAGCTATTTGGATGCGGTCCAGACAACATTGGCTTACATCTCAAAAACATCTTTCGGGATGGCGAATTGGATGTGGGGTCAGTTGCCGAGGATTTCTCGGTAACTGCTTCCGATGGAAAGCGATATCATGTGAGGCATTTCAACCTAGACGCCATCATTTCTGTCGGCTACCGCGTCAATTCTGGACGTGCGACCCAATTTCGCATTTGGGCTACGCGCACCTTGAAGGAATTTCTGATCAAGGGTTTTGTTGTGGACGATGATCGGCTAAAGAATCCAGATGTCCCTTTTGATTACTTTGAGGAGCTGAGTCGTCGGATTCAAGACATCAGGACGTCTGAAAAGCGCTTCTATCGCAAGATTACAGATATCTATGCCCTGAGTGTGGACTACGACCCTACCGACGAATTGAGCATTCAGTTCTTCAAAACTGTTCAAAACAAGATGCACTGGGCGATCACAGGCAAGACGGCTGCTGAGATCATTGTCGATCGTGCAAACGGGATGAAGGCCAATATGGGGCTTACGAATTGGCGTGGTCCAGTACCTCGTAAAGACGATGCGATGATCGCCAAAAACTATCTCACCACAGAGGAACTCGCCGCCTTGAACAATTTGGTCGAGCAATACCTGATCTTTGCAGAAGGCCAAGCAATGCGCCGCATGGAAATGAAGATGCGAGACTGGCTGACGAAACTCGATGGTTTCCTACAACTCAACGATCGTGATATCCTCACAGATGCAGGGCAAATCTCTCACCTATTGGCGAAGGAAATCGCCGAGCGCGAGTTTGATAAATTTAATGCCCAGCGGATATACTTGGATGCCACCAAGGAGGATGAACTCGACAAGGTATTGGCGCGATTGAATGGAGAAGTGGAGGAGGGCGGAGGCGACTGGCGGTAAGCGATTGGAAGTAAGGAAATTAGCAGGTAGCAGTGGGAGTGAGCGTTTGTTTGGCTTTGCTAACAGGCGTCTATCCCGACGTGTTGCGGCGGTTTTTGTCTGGAGAGAAAGGTAGCAGGCTATGCCTCGACGATCGGGAACCCTCGGGGACGCGGCTAGTGGGTTGTGGTGGCTTCAAGCGCTGCTCGGAATAAGATGCGTTGGCAGCCGATCGGTTCGCTTTGGGGATTGGTCTTTTGGCCTGTTTTGGGTTGCCCACATCGCGCGGAATGTATTGCTAGACGCATAAAAAAAGGGCGTGACCGATCGGTCACGCCCTTTTTTGAATTTTTGAAAGCATATTGCTCAAATGTCTTCCAGCATTTTGCGTGATGGACGATCATCGAGCGCTGCGCCAGATTCGGGATCCAACGGCTTGCTTTCTTGTGCGACCTCCTTTTTGAGCTCGACCCTTGGTGGCTCGGCGTTGGTCTGAGGTTGGGACTGCCCCATCATCTCAGCCTTCATCTGGGCCACGAGCTCGGCGGCTTTGAGCTTGCGAATCTCTGCGTCGCTCATTGCAAGTCGTTCTCTTTCGTCGGCGATAGGGCTGCTGGATACGTTTGCCGAATCCAAGGCCATCTCCATTTTTGCCTCTGAGAGGGCCGATTTTTCATTCAGCTTCTCCACCCAGACGTCGGTATCGTCATTTTCGTTGGCACTGGTGATATTGATCACCGCATCAGAGAGTGTCTTTACGCGATTGTGCTCTTTGACATCCTCCAAGAATTGCTTGCGCTTGCGAAGGTCGTCTTTGTAGGCCTCCTTCATCTTGGCGCGCTGCTCTTCACCTGAAAGTCTTTTCTCAGCCATCTTCGTTTAGAGTTTAGATGAATAGAAACTTCTGAAACCCCCTGCCTCAAAGAGATCAGGTGGTTTTGTTCAGATCATTGTTGGTATTGGTGTTGGAGCCCGCATCCACGTTTGTGCGGCCACCACTGTCCATTCCCATTTCAAGCTTGAATTGGTTCACCAATTCTTGAGCACGCAATTTTTCAGCATCTTCCTCCAATTTGAGACCTTCGGTATCGACGCTGTCGAGCGCCATTTCCATGCGGGCTTCATTTTTGGCGGTTTCCTCATTGACGCGTTGCAGCATCTCGTCGTGGGTTTGGTCAGAGCCGCCCACTTCAAATTGCTCCATGGTATCGGCAATGCGTGCCTGCCACTTGGCGCGTTCGCTGGCGCGCAATGCTTCGCGTGCCTCCTCGATTTTGCGCTCTTTTTCCTTCATGAAGGCCTTTTTGACCTCCAGGGACTTTTCATAAGCCCTTTGTGAAGTGATGCGTTGCTCCTTGACCTTGGCCATGTTGACCTTGACGGTCTCTAGGCGCATGGCATAGTTGGCTGCAATGTCGTCGCGGCCAGCTTTGATGCCGGCCTTCATTTTGGAAATGAGATCATCGTATTCGAGCTGGTATTTGCGCTCCTCTTTTTCCAAAAGCATCACACTCGCCTTCACGGTGGCGATGTTCTCATTCATTTTTGGAACCTGATCGTTCAAATCCCGGATGTTTTGTTCCAGGATGAGTTTCGGGTCTTCAATGGCACTGACGGCTTTCCCAAACAGTGCTCTAATAGCGCGTACAAATCTTTTCCACATAATCGCTGTTTCGTATTGATTTAAGATTCAAATTCTTTGACAGAGTACCTTCTCAAGTATTGATGTATCAACTCTACTTCATAATGGTTTCCCATGTAGAGCGGAGTACGTTGATGGAGGTCTTTGGGTTCGATATCGAGGATCCTATTTGCGCCGTCGGTGGCCACGCCACCTGCTTGCTCGATGAGGAGTGCCATGGGATTGGCCTCATACATGAGCCGCAACTTGCCATTGGGATCGTCGATGAAGGCGGGATAGATGAAGACACCTCCCCGCAAAAGGTTGCGGTGAAAGTCGGCTACCAAGGAGCCAATGTAGCGCGATGAATAGGGGCGCACCGTAGGATCATATTTGCCCTTGATATGGCGCAAATACTCTTTGAGACCGGGTTCGAACTTGCGGTAATTGCCCTCGTTGAGGGAATAGATGTTGCATTTCTCAGGCACCTTGATGTTGGGGTGGCTGAGCAAAAATTCGCCGATCGATGGGTCGAGCGTGAATCCATTGACGCCGTGGCCCGTTGTGTACACGATCATGGTGCTGGAACCGTAGATCACATAGCCCGAGGCCGTCTGTTTCACGCCTTCTTGCATACAATCTTCCAAGGTGCCTGGCTGGCCTTTGGGCGAGGTGCGCTCATAGACGGAAAAAATCGTGCCCACAGAGACATTCACATCAATATTGCTGGAGCCGTCGAGTGGGTCCATGAGCACCACATAGCGTGCATTTTTGCTTTGGGCTGTTTCTACGGGGATTACATCCTCGTTTTCTTCAGACCCGATCACGCAGACCTGCCCGCCAACCATGAGGGCATGGATAAAGTGGTCGTTTGCGAAGATGTCGAGCTTCTGGACTTTTTCGCCTTGGACATTGGTCTCGCCAGTGAGACCCAAGATGTCCACGAGGCCAGCTTTGTTCACCTCGCGGTTTACAAGCTTGGCAGCCAATGCGATATCTCGCAGCAATTGCGAAAATTCCCCAGTCGCAAGCGGGTAGGCAGCTTCACTTTCGATGATGAACTGCTCAAGGGTAATGATTTTTCGGGAAGATAGATCCACGCTAGTCGCTGGGTTATTCTACAAAGATAAAAAAGAATGAACATCGGCCGTGACGACAGTTTCGGAAAAAAATTCTATTTTCCGCTCAGATTGGCAACGGCCAAGATGAATCAGTCACTTTTGATGCAATTATGAAGTTCAAAATCATTTCCGCAACCTCTTTGCTTGCTGCAGCACTTTGCTGGTCTTGCTCGTTTGACAACATCGACGAGGACCTTAAGCCTCCTGCAATTGACATTTGCAGCCCCAACGACACCTCGACCGTTTCTTTTCAAGATACGATTTTCCCAATTTTCACCAAGTATTGCTCCAACAATGCCAATGGTGACTGTCATTGGACGGGGGCACCGATTTCCAAACCAGATTATACAACCTATGCAGGTATCAAGGCCAAGGTCGATCAAGGTCGGATCCAAGTGAGGTTGTTTGATCAGGGCAGCATGCCGCCTTCCAATTCCAATGGGCCGCGCTCGGTAAGTGACTGTGACAAGACACTTATTTTGCGCTGGATTGGCCAAGGAGCCCGCAACAATTGAGCATTGCAGCGCCTTTTTTTACCTACCTTTAGCGATTGAACGTCTAGAATCGAATGAAAAAGATTACACTGCTATCATTGTTTATGCTTGTCGGGCTCGCTGTAGCCATGGGCCAAGACAGTGCGGCCACTAAGCCGGTCCAAACGCCCTCACGCAGCAAAGTGAAGGAAATTTTTTACGGCACGCGATGCGTCAACAACCAAACGGTCATGCAGGTGGGCAAAAAGGTGCTCGCCTACCGCATCAGCCACCGTTTTGGATCAATGCAAAACGATGTATTGTATAATTTCTTGGGTCTCGATGGCCCTGCAAGCATCTCGTTCATGTTTGACTATGGTATCCGTGACAACCTCATGGTCGGCGTGGGCCGCGACAATTTCAACAAGGTTTACAATGGCTATGTCAAGTACAATATCTTGAACCAAGAAGACGGCGGTATGCCCATCACACTTGCCGTGCATGGCAAGGCCAATGTGATCTCCTCCCGCGATGATGCAGCTGCGATCAATGGCTTTGACCGTTATGGGAATTTTGCCCACCGCATGTCCTACGTCACACAAGTACAAATCGCGCGCAAGTTTGGGCAAAAATTTGCCCTGCAGGTCTCACCGACATACGTGCATCACAACCTTGTCACCGCCGCAGCCGACAAAAACGACATCTTCGCCATTGCCGCTATGGGGCAATATAAGCTGCGCAAGCGCCTGGGACTGAGCTTTGAATACAGCTATGCGTTTGGCAACTATGCTGTCAACAGGTCTAGCCTGTTTTCCAGTGCTGCGGTAGGCCTCGACATCGTGACAGGTGGTCACGTGTTTCAAATTGTACTCGTCAACAGTGCTCCGATCAACGAGGCTTGGGTCATTCCTTTCACGAGAAACGACCTTGGCCGTTTTGATGTGCGCCTCGGATTCAATATCTCTAGGAATTTCTGGTTGTAGGCGATAGGCTTTGAAGCCATGAAAATGGACAATGCATCCTCGGTGCATTGTCCATTTTCTATATCGGGCTTCCTTTTGGAGAATGGCGCCATTCGATTCCATAGGCATTGTGAGGCCGTTTTGGCAACCTTCATTTCCCGATAGCGCCCAGTCGGTCCTTGAGCCGTAGGAAGGGGCTTTCGAGATATTTCATCGAAAGGTGGGCGACCAAAATGGTCTCGACGATCACCGACACATATATAAAGATGATTTTGCCCATGTCTGAAAAGGGTAGGCTAGGCAAAATTACCTTGTTGGCGGCTTGGACGAGTGGGTGCCAGATGTATAGACCGAATGAAATGCTGCCCAAATAATTCCAAAAACGATGCTCAAGCCGCAGGAGTGGCTGAGGGTTGGCGACGAGATTCAGGATGATCACCAGCGTGACGACACCTATCGCAGTGTGGTCCAGCACGTCATAAGGGTGACCGGGGAGGAAGAGCGTGACAATGAGGGCAAGCCAACAAATGACCTGCACAGGAATCGAAAAGAGCACTTTTGTGAGCGATTTTGGAATCCCCTTCCAAAATAGCCATGCACCGATGCCCCCGATGGCCATGCAATCGAATCGTGTGAGGTGAAAAAACATATAAGAAGCCGATCTAGGGCCAAGCCAGAAAAGCAAAATGGCCTTTGCTGTGAGAAACAGCATCAAAAATCCCAGCAAGGTGTAAATCGGCCGTCGCGACAAGCGTATCATCCAAGGCCAAATGATGTAAAACTGCTCCTCTACGCCCAGCGACCAAAGATGGGCGGCATTTGGGATCACTGTGTCGATGCTCGCGAGGAAATTGCCTGCGAAGAGGACGTAAAAGACGATCAAGCTGCTGTCAAAAGGCAGATCTCCAAGCCAATTGAACAGCGAGGCACCCCCCAATGCGATGAAGTAGAGTGGCCAAATACGGAGGAGGCGGCGCATGTAGAATTTTTTGATGCTGACCTTCCCTGTTTTTTCTTTTTCGCGCAGCAAGAGATAGGTGATCAAAAACCCACTGAGGGCAAAAAACACGGTGACGGCAAATTTGTGACCCTGCGTGGGGCCATAATGGGGTAGGCTCAGTTGGGCGAGGACGTCATTGATGTGCCGCACGACGACGGTTCCCGCCGCCAATGCGCGCAGGCCATTGAGGCCGGGAAGGTAATTGCCATGTGGCTCGGCGATTTTCATATCGTTTGCAATCCAGCAATGCAAAAAAGGATTTATGAGATCGGGAACGCCAAATTAAAGCAGATTTATCAGCTTTCAAGACAAAAATTGAGTGATCCAGCGGTACAAAATTGATGGTAAGTCATGCAGAAATCTCAAAACAGGCCTGGTGATTACTCTTGTCAGCAATTTGCGCCGCAAGAGGGTTGCCTTGTGAGGCACGCGCGCGTCCTGTTTTGCAGGATGAAGGCGGCGGGCCGAGAAGAAATCGCGCATTATTTCGCGGCGATCGTCAAATTTACATTTTGAATCAAGTAAATGAAGGATACACTCAAAGACTTATTGGTGGTGGAGCTAGCCTCAGTGCTTGCAGGGCCATCTGTGGGCATGTTTTTGGCCGAGCTCGGGGCGCGTGTGGTCAAGGTCGAGCACTTTGCCGCTGGCGGCGACGTGACCCGCAACTGGAAGCTGGGTTCCGAGAGCCTGACCGACGATCGACCTGCCTATTTTTGTGCGGTCAATTGGGGAAAGGAATCGCTGGGTATCGATCTGCGGCAAGCAGCTGGCCGTGCGATCATCCATGAACTGGCCCAGCGGGCCGACATCGTGATTGCAAGCTACAAGCCAGGCGATGCCAGCAAGCTCGAGGTCGATGCCGCGACCTTGATGGCATTGAATCCTCGGCTCATCTATGCCGATCTCACCGCCTACGGCGATGACGATCCCCGTGTGGGTTTTGATGCGATCATTCAAGCCGAGGCTGGCTTCACATATATGAATGGTCAGCCCGATACCGGGCCGATCAAGATGCCTGTCGCACTCATGGATCTGCTCGCGGCGCATCAGCTCAAGGAGGGCATTCTGCTCGCATTGCTCACCCGCGCCCAAACTGGGCGCGGCACGCATGTCTCGACCAATCTGCTGGCGGCTGGTCTGGCTAGCCTTGCCAATCAAGCCTCCAATTGGCTGGTGGCGGGGCACGTGCCGCAACGCATCGGCTCCGAGCATCCCAATATCGTGCCTTATGGCACGATCTACCCCACGGCCGATGGCCGCGACATCGTGCTGGCCATCGGCAACGATGCCCAGTTTGCGCAACTGTGCAGCTGCTTGGAGCTGCACGCGCTGGCGCAAGCAACCGACTACGCACACAATGCCGACCGTGTGCGCAACCGCGTCGCGCTCAATCAGGCACTCGCAGGGGCGATCGCTACGCGTTCACGCGATGCGTTGCTCGCGGAGCTGCATGCGGCACGCGTGCCAGCGGGCCCTGTGCAGGACATGCGCGAGGCCTGCGCACAACCACAGGCAGATGCGCTCATGCTCATAGGCGACACGCGGCGGGGCTTGCGCACTGTCGCACTCTCAGGCATGGATGGGCTCCAATTGCAGGAGCCGCCCACGCTAGGGGCCGATACTGTGGCGGTGCTGCAAGGACTGCTCGGTTATCCCCAAGAAAAAATCAATTCCCTCCAATCGCAACATACCATCGCATGATCGACGAATTGGATCCCGAAACTGAATGGGTGCGTGTGCAAGAGCTGAGCATGATGGGCCACAAGTATGTGGCCGATGGCAAGGCTGCCGCTGTGGTCGTGAATGGCGTGCGCCTGTGCCTTGTGCGCAAGGGCGCGCAATTGTATGCGATGCGCGACCGCTGCCCACATGCAGGTGGCCCGCTGCACCAAGGTCATGTCGATGAAAATGGCCATTTGGTCTGTCCATGGCATCGCTTCAAATTTTGCGTGGAAGATGGCAAAAGCGCTGCAGGGGAGGGGTATGCAGTTGAATCATTCCCCGTGCAGGTTCATCCCGAGGGAACCTATGTCGGGTTTCCGAGAAAGGTGCGCAAGAAGTGGTGGGGGTTGTTTTGAGGGTGTTGGGTAGAGCGAGATACCAATTGTTGTAGGTGGCGTTTTTGTTTGCGACATTACATTTAAATTGAATGCTATGAGAATGCCTGTTCATTTGGTCGTGTTGTTGATGTTGGGTTTTGGTGGAAATTTGCTGGGTCAGCTTTGCGTTCCCAATTCGACCGACACGATGGAGGTCATCTTGCCTTCGGATACCTTGGAGATCGATGGTGCCATCCTCGGGACGCAGGTGCTTCAAATCGTGAGACCTGGAGACACCGTTTCTTTGGGATTCACGATTCCTATCGACAGTATCCATATCACCAATGTTGCCGGGTTGATGCCTGGTCTGCAGTTTGCTTGCCAGACTTCAGCTCCAAATTGCATTGCAATTCGTGACAGTAGTGGGTTCGTCCGTCTTTGCCTCTCAATTTCCAATGGCATCCCCTTGGGATTCTCGCCAAGCTATCCCGATTATGACACGATGCTTCTATTTTTGGAAGTGTATGTCGAAACACCCTTTACGGCCATTCTATCCTATTTGGATACCATGTCAATTTACTACAGGGTAGGCAACCCAGCCATTGTGCTTTCTGAGGAATTGCAAAATGATTTCCCTTTGAAATTGCAATTGTCTCCCAATCCAGCCTCCGATGCCGTAACGATAGATTACGAGCTGGGAGCTAGGCATAGGGTCGATGCATACTTTACCGATATGTTGGGCCGAATTGTGTGGACACAAAATTTAGGAATGCAAGGTACTGGAAGCCATCAGGTACATCTCAATACTGAAGACTGGCCTTCGGGTGCCTATCTTCTCCGGTTACAGGCAGGTAATCTGCGTGTGTTGCGAAGGTTCATGAAGCTTTAGGCGGCGAGCCTCCATTTTTACCGTTGGGGCCTCGCCTCAGCTGCCTTTCAATCCCTTCAAAATCGACAAACTCTCCGTGACATGTCCTTTGAAGTCCATCAAGGAGTCAAAGGTCTTGCGCACGATCGCTTTTTGGTCGATCACAAAGGTGATGCGGGCGCTCACGAGGCCAAAAAAACCTTTGTCCACACCATACAGCTTGTGTACACTGCGGTCGGGGTCGCTCAGGAGCAGGAAAGGCAATTGGTGCTGATCGTTGAATGTCTTGTGTGAATCTATCGGATCGGCACTCACGCCGATCACCTCGGCCCCGAGGTCGGTGAAATCCTCATAACTGTCCCTGAATGCACAAGCCTCTTTGGTGCAGCCATAAGTCCCGTCTTTGGGATAAAAATAGAGTACCACGGCTTTGGTTTTGAGGAGCGTGGACAGTTGCTGCTGCCGACCATATTGGTCGGTGAGCGTGAAGTCGGGGGCTTGGGCGCCAAGTGCGAGGGAGGACATAGAAATCTAATTTTTGCAGGTGAGAACCATTGTGGAAAGGTATTGTTTCAATGGGGCAATCGTCAAACTCGTTTTAGAGGGAATATGAAGCGGCTTGTTGGGGATGGTTCCATGACGAAACGCAGGGTTGCATTCGCCTCAAAAGTTGTAATTCCAAAAGAAATGGCCTAACTTGCAAGCTCAATATGGGTATTAACAACGGTATGTTTAAGGTTATGAAGAAAATTATACTACTCTCTTTTGCGCTTGTGGCTTTGATGCTGAGCCAATTTACGACTGCCAATGCACAAGTATGCGTGGTCGATCCACAATATACATCCCCTGGTATCTATCCAAGCGATACCTTGCTAGACATGATAGTGAATACTGCTGTACAGCAAGTCGTGCAGTTTGTGTTTCCAGTGGACACCGTCTTGTTTGGTTTCACATTGGCTTTTGATAGCTTTTTGGTGAGCCAAGTGACGATGATTCCATCTGGCCTCAACTGGGAGTGCAACCAAAACCACCCTTTGTGCCACTACGTGAGCAACCCACCAAACTTGACACGTGGTTGCGTGAAAATCTATGGTACACCTACTGCTCAAAGCACTGGCTATCCATTGTATGACTCGATCATCGTGACAGGTGTGGCTTATGTGACGGTGCCTTTTGTAGGCGTGCAATCCATCCCACAAGATATTTCTGTCTATTATCGCATCGGCACCTCGATTGCGGCTACATCCCCCTTTGCCAATGCTGGTTTGAACATTGCTCCAAACCCAGTGGCTGGCCAAGCAACTGTGCGTTATACCTTGAACAGCGATGCTGTCGTCAAAGTAAGCGTGATGGACCTGCTCGGCCGCGAAGTGGCTGTGCTCAGCAATGGCATGGAGCGTACTGGCAGCCAGGAAGTGGTGATCGACTCCAAAAATTTGGCGACCGGCACCTACCTCTTGAAACTCTCGATCAACGATGGTGAGTTTGTCCAGACCAAGAAATTCGCGAGCGTCCGCTAATTTTAGGCTTTGGCCTTCTTGAAAGAACCACTCCGATTTCGAAAGAAATTTGGGTGGTTCTTTCCTTTTTTGTAGTATCGTTGGATCAAAACTAGAATTTCTATGGCAAGTGGTAGAACCATGAAGTTATTTGGGCGAATGATTTTTGGGCTTTTCCTTGGTACCTTGAGCCTCAAGGCACAGGTGAACGTGAAGGGTAAGTTGCTTGATATCAACTCTGAAGAGCCGCTGGAAGCAGCGACTGTGATCGTGGGGCTGGAACGGGTGGCAGAGACCGATGAGGATGGTGCGTTTCGTTTTACAACGAAATCGGCCCCTACGATCGACATCCGATTTCAATATAGCGGGATGGATTCTACAATCACCCTGACCACCGAACCCGGCAAAAACGATTACGAAATCGAAATGTTATTGGGACAAAAGAAAGACATCACGATCGATGTCCTCGTGATCACGGCTGGCAAGCATGAGCAAAACCTCGCAGGTCTCACCACGTCAATGGATGTAATCGGCCAGCAGAAGGTCGATCTCCAAATCTCCAGCGATATCAAGGATGCTTTGCAGCAAAACTCAGGCGTCGATATCATCGATGGTCAACCCAATATCAGGGGTAGCTCGGGCTATGCCTATGGCGTGGGTAGCCGCGTGATGGTGATGCTCGACGGATTGCCTTTGTTGTCTCCAGATGCGTCTTATGTGCAGTTTGACCTCATCCCGACCGACAACATTGCGCAGATCGAGGTCATGAAGGGTGCGAGCTCGGTTTTGTATGGCTCGAGTGCATTGGGCGGCGCGATCAACGTGATCATGGCCGATGCCCCCGACAAGCCTAAGACGTCGATTCGTCTGCGTGGGGCTGCCTACGATGCGCCCTATGACAAGACGCTCGACTGGGACGGCAGCAAGTTTGCAAAAAATGCGGGTATCAACGTTTTCCATTCCCACAAGTTTGGTGGTCGTCATGACCTCGTCGTGCTCGGTGACTTCTGGAAGGAAAGCGGTTGGCGCTATGGCACGAGCTCGACCCTAGGGCGTGCACAGATCATGACCAAGTTCAGGCCGGCTGCTGTGCCAGGCATGACTTGGGGGGTGAATGCGAGCACAAAATTTGACTCCACAAGCACATTCCTCTTCTGGGATTCCTATCATCCTGCTGACACATTCTTTGCATTTGCCAGCAGCACCCCACGCGTGAATTCTCTCGGCGCCCTATCGGGGGCCAACTCGGCCCGCCAGCAGTTCAACTTGCGCTTCACAGTGGATCCGTACATCAAATACCTCACCAAGGCCAACAATGTACACTCCTACCGTGGTCGCTACATGAAAACCAAGAACACCAACGATACGGGGCAGAGCAGCAACAACTCGATGTTTTACAACGATTACCAGTACACGACTCGCATGCTCGATGATCGTCTCACTTGGGTGGTCGGTGCATCGGGCTCCTACAACAAAGTCAATGGCGACAGCCTCTACGGCGGTGAGCACCACTCGATCAACACGGCAGCCTATTTCCAAATGGATGCCAAGCTTACATCCAAGTTGAATGTGACTTTGGGTGGCCGCTTTGACAACTGGAACATCGATGGCAAGAAAAATGAGTCAGCGCCTATCTTCAGGGCAGGTGCCAACTATGAATTCACCAAGGGTTCCAACATCCGCGCCTCGTTTGGGCAAGCTTTCAGAAGCCCGTCCATCGCTGAGCGCTTCACCAATACCTTTGCAAGCGGTCTGGTGATTGCCCCAAACCCAGATTTGTTGGTGGAAAAAGGTTACTCCGCAGAGATTGGGTACCGCCAAGGTTTCCTCTTTGGAACCAAAGGGCGCTCGCTCCTCGGCTATGTCGATGTGGCTGCGTTTGTGATGGACTATGAAAATATGATCGAATTTGGTGTGAAAACACCTGATACGCTCGACCTCCTGAAACTCACGCCGATCTTCACTGCCAAAAATTATGCCCACGCCCGCACGGCTGGTGTCGAGGCGACAGCGATGGTGCAGTACACACGCGACAAGTTTCGCTTTGATGTAAATGGTGGCATCACCTACATCAACCCTGTGAACTTGAACCCCGTGGCCGATTCGCTGCAAGTCGATCTGCTGAACACGATGGGCCCACAGGGCAATCCAACCAATAATCAAGCCTTTGGCATGTTGGTATCCATGCTCTCACCCGATGATTTTCCCGGCCACCGCACCGACAATCCCAAGGTGCTCAAGTACCGCAGCAAATGGCTCAACCGTGTGAGTGGTACGATCGGTTACGGGATATTCAACGTGACCTGCAACTACCGTTTCAAGTCACAGGTATTGGCCATCGACCAGTTTCTCTATGTAGCCATCCCTGGCTCCGTAGATTGGGTGCGGTCACACCCCAAAGGTTATGGGTTGGTCGATTTCATCGTGTCTGCACAGGTGACCAAGGCTTTCCAGATCTCTGTGAGTGCTGAAAATGCAACCAACCGTGAGTATGTGATTTTGCCAGGCATCATCGGCGAGCAGCGCAATTTCAACGTGCAGATGAAATACGTTTTCTAAGGCTCTGCAACCTGCGACGCATTCATTTTGAGCGGAATGCAAAAAACCATTCAAGCATTGTTCATTGCTTGAATGGTTTTTTGCTTTTCTTTACATCTGTGTTGAATAAACAGGATTGATATGGCTAAGCTGCATGTATTGAAAAAAGTCGGCGTGGGGGTACTCCTGCTCATGGGGATGGTAGCGAGCCTGGTGGCTCAAAACATCACGGTGAGGGGCAAAGTCGTGGATGGCGTGGACAAGGCACCCCTCTTGGGTGTGACTGTCGTCGTCGTGGGGACTGCATTGGGGATGAATACTGGCGAGGATGGATCGTTTTCTTTCACCCTGCCGCGCGCAGACGAAATCAGGATCCTTTTTCGCTATGTAGATTTTGCCGCCGATACCACAATACGGGTACAGACGGTTGCTGGCCAAGATGTCTATGAGATCCAGTTGGCGACGACCCCGCCCAAAAATATTTTGTTTGACCCTTTGGTCTTCACCGCCAACAAGGGGCAGCAAAGCTT
Source organism: Bacteroidota bacterium (assembly GCA_031415375.1). GTDB lineage: Bacteria > Bacteroidota > Bacteroidia > J057 > JADKCL01 > JADKCL01. The sequence goes on along the minus strand of JANORP010000005.1, from coordinate 31,692 downwards.
GAGCAAGCTCTCGAGCTCGTTTGACGTGATCAGCTCCAAAAAGGTCGATATGCAGATCAGCCACGATATCAAAGATGCTTTGCAGCAAAATTCGGGTGTGGATATCATCGACGGGCAGCCGAGTATCAGAGGCAGCTCAGGCTATGCCTATGGTGTGGGTAGTCGCGTGCTCTTGATGTTGGATGGCTTGCCACTGCTGTCGCCCGACGCCGGCATCGCCCAATTTGATATGATCCCCACCGATAACATCGCGCAGATCGAGGTGATGAAAGGGGCATCGTCGGTGCTCTACGGCTCCTCGGCACTCGGCGGGGTCATCAATGTGCTTATGGCCGATGCTCCTGAAAAACCCAAGACTTCGATCCGCTTACGTGGGCAGGCCTACGATGCGCCAGCAGACAAACGATTGGATTGGGATGGCAATAAGTTTGCAAAAAATGCTGGTATCAATGTCTTTCACAGCCGCAAGATAGGCCGTCATGACTTGGTGGGATTGGTAGATTTCTGGCATGATACGGGTTGGAAACACAACTCTGCAAGCACACAAGGGCGGGTGCAACTCATGACCAAGTTTCGTCCCAAGGCAGTGACAGGTATGACATGGGGCATCAATGCCAGCGCCAAATTTGATTCCAGCAGCACATTTGTCTTCTGGGATTGTTATATCCCCAACGACACGCTGCGCACGTTTGGCGGCGATACGTTGTTCAATTCGTTGGGTGCCCTGTCAGGGACAGCCAGCAAGCGCTCGCAGTTCCTCACGCGCATGACGATCGATCCCTATGTCAAATACCTCACCAAAAAGGGAGCCTTGCATTCCTACAGAGGGCGCATGTTGCGCTCCAGCAATACCAATGACACACAACAGAGCAACTATAGCACGATGTTTTACAACGACTATAACTACTCGACCAATCTCCTGGATCAGCGACTCACAGTTGTGGTCGGTGGCACGATGAGCTACAATGCGATCAGGGGAGATACGCTGTATGCCGGGAAGCACAAGTCTGTGAACACGGCTGCCTACACCCAAATCGATGCCAATATCACCTCCAAATTGTCGGCTTCCTTTGGGGCACGCTACGACAAGTGGGTCATCGATGATACGCTGGTGAATGCTGCACCTGTCTTCAGGGTGGGTACCAACTACGAGTTTACCAAGGGTTCCAATATCCGCGCCTCCTTTGGGCAGGCATTCAGGAGCCCCTCGATCGCCGAGCGCTACCTCAATACCAATGCCGGTGGCTTGCTGATCTCCTCCAACCCTGAACTGGAGGTGGAGAAGGGCTATTCTGCTGAAGTGGGCTACAAGCAAGGATTTTTGGTGGGGAAGGGGCAGCGGACATTGCTGGGATACCTCGATGTTGCTGGCTTTTTGATGGATTACAAAAATATGATCGAGTTTGGTGTCATAGCGCCTGACACATTCATCTTTGGCGCGATCCCAGTTTTTTCCGCACGCAACTACTCCCGTGCCCGCATCACGGGGCTCGAGATCACGGCGATGGCGCAATGGACGCATGACAAGTTTCGCTTTGATGTCAACGGTGGTACGACCTATATGAACCCTGTGAATCTGAACCCTGGTGTCGATTCGTTGCAGGTCGATCTTCGCAACATTGTGGGGCCGCAAGGGAATCCCACCAATTACAACGCTGTGGGCATGGTCCAGGCTTTGAATTCTCCAGAATCAGCCGCTTTTCACCGCACCGACAATCCAGCTGTGCTGAAATACCGCAGCAAATGGCTCCATCGCTTGAGTGCAACCGCAGGTTACGGCCGCTGGAATCTCACCTGTCAGTACCGCCACAAGTCGGCGCTATTGGCGGTCGATCAATTCTTGTACATCGGGGTATCTGGCTCGGCAGACTGGGATCGGTCCCATCCTGGCGGATTTAGCCTGTTTGATTTTATCTTGTCCTCCCAGATGTCCAAAGCCTTGCAGGTCTCAGTGAGCGCAAAGAATGCATTCAATGAAGAATACACGGTATTGCCTGGCAACATTGGTGAGCAGCGCTCGTTTGCCGCTCAAATGAAATATGTCTTCTGAGGTTTTCCCTTGCGTAGGTTTTGGGGGATAGGGCAGCCACGCTGTGCATGGCGTGCGAGCGCGTGCAATGCGCTACGTTATCGCGGAGCAGTCATTGCAGCAATTTCTTCATCTTGGATTCTACCAATCCATAGAGTTCCCAAGGCTTGAGTTTGCGCCAATTGAGTTCGTCCAGTTCCTCTGACCAGAAGAAGTATTGCCCGATATCATACTGTTCGATCTCACGCACCACATGCGCCCTGGGTCGCAAAAGACTGATCCATCCACCTTCAAGCTCCTCTTGCAGCGCCTCATAGTAGTCGTCGGCATCCAAGTAGATGTTGAGCACGTTTTCCACGACCAATATGAATTTGTCGATGCCCGCATCGATGAGATAGGTGAGGCAATGCTCGGCGAGTAGCCGATAGTCATTTTGGATGAGGTCGTTCCAGACACCAAAGAGCTCTACCACGGCATAACCTTCGTCATAGTTGGCATACAAGATCTTAACGAGGAGCCCGTCTGAGCCGATTTCGTCCCAAAGGGGATGGGCGAGGTATTCATAGACGCCCTTGTCAAGTGAAAAGGCGCCGTGCTCAGCTGTCTGAAAGGGCGAATTGTCATCGTCCTCATTGGAGTAGAGGCTGAGCCAGCCGTAAAAGGGTTCAATTTCGTGCATCGACCAGCAGTTGAAGCTGCAATTTCTTTGATTTATGAATAGACTGGAAGAACAGGAGAAGTATTTGGATGCATTTTGGGAATTTTTGGGTTTGTTGCATCCATTTGTTACAGATAGGGATGCTAGATTTGCAGGCATAGACTTCACATTGCGTGATAAGAGGACTTGAGTGAAAACGGTGCGTGCACGATGTGGAAAACCCTATTGTGATTGAGCAAGGAAATTAGTCTTTGGATTTGTGATAAAAATTTACAACTTTACGTCTAGCATGCATCTTGAACTGCCAAGGGCATGTGCGTCGGTAATTGTGCAATTTTTCAGCATCGCAACCATGTAGATGGATTGTACGATTGAGTGCAATTCTAAGTGTAGGATGATGTTTTTTGCACATCGGTGATCTTTGAATTTGCTTTTTTCGTATCTTTACTCATGGAGGAATCATGCTAGCGCCAGTAGGCAACGTTTTGTTTCGCCAAATAGGAAGGAACTATAGATTATGAAGATTTCTACGTTTAAAATTTTTGCACTTGGGCTACTCGCAGTATTGATGTCGAGCAATATTGTACGAGCCTGCAACCTATCTGACCTCACCTTCATTTCGATCACAGGGACGACAGGTCCTTTTGTGATCAACTTGCGGTTGTGTGTAGGTATGGGCATCACCGGATCGACCAAAGGTGGGGATCAATCGACCAACTCCGTGTTTTTTGGATTCTGGGATCACTCCCCAGGATTTACGGTCTTGTCCTACACGCCGAACTCGATGAATGGCCCGATGGGTTGTATCATGCCCAGTAACAACTTTGGTCCAGACCCCTATTACGGCATTCAAGGAGAGGTCCAATACACCGACCCTGGCTACTACGGGTTTCATATACCCTGCACCAATAGCCCCTATGGTTGTGTGAATTCAAACGTCCTTTGTGGGCCTGCTCGTTCATTTTGCACCAATTTCAGCTTTACGGTCAATCAAATTCCCGATTCCGTGCGTGTTTTTGGGGCTGAGGGCGGTGGCAATCCCGTAGGTGGTTGTTATCCAAACCCCGACATGAAAGTGAGTTTTGTGCCGCCACTTGCGGTCGTGTGGGGAGATATTGAAGGCAGGCACGCTGGTGCAGGCATCAAGTTGAAATGGACAACCTTGGAAGAAATCAATTCCGATTTCTTCACGATTGAGCGTGCACTCGAAGACCAGAGTTATGAAGAGCTTGGTCAAGTTCCTGCCGTCGGCAATTCCAACGCGCTTGTGCGTTACGACTTTATGGATCCGTCGCCCAAGGCTGGCTTGAACCGGTATCGCATCGTGCAAGTCGATAAGATTGGTGAATCTACTGAATCGGAGGCGATCGAGGTGGCTTATACCACACCCGATGGCTTGAGTTGGGGCGATGTCGGCCCCAATCCTGCATCTGACTTTGTGAACATTGGATTTTATAGCCCGATTGCCGATCTCATCAGCTTTCAATTGCGTGACGTGACGGGTAAAATGGCCATGGACCTCGATGTGAGCGCTGTGCTCGGTGGCAATGAACTGCGGCTAGATTTGAGCAAGGTCAATGCTGGGACATATTACCTCAGCATGATCGGCAAGAATGGCAAGGTCGTCAAGAAAATTACAAAACTCTAAGGGGTATCGCATCCCATCTGCTCCGCTGCACCATTTTTGAAATGTGGTGCAGCGGATTTGTTTTTGCGGTGTTTGTAGAGTATATTGGTTCTCATCATGTTGCCGATTTTCATGGTCGGTGGACAAAACAATCTTTTGACCAAAAGAATCACACAACTATGAAAATTTTCAGCTTGAAAATGTTTGCGTTCACCCTGCTCGTACTCGTGATGACGCGTAGCATGACGCAGGCCTGCAACCTATCGGATGTTTCCTTGGTTTCGATCACCGGCACGGGCCTAGGCCCATTTGTGATCACTGTGCGTCTATGTGTGGGCATGGGAATCACGGGCGCGACCAAGGGTGGCGATCAATCTACCAATTCCGTCTTTTTTGGGTTTTGGGACAGCGATCCCAGTTTCAGTGTGATATCCTTCACGCCCGCCAATATGGTCGGTCCTATGGGCTGCTCCATGCCGGGCACCAATGTGGGGCCAGATCCCTATTGGGGAATACAAGGGGAGGTTACCTACACAGACCCCGGCTATTTTGGCCCCAATATCCCCTGCAGCAATAGCCCTTATGGGTGTGTGAACTCCAACCTCTTCTGTGGCAATGTCCAGTCCTTTTGTAGAAATTTCAGCTTTACCGTCAATATGGTTCCCGATTCCCTGCGGGTGTTTGGTGTGGAAGGTGGCGGCAACCCGGTCGGCGGTTGCTACCCCAATCCCGACATGATGCTCAATTTGGGAGGTTTCCCAGTCATTTGGGGAGATTTGCAGGCGTTGACGATGGGAGCAGGCATCAAGGTAAAATGGACTACACTTACGGAGGTCAATTCCGACTATTTTTCGATCGAGCGGGCGATTGATGGCGGAGAATATCAAGCAATCGGTCGCATTCCTGCAGTTGGCAACTCCAATTCGCAGCTCGCCTACGAGTTTTTGGATCGGTCGCCAATGTCTGGTGAGAATCGCTACCGCATCATCCAAGTCGATAAGACAGGACAATCTGATGATTCCGAAGTCGTCACGGCCGCCTTCACGGCCCCAGATGCCTTGGCTTGGGGCGAATCGGGCCCCTTGCCCGCCTCTGACTTTATCAACCTCTCTTTTTATGCTCCCACCCCCGATGTGCTGCATTTCGAGTTGAGGGATGCGGCTGGCAAAATGACCATGGAATTCGATCTGAATGCCACCCTCGGTCACAACGCATTGCGCCTAGACATGAGCAAAGTGAATGCAGGCATGTATTATCTGAATATGACCGGCAAAAACGGCAAGGTGATGAAGAAGATCACCAAGCTGTAACCAATAGATTTTAGGGTTCCGATGGACCGCTGCCCCGCAATCTAGGATTTGTAGGGCAGCGGTTTTGTGTAGCCCCTGCCTCGCAAAGGGACGATGGGAAAGACGAGGTATTTGGCAGCCATCGGTACCCTTTGACGATCAATGAAAAAAGGTGCATTTTTTTTCACACCTACCCCCAACCTAATTGGATTTAGATCGTAAGTATAGCCATGTTTCGGATCGTATTGGGTGCTACATTGTCTATTTTGTTGCCTGCTGTTGGCCTTTGCCAAAAGCCTGGTCACGCCGATACAATCCCCACAAGTCGTTTTTTTGAGCTGAACGAATACTTCATTCAAGTGCCGCTGGGGCAGACATTTATTGCTCCCGCGCCATGTAGCGGTGGCGCAGTGACCGTAGCCCGTTATCACCTGCCCGCAGGCAAGCCCTTCCCGATTTGTGACATTGACACCACACCACAGCAGCACTTGCGTACTACGATCTCGATGGGTGCGCAGACCAAATCAAATTGTGCGCAGAGCCAGACAAGCATGCGTGGTGCAAGCAACTCGATCGTGAGCTACCAAGTCTCGGGGAGCATGACGATCGACGACGATCCCGCCAAGTATATCATGGACATCGCTGCCGACCCGCTCGCACCAATGGCCATGAAAATGAATCTCGGTTATGGAAGTGCACGGTTGGACCTGAGCGACCTGCGCATGATGGCTTTGGAAATTGTCTCTGGTGCAGCAGACGTCCTCATCAGCTATACCAAACCCAATGCTGTGCCGATGAAGTTTCTCAACGTGAGCAGCGGCATGTCCAAAATCGTGGTGCGCAACCTCGACTGGGCGCGTGCCGAGCAGGTCTCGATCGAAAATGGCATTGGCGATACCAAGATCGTTGTCGGCGCTGAGATGAAAACAAAATCGACCGTGCATATCGGGGTAGGTGCTGGCAAATGCACACTCCTAGTCCATCAAGATGCACCGCTCAAAATTGTCGTGAACGGGACTGTATTCTCATCGGCACAGATTCCTGACGGGTTTGTCCACACCAGCGACAATACCTTTACCAGCCATTCCTATAAATTGCACTCCCAAGAGGCCATGACGATCATTGTCGATCTAGGTTTGGGTAGTTTTGAAATGATCCCTTACGAGTAGGCCTGCCCGCTAGCAGACAAAGGCCAAGTTTCTCGAATCTGGACGCAACAATAGAAAGTTTTTTACGTTTTTCACAGGAGTGTTGTGCTTGCGGAGATTCTCCGTAAATTGAACCTGAAAGAATTGTGCATTGAAAAAGTCACTCCTCATACCACTTGCATTTTTGCTGCTCTTCGCCTGCGATGACAAGCCCGTTTTTCCCAACGAGCCTGCCATTACATTTCTGAGCCTCACGCCGCCAACACCGACACAGAATTCGGCAGATGAGCTTTCGCTTACCTTTCATTATCAAGATGGAGATGGTGATTTAGGATATATCGGCGATGTCGTCACAAATATCTTTGTGGAGGACATGCGTCCAGCTTTCGCCAACAATACGGGGCGTTTCAGTGGCTACCACTTTTCAAGCATTACACCCAAGACACGCAAACCGTCGATCCAAGGCGAGATCTCCATTTCCTTGTTCACCCCACCTTGGCATATCGCCGAGGAGCCTTTGACGTTTCGGGTCTATATCGTGGATCGGGCTGGTAATCATAGCAATGTGATTGAAACGACGCCTGTTACGATTATCCGCTGATGTGCCATGGCTGAGCAAAGGATAGTTTTGTTTCCGATTGCCAGCGCCTCCAACCTTGGGGAATCGATTCGCATACAAATGTTGCTTGACCGTGCACGACTCCCTTATTGTATGCGGGGAGACAATTTGTATGGCATCTATGGCGATGCAGCCATGGGCTTGAGCGGTCCGATGCAGTTCTTCATTCCCAGTGAACTCAAGGAGCAGGCAGAGGAAAGCCTGATGGAAATATTTGATGTGCACTTGGCCAACATGCCCGCTCAATGCCCCGCTTGCGACGCCAAAGTCTCCAGGGGCGAGGTCGATTGTCCCAATTGTGGGCTATTTCTAGGCTGAAGTTTCATTTCCCCTCATCCTATCCAGCATCGCTCCCTGACTTCAATTTAGGTCAATGTGGCCTTGGATTGGCGAGTAACTTCGCCCTATCGTGGATGGGCCATCGCCAAATTTGCTAATTTTGCCCCCCATGGCGGTGTTCAATTTCTGGAAGCAGGAAATCACGTATCTCAAAAAGGTGGGTCCCAAACGTGCCGAGTTGCTCAACAGCGAGGTGGGCATCATGGTCTATGGAGATCTCCTGAGCTATTTCCCCCGCAAATATGTGGATCGCTCAGAGGTGCATCGCATCCGTGACATCCGCTCAGAAATGGCGCAGGTCACCTTGCTAGGCAAGATCACCGAGATCGAAGAGGCCAAAGGGACCAAGGGAATGCGCCTCAATGCCACATTCTCAGATGGGTCGGGCACCGTCGAACTCGTCTGGTTCAAGAGCATCAAATTCATCAAGGAAAGCCTCAAGATCGGCGAGGAAATCGTGATTTTTGGTAGCCCGCGCATCTTTGGGCGCAGCATACAGATCGCCCATCCTGAGATCGAGAAAGGCAAAAGCCCAGAGGATCTGCTCAACAGCCTCAAAATCATTCCACTGTACAACAGCACCGAGAAACTCAAGGTCGCTGGCTTGGACTCCAAGGGTTTCAGGACGATCGTCGCGAGCATGATGGAACTCGGCAAGGATGAGATCAATGAGAATCTAGCCCCATGGATCATGCAAAAATATGGCCTGCTCTCGCGTCGGAATGCCTTTCACCAAGTTCACATTCCCGACGATTTCGAGATGCTCCAAAAGGCCCAAGACCGGCTCAAGTTTGAAGAGTTTTTTTTCTTCCAGCTCATCATGGCCCATCGCAAATTGGTGGAGCAGCCCCTGCGTCCCAGCCACCCATTTCCAGTCGTGGGCAAATACTTCACCGAATTTTACGAGAAACACATTCCTTTTGAGCTCACTGGCGCTCAAAAGCGTGTCTTGCGTGAGATCAGGGTCGATCTCAAGCGGCCTGTGCAGATGAACCGCCTCGTGCAAGGTGACGTTGGGTCGGGCAAGACGATGGTCGCCTTCATGTCGATCTTGCTCGCGATCGACAATGGCTTCCAGGCCGGGATGATGGCGCCTACCGAGATCCTGGCCGAGCAGCACTATTCCAAGATGAAAGCCTATTGTGCCCCAATGGGGCTCAAAGTGGCCATGCTCACGGGCAGTGTCAAGGGCGCCGCGCGCACGCAATTACTTTTGGAATTGCGCGAAGGCGTCATCGACATCCTCGTCGGCACGCATGCCCTGATCGAGGACCATGTGCGGTTCAAGCGGCTTGGGCTGGTGGTCGTGGACGAGCAGCACAAATTTGGTGTGATGCAACGCGCCAAGCTTTGGGGCAAAGCCGATCTGAATCCTCACAACATGGTCATGACGGCCACGCCGATCCCGCGCACGCTGGCCCTCACCTTGTTTGGGGACATCGACGTGAGCAAGATCGATGAGTTGCCGCCGGGTCGCAAGCCAGTGATCACCGCCGTGCGCACCGAGGCGCAGCGCCTGCAAGTCTTTGGCTTCATGCAAAGGGAGCTCGACGAGGGGCGGCAAGTCTATGTCGTCTATCCATTGGTCGAGGAAAATGAGAAACTGGACTTGATCGCGGTCACAGAGGGTTATGAGGCGCTCACACGGCGATTTGGCATCGAGAAGGTCGGCATTGTGCATGGGCGCATGAAATCAGACGCCAAAGATTTTGAGATGCAGCGCTTCAAGCGTGGCGACACGCGCATCTTGGTCGCCACGACCGTGATCGAGGTGGGAGTCGATGTGCCCAATGCATCCGTGATGGTGATCGAAAATGCCAACCGTTTCGGGCTATCGCAGCTACATCAGCTGCGTGGCAGGGTAGGGCGGGGGGCCGACCAAAGTTATTGCATCCTCATGAGCGGTTCCAAAACGAGCGACGATGCCAAAAAGCGGCTGCGTGCCATGGTCGATACCCACGATGGCTTCAAGATCGCTGAGATCGACCTCAAGCTGCGCGGTCACGGCGACTTTCTAGGCACCCGCCAGAGCGGGCTTATCCCAGAATTGCGCCTCGCCAATTTTCTTGAAGATGGCGACCTATTCGAGATCGCCCGTGAGGCGGCGTTTGCCCTGATTGAAAATGACCCTGCATTGGAGAAGCCCGAGCACAGAGGCGTGAAGGCCTACCTCGATCAATACCGCAAAAAATACGGCTTCTTGAAAGACATCGCCTGAGTGCCTGTGCGCTGTTCTCCGCGACAGCGGTTTCCCTGATTTAGATTTTATTAGCTAAATTGGGGGCATCAATTGGAAAAAGAAAATGCACCCTTCTCGCAATTTATTGATGTTTGTTTTGCTCTTGTTTGGCTCCCTTTTGCAAGCCAGCAATTCCGATTCGCTCGACGTGATCCACTATGCAATCCATGTGGATACGATGGTCAATACCACGGCGCTCAAAACAATCCATGCCCACACAGTGGTGCGCATGGTCGCGACGGTTCCTAGCCTTTCCTCCATCACCCTCGACCTGCTGCGCTACCAAGTCGATAGTGTGAAGGTCGGGGGCGTCTCTGCACCCTATTCTTACAATGACACCCTGCTGGCCATCCATCCAGCCGCCGCCCCCGCCCTTGGTGACTCGGTCGATGTCACCGTCTGGTACCAAGGCCGCAGTGCGCTCGACGCCGGCGGATTTGGTGGCGTGTATTTCGTCACGAATGCCATCTTCAATCTCGGCGTGGGCCTCACGACCGATCCGCATGTCTATGGACGCAGCTGGTTTCCCTGCAAAGACAACTTTGTCGATCGTGCCTATTTCGATTTCTATATGCGTGTCGATAGCAGCCTGATGGCCATTTGCAACGGCACATTGCAATCGACGACCAGCAGTGGTGGCGCTAGCAAAACCCAGCATTGGAAGCTCAGGGACAATATCCCGACCTATCTTGCCAGCTTTGCCGTCGCGCCCTACGTCCATGTTGCGCGTTCGTTTGTGAGTATTTCTGGCGATACATTGCCCTATGATATCTATGCCCTTGGCGGTGATACCACCTCAGCCAAAACGCAAGCGCAACGCCTCCTCACGGGCATTGCGGCCTTTGAAAACAGGTTTGGCCCCTATGCCTGGGAGCGGCTGGGCTATGTGATTGTGAATCAGCCGACCAATGGTAGCGTGGGCGCAATGGAGCATGCCACCAACATTGCCTATCCACGGGTGCTGCTGAGCCAAGGGCAAGCCTACGAGACGATCTGGGCCCACGAGGCGAGCCATCACTGGTTTGGCGACCTCGTGACCTGTGAAGAGGAAGGCGAAATGTGGCTCAATGAGGGTTGGGCCAGCTACTGCGAATCCATCTTCATGGAGGCCGCCTATAGTTTTGGGGCCTACAAAAACTACAATCGCAGCACGCACAGCGATGTTTTGCGGCGCGCCTATGTCGAGGATGGCGGATATCAAGCCCTCTCGGCCATGCCACATGCCTACACATACGGGCGCACGACCTATAGCCGCGGCGCCCTCGTCGCGCATAGCCTACGTGGGCAGCTGCGCGATGCCGCATTTTTTCCTGCCATCACCCAATACCTCAATACCTACCGCTGGTCACATGTGAACAGTGACAGCTTGCGCCTGAGTTTGGAGGCAAGCACAGGTCGCAACCTGCAAAACTTTTTTGATTCCTGGGTACACCAAGGCGGCTTTGTACATGTCTCGCTCGATTCGTTTTACACCTATGCCGGCGGATTGGACCATACCTATATGTTCTTTCGACAACGGTTCAAGGGTACTGCCAGCGTTTATAGCGATTCCTTGGTCGTGCCGATCCGCTTGTTGGGTGCCAATTGGGAGCGTTTGGATACAACGGTGGTGATCACAGGCCCTACGGATTCTGTCCACATCGGTCACGCGTTTCCAACCGTTGCCGTGATCATCGATCCCGAGGAGTGGGTCGCAGATGCCACGACCGACAATTACAGGACCATCAAGACCATTGGCGCAAATGCCTTTCCAAATACTTGGTTTGACGCCACAGTCGATGCCATCACCGATAGTGCATGGGTGCAAGTCACCCACAACTGGGTCTCGCCAGACATTTTTTGGACCCCTAGGCCCGGCATCAAAATCAGCAATTCGAGGTATTGGAGCGTGCGGGGCATTTTCCCTAGCGGATTTCATGCGCAAGGCAAATTTTACTACAACGGCACGGCGTCATCGACGGCAGGTCTCCTCGACCACACGTGGATGACCAACGGCGAAGATTCCTTGATCTTGTTTTACCGTCCATCGGCGGCCTTTGATTGGCAGGAGGTGACCGGCGTCGTGCGCAACATGGGCAGCCCCAACGACAAGATCGGAAATATCGTGGCCTTGGATCTGTTGCAGGGAGAATATGCACTGGGGACGTATGAGAATTTTGCTGCCGCCGCTGAGCAGCCGCTAGCATTGGACCTCAAGATCTATCCCAACCCCAACGATGGGCGATTTACCTTGGAACTCCCGATGCCGACGGGCACTTATGAGGTCAGGATGTGCGATGGCGAGGGGCGCCTAGTGCATGAATCCACCATCGAAAATCAGGCGACCGTTGCGCTGGAAAAGGCTTATCTTGCGTCTGGCTGGTACCTGGTCACGGTACGAGACGAGGCAGGCCGCGTCGGCAGCCAACGCATATTGATAGAAAGGTAAGCGCTTATCAAAAAGATCATCCAAAAAATCTATGTCGTCTGGGTGGCGACGACCTTCATTTCGACGATGATGTGGGCATTTTTTTTCCTGCTCTGGGGCAAGCTCATGTCGCGTCGCAAGGCATTGCCCTACAGCGATCGCATTTTGGGTGCGTGGGCTTGGTTTTGGGGCATGATTTGTGGCTTGCGCTTTCGCAAGACGGGTTGGAAAGATGAATATGGGCAGCAACCCATGGTCATGGTCACCAACCACAACAGCTTCCTAGATACGCCCGTGTCTTATGTGAACATTCGCGCGCCCTTTCGCACGCTTGCCAAGCGCGAGTTGCTCAAGGTGCCGATCATGGGCTTCATCTTCAAGACATCTGGCGTCATGGTCGATCGCAGCAGCCCCGAAAGCCGCAAGGCAAGCTATGAGCGCATGGTCGAGAGCATCACCCTTGGCGAGACACTGATGATCTACCCCGAGGGGACCCAAAACCGCACTCAAGAACCCATGCAGCCCTTCTTTGACGGTGCCTTCAAGCTCGCAGTCGCGACCCAAGTGCCCCTCTTGCCCATCGTCACCATCAATGCCCGCCGCGTAATGCCCCAAGCCAAGTTTGGCAAAATATGGCCAGGCATCATCACCCAGCATTTTTTAGCACCCATCTCCACGGTCGGGATGACGCCAGAGGATGTGCCCGCCCTCGTAGAGCGCGTGCGCACCGAGATGCTCGCCAAGCAGGCAGAGTTGGATCCAGGGTATCCGAATTGAGCCATCGCAGCCGTTTGTCGATCAACGCAAAATTTGCGAAATTCGTAGCGCTTAGCTTGTCGTTCTGATATGAAATTTATTCCTGAGCAAAAGGTTTTGAATGATTTTTTCGGAGATGGCATCACCTACGTCATCCCGGAATATCAACGTCCCTATTCATGGGATTGCATCGGCAAGAGCGACAAAAACAATCAGGTCAATGTGGTGTGGCAAGATCTGATCGAGTTTTTCGAAAGCAAGGATTCCGGAATTTATTTCATGGGATCTATGGTCGTGATCGGGGATGAAACGGTCAAACGGGAGTTTGAAGTTGTGGATGGGCAACAACGACTTACAACGCTTACGATATTGTTTGTTGCGATCAAGTGCCTGCTCGCAGAAGTGGGTGCAAAGAAACAACTTGAGGAAGGGCGTGTAGAGGAATTGCAAAACTTCATCAGAGATGCTGAGGCCGTCATCGATTCACTGGTATTCAATAAGAAAATATTTGGTGCCATTCTCCAGGAGAAAAAAGTAAAGATCGCGCGGCTTGGTGGGTTTGACTATGATGATGTCTTGAAGACAGTGATGGAGTGCGGTGATATCTCTCAACTCAACCTGCGAGAGGCGACAGAGGAACAAAAGACTGTTTCGGCACGCTTTTTCAATAACCGTGAGTTCTTGATTGACCAACTACGGGAGAAGTTTTTGTTTGCGGGAATTCTTACCTACGAATTAGCCTTACAGCTCAATGAATTCATAGAATTTCTTAAATATAAAGTGACGCTCATACGCATTCAATCCCCGACATTTGAGGACTCCTATCATATTTTCGAAATTCTCAATAACCGGGGCCTTCCGCTGTCCAACAAGGATCTTTTCCGGAATTTTTTGATTAAGGAGTTTAGTGCGCTCAAGGCAAGATCTCCTGAGCGCTATGCAACATTGGATCCCAACCAAAAGTGGAGAGTTTTGGAGGATGATCACGATTTTCGGCCAGATTTTATCAATCGCTACGTCGAAAGCAAATTGGGGAAAAACCAAGAATTCACGGCTTTCAATGAACTGAAGAAAAGTATATTCAATCGTGGATTTGAAGATACACTCGCGAAGTCTAGGGTAGAGCTTTTTTACGAAGATATTGAGCACAGCCTTGAGATTTACACTGAGATTGTACACCTGCAGTTTCCCGACAAACAACTGCGAAACAGGATACAATTTTTGATGAACAGCGGGAACGCCACCTACGTCTTGAATCTATTGATGGCACTGTTTCGCAATGTGAGCGACAAGGGGCAGCAATTGGCTTTTGTCAGAGCACTTGAACGCTATGTTTTGTTTGTGCGGTTGGAACCCAACAACCGCTTTCGCGCTAGCCTCATCTACGCTACGGTCAAAGACCTCAATACAGGCAGATACGACGATGCACTTGCCGCCCTAGCGCAAGAAATCGCCCAAGGATTTGATCTCAAACGCAGGCTCAATGATCCCAAGGACATTGAGACTGCAAAACTTTTGATGGTTAGATATTATTGGGCATTGGAGAATCAAACGCCGCAGGACATTATAGAGCAATCGCTGGATTTTGGAATCGCAACCTTGGAGCATATTATCCCTCAAAACCCAAGCCCTGATTCGAATTGGACGCAAGATTTTTCCATAGGCTTTCGAAAACAATACCTCAACTGCTTAGGTAACCTTACGTTGCTTACACAGAGCATGAATTCCAAAGCCAAAAACTTCGATTTTAAGGATAAGCGTAAAGTTTATGCACAAACGAAATTGGCAATGACGAGAGACTTGGCCGCGGACAAAGTGTTGATGAATGAAGCCTTTATTGTTGCTCGACAAGCAATGATTGTTGCTGTTTTGGTGAATGATCTTGGTGGTTAATCTTTGTTGTTGATCCCCCCTCAAAAACAAAAATGCCGGCATTAGAGCCGACATTTTTTAGAAATTGGAAAACAATATTCCGCGCATTACCCCTTTGCTTACTCGAGAATAATTCTTTGAACGGTCCAGTTACCTTGTGTTTTCACGCGCACGAAATACATGCCTTGGGCGAGGTCACGCATGTCGAGTGTCATGCGGTGGCTTTGTTGTGCAGGCTTGCTCATCAGCAATTGGCCTTGAAGGTTCAGCACCTCGACCTGCTCGATGTCTTGCCCTAGCACTTTGACGGTGACGCGGTCATGTGCTGGATTGGGATACAATTCGATCGTGGCGGCTGGCGCTGGGTGTGAAAAATCCACCGAGCTTTGATAGACGGTCATGGAGTCAGACAAGGCATCGACAGTGATTGTCTCGCCATTGAGCCCGATCACACGCACGTCGATGAAGTCGATGTGGAGCGTGGCCGAATCGACCGCAGCACGCTTGCCATCGATGTTGTCGATGATCACAAAGTGTGCGCGGCCTACCTGCCCCATGCCAGAGACGGTGGTCTGAGTGGTGCGCACTTGGGCCGCATCACAGAGGTTGAGGGTGGGATGATTGCGCGACATGTCGATCGCATTGCCGCCCACGGCGACCCAACTGTTGTCAAAATCGATCCAGAAGGAGCTGCTATCGATCAGGGAGGCATCGTAGTGCAACCTGAAGGCGTAGCCATAGACATCGTTTGCATTCACAGTGGCATCTCCCAGCATGATCGGGGCCCAGATGGTGTCGCCGACATTAGCGCTACTGGGGAGAATGAGCTTAAACACTGGATCGACGGCAGCGCCACGAGCCACTGGGATATTGCCCTTGGTGTGCGTGAGGCCATAGTTGAGGGTGATGGCGAGGGTGTCGTCGTTGTCGATGAGGCCATTGCCGTCGCAGTCAATGAATTTCTTATCCAAGCCACCAGGGATGGTATCGAGCCATGGAGTCGATGACTGTCCTACCCATGTATTGCTGGCTGCTGGGCGTAGCGTCCCGGTGCTGCCAAAGGCCAAGCCGATCGGCAGCAGGTCAAAGACGTCTGCAATCAAATTGTTGTCGGCATCGCCCGGCCACACGAGGACGGTATCGATCACCCTGAAGGCGTACTGTGCCACGACCATGTTGTTGAGTTGTAGGGCGGTGTCAATGGCCGTGATGGTGAGGGTATCGATGGTGAGGGCCAATGGGGCCGTCCAGCAGACCCTCACCCATGGCCCGACAGCCAATACGGTATCGGGACCATTGCCAAAGGTATCGGTGAGCGTGGCACCGTTGAGGTCGCTCATCCAGCTCAGCTGCGTCGCCAATCCGGGGTCGGCATCGCTGGCGCTGAAATCCATGCATACGCTACCACCAGGTTGCACAAAGATTTCGTTGCCGACGATGACCGCTCCCGTGAGATTGAATGGCCCTGAAATAGTAGGTAGATTGGAGGATCCAGGAAGGGCTTGCAAGCCTAGGATCTCAAAATCCCTGAGCACACTGCCGATCCTTACGCCATTGCGATATTCAATCACGCGGATGGCGATCGTGGCGGTCACAGGAGATCCCGTTGGAATCAGGCTCAAAAGGCCGGTTTCTGGGTCGAGGCGTGCTTGCCAGTTGTTGCCTAGTGGATTCGCAAGGCCATAACCAAAATTGTAAGCTACAGGATTGCCATTGCCATCGAGGGGATAGGCAAAGTTATAGACAAGTGAATCGCCGTCGGCATCGGTGGCACCCAGATCAAAATAGTTGGCATGTTGCGCAGTCGCAAGCCTGGGGGGCGCATTGTGCCATACGGGCGAGCTGTTGCAGCCTGGCAAGTTCAGGTCGATCGTGTCGGTGACCACGGTCATGCCCACTGCCGAGGCATTGGCAATGCTGTTGTTGCTACCATTGCGACAGCAGGAGGTCCAGGTGAGTTTGTATTTGCTGCAATTGACCGCGCTGAAGTTGTAGTCGCGGATGAAGTGGTAGTCTCTCACGCCTGGGTAAGGACCAGGGCCACATTGGGTGCCAAATTGCGTAGCAAGGTAGGTGACCTCGTTGGAACTCAAAAGTGTCCAGGCTGTCGCCGTTGGTGCCGTGCAACCAGGGACGGTGCCTACGACGCCAAACGAAGCAGGTGCTGTCGGTGCAATTCCTTGGCAGTCGGCATATTGGTGCAAATGTACACGGTAGATGCTGCCACCCAAACATTCGTAGGTAATCGTCGAGCCCGTCAAGTGGCTGGCCAGCAAGGTGCTGCTGCCGACGAAGACAAACGCAAAGAGCAAAACAAGGTAGATTTTGTCACGCATGAGATTTTTGTAAGACAGAGACTTCAAAAAGATATTTTCAGTGTTGATACGCATATCCTGTTGGGCAAAAACCATTAGTGGCTTTGGCACAGTACAAATATGGGCAGTACAAGAAGGGTGAAAAAGTACATTTTGGATGATTTGTCGGAATCTATTTTCTTCTGAATTGGGCATGGAAATTTATTTTTGGAGGTTTGGTAATGAATATGCGGGCGAGAATTGGTAATTTGTCGGAATGAAAGATTCCAAGCTCAGTGAAATATTGGCCTTGCTAGACCACAAAGCAGCAGCGCGACTGCTCAAATTTGTGGCTTCGCCTTACCACAACGCCAATGTCACCTTGGTGCAATTCACAGAGCTGCTGCTCCATGGCGGCCAAGGGCGGGAAAAGCAGGCACTATGGCGGGCCTTGTTTCCCTTGAGGGCCTACGAAGACCTCGCCTTTCGTCGGCTCATGTCTGAGCTGCTCGCGCTCGTAGGTCAGTTTCTCACCTTGGAGCAATTTGCCCAATCTGAGGCGCAGCAGCAAGTGCAGCTACTCAAAGCCTTGCGTGAGCGCGAAGCCAGCGGTCTCTACGAGTTTTTTTTTCGCAAAAGCGATCGTGCCACACAGCCGCGTTCGCCCCTGCTCAATTCCAGCACCCTACTCGATGCCTACCTGCTGCAATCTGAGCGCAATGCTTGGCTCGAGCGCAGTGCCAACCGTAGCGGCGTCACCAACCTCGACGCCTCCGTCGCCAGCCTCGATCGCTTTTACCTGTTCAACAAACTCAAATACGCCTGCACCCTGCTCAACAACCGCAACGTCATGGGTGGCGAGTTTCAAGACCCCTTCTTGGAGGGCCTCTTGAAGCAGTTGCCGACCAGCCTCTACGCCGATGACCCTGCGATTTTGATCTATTTCGGGATTTACCAGATGTTGAGCAGGCCCGACGACCTCAGCCAATACCCCGTCCTCAGGAAAATGCTGTCCCAATTTGCCCTTGCCTTCACGCGCGATGAGGCCCGCCACCTCTATGCATTTGCCATGAACCACTGCATCGGCCGCATCAATGCGGGCGATGGCGAATTTTTGCGCGAAATCTTCAGCCTTTACCAAGAGTCCCTTGAGCGGCATGTCTTGCTCGAGGGCGACAGCCTGAGCCCTTGGGACTACAAAAACATCGTCGTCGCTGGCCTGCGCCTCTCAGAGTTCGATTGGGTCGAGGAATTCATCCGCAGCTACCAAGGCAAGATCCCCGCAGAGCACCGCGAGAATGCATTTACCTACAACCTCGCCAAGCTGCATTTTTACAAAAAGCACTACAGCGAGGTTCTCAAGCTCCTGCAAAAATTGGAATACGAGGACGTATTCTACAACCTCGACGCCAAGGTCATGCTCCTCAAAATCTACTATGAGCTGCATGAGATCGAGGCCTTGGACAGCTTGATCGAGAGTTTTCGCACCTTTCTCAGGCGCAACAAACTCATCTCAGAGGGTCACCGCACCAATTACCTCAACCTCATTCTTTTTGTGAAAAAACTCAGTCGTGTGCGCTACGGTGACCACAAGCGCCGCCTCAAGATCCGCGCCGATTTTGAGGCGACAAGACAGATCGCAGATGCAGATTGGCTGCGGGAGAAGCTGGGTGAATGAAAGGAATATCGCCTTGAGGGTGCCGCTCGTCATTCAGGTTGCGCCATCGTGAGAAAGGCTTCTTTTGGATTTGAAGCGTGCTTACAGCGGTCTGGGGCTGGTTTCTGATAAATGCTATCCAAGTAGGCAGCCATTGAAATCGGCGCAAACAGTTCCACCAGCACAGCCTGCCCATCCATCACGGAAAATGCAATCCCATCCTCGGGATAGGCAAAGTGAGTGGCTTGTTTGCCGATCTGCGAAGCCATTTCCTGAGCTGCTGAGGGTGCCCCCAAGATGTGGAGCAATTCGTCCTCTTGGAGCAAGGACATTACCTTGAGGTCTTCGATCACGATCAAGGCAACGCTGCCATGATGCAAATAATAAATGGCCGGATCACTAGCAGGTGCCGAGACACGCGTCAGACCTTTCAGACGCTCGTATTCTGCATTTTGGAGAATTTGCGCTTCTGCAGGCTGCAACAGCGCTATGGTCGCCTCGATGGATAGGCCGAGGCGCGCATACCATTGTGCGAGGGCAGGGATTTGGGTGATGGAGGACTTGGTGGTCATTGGAATGGAGGTCGAGTGAGAAGCAATGGAGGAATTGGGATTGGCAGTGCCTGTGCAATGCGTGGTGAGCATCAACATCACACAACAGCCGCAATAGAATGCAATTCCCCGCACGTTTAAATTTACCATTATTTTTTCCAATCGGCTACGGCTTTTGTGAGGAAAGCATGGCGCAGAGGACATTTGGCTAGGAGCTCGGCGGGCTTCACAAAAAAGAATTTCGCAGCCTCGCTCAAATCTTCATTGGCATTGGTATTGCCATAGGGTGTCGGAAGCGTTGCGAAAGCCAGCTTAGCCCTCACAAAACACTTGCAACTTATGCGCAAAATCAACATATTTACCCTTATGAAAGTAGCAGAAAGTATCTCCGACATCAAGGTGGGTGTCACGCGGTTGCTGATGGCCACCCAGGATCAAGCATTGCTCGCTGAGATCCATGCGCTCCTGCTCAATGCGGCGAGTGGTGAAGACTGGTATGCGAGCCTCGATGAAGAGGACAAGGCCTCGATCGAACGTGGTCGCGCAGATATCGCAGCAGGGAGGGTGATTTCCCAAAAAGATTTGATGGAGGAGTCGAAGACATGGGGAAGCAGGTAACGTGGTCCATCGGGTCGAGGGCCATTCTGAGGAATGTTTTTGACTTCCTTCTCGAAAAATACGGAGAAGCGTATGCTCAGCGCCATCTTGCAGGAATCTATCGAATTACGGAAGATTTGGCCGATCACCCCACCAAAGGCAGACCCGCAGCTTTGCCTGGACAGCGCCGCTGGCAATTGAATAGCCACCACTACATCGTCTATGAGACTACCGATGAGGGAATTTACATCGTTTCAATGCTTTCCTACAAATTGGGGCAATGAGATTCTCTTTTTCGAAAATTCACAAACCTTGTGATAACATGTCTTCCATGCACTCGGGAGCAGGAGGTGAAAAGGTCAGTCCTGAAATATGGTGCCGTTGATTGGAAAGCGACGATCAAATGCCCCAGTCAAACATCCGCATTGCATTCACCACCAAATGCGCCTTGTCAATCGGTGGATCGTCCTTGAATTCGGAATGCCTTTCATAGTCAAAATCGATGTACACTCCACTCGGAAACACAATTCGCCAGCCGGAAATGTCGATGAAGCTCTCCTCAAACGAAATGGTTTCTGCCCGAAGCAATTCGATGACTTGGAAATAGGAAATATTTATTCCAGGCTTCAAAAACCACGGGTCGAATAGGAAGCGCTCGTTTTCAAAGCAAATATTTAGCCGATGGTTTTCCACCATCCTGCGGCGACTTTCGAGCGGCGCCACACACAGGTGATCGTTTTGGATGCCGATGATTTTCCCGTTTTCTGCCAAGCAGAAAAATTCATACCAACTGTAATGGACGTCCACCGTGTCGCCAAAATCCTGGATGCCATCCGGCTCGCCCAGGAGCGTGATCAAGTCGTCTTTGGTCATGCCCAAAGTCACCGGGCCGAAATGGCCAGTGAGCGCGAAGTCTTTGAGAGAAATACTGGTCAATTCCCCTTGCAACGGTTTCATGATTACATCCCCAAGTTTATAGTTTGACCACGCGAATGCACTCAGAATAAGCATCCTTTTTGATCAGCAAACAATAGATGCCGTCGGGCAAATCCGAGATGTCGAGCGTTGGACTGCCCCCAGCCAGAGAGCGAACAATATTGCCCTGTAAGCCAATGACATCAATGCGTCCATCTCCCTGATAACCCTTGATTGCAATCGATCCGGTGGTGGGGTTTGGGTAGGCTTGGTAATGCAATGCCAAGGCATTTTCCACACGGATCACCTCCGAGACCGAACGGTTGCCATCTCGCTCAATTTGCTGCAATCGATAATATTGCATCGACCGGCTTGGCTGCGGGTCGATGTAGGTATAATCGATCCTATGACCTAATTGTGTACCTACCCCGTGTGTCCCGAGTTCCGAAAATGTGAATCCGTCATCACCTCGCTCGATGATATAGTGTAACGTTTGTGAATGGTTGGGAGCCGCCCAGTGCAAGACGTTTTCCACGCCATTACCTTCTCCCCAAAAGCCGATGTCATGTGTCGCCAACACCGGCGCAGCCGTCTCGTAGGCGCCCATATCGACGGTCACTGACGTGATGCGTGCCTCTTGCTTCAAATCTGTCGCTGTTGTGCCAGCATTATCCCCTGCGTTGATGCAGGGCGAACCCGGCTGTAGGCCATAACCATCATCTGCCGTCATCCAAAAATTATCGACTCCAGGGCCGCTTGCCGCGTTTACAAACATTGGATCGGCATTCACATTGCCAGTGCCGAGGCCCGAAATGACATGGGGGGCATTTTGACCCGCCAAGTCAATGTCGGAATAAGTTGCCGTAAACGATGCGCTGCCGACGAGGAAAAATTGTGGGCCCGTGCCAGCAGTGGTATTCCCCCAAAAGATCGTATTCCTGAAATTGGGATTGGCATTGCCGGAGAAGCTGCCACTGGGTGCGTTTTCAATGTCGGCGACTACGCCACCGCCGCCGCCTGGCGGTCCGACGACGATGTCGAGGGCCTGGTTGTTGGCAAATGTACAATTGAGGACCGTGGGATTGGCGTTGCCGCCATTGCCGCCCCAGCAGTACATGCCACCTGCGCGACTGAAGGCAACATTGTTGGCGATCAGGCAATTGGTGATCGTAGGACTCGACGTACCTGCCAGACCAAAATTGTCGAGCCCGCCGCCACCGATCGTCGCGGTATTGTTCACAATCACGCAATTCAGCAGGATCGGGCTTGCGTTACCCCCGTTGTAGCCATTGTTGAAAATACCCGCTCCAAAAGGTGCCCGATTGTCGGTGATCACACAATTGCGGATTTGTGGGCTGCAAAAATTGGGTGCCACCCCACCTGCATTGTAGATGCCGCCTCCCAAGCCTATAGTGAATGTCGGCGAGCGATCATCATGGGCATCGCGGATCACAAATCCATCCAAAATGGCGGTAGTGTTGAGTCCAGCGGGATTGGAAATCACATGATAACTGTTGTCGGCATTGCCAGCCACGCCGATTTCGCCTGTGAGGATGCTCGTCGGGCCATTGGCAAGTGAGCGCTCTGAGAGCATGACTTCGGTCGCTTGAAAGCTCCCATAAATCTCCACACCGTTGCGCATCGCAAAGGCGATGTTGCGGTTGATCGTCGTCGTCGTGCGGTAGGTGCCCGCGGCGACCCAAACCTGATCCCCCAGGGCAGAAAGATTGATGGCTACCTGCAAATTCGTGGCACCCACTGCGTTGGCCCATGAGGTGCCATTGGCGGCACCAAACGGAAGCTCCCGCACATATCGAATCACCGCAGGGCTATACAAGCCGCAAAGCAAAAGCAAAAGCAATATGTAAACTCGGAGCTGCATCTTGGGGATTTTGATTTCTTGAAAAACTTGCAACGACATGATCCCAAGCCGCAGACCTTTGGGGACCCTGAAAGTCTTAAGATAGAGCAATTTAGCGATTTTTTGAAAAATATTCATGGCCTGCGCTGGAAAATTGATGGCTGATGCAAGCCTAAGTCGCTCCCGACACTTGCGAATTGTCCCCGAGATCCACCATCCACACCTCGATCCATGCGATTCAAACGCAAATCCTGCCCGCAAGTGGGGATTCATGGCCGAGCTGCCTTCGTGCGACTATCTTTGCATTCGAAAATCAGAGCATGCACGCAGAAAAACCACCCCATGAACCAAATCTACAAATATCCCCGCACGCACCACCTGCGTGGCTCACGGTTGCAACCTGGCGACGAAGACTTGACGGCTGTGCCATTTCAGAATATTGCTGGAAGGCACCTCGTCGTCGAGGAGAAGTTTGACGGCGCCAATTGTGGGATCAGTTTCACGCACGATGGGCGATTGTTGCTGCAAAGCCGTGGCCATTACCTCACAGGCGGGCCTCGCGAGCGTCAATTTGACCTGTTCAAGACTTGGGCGAATATGTATTCCGTCCCTTTGCACGAAGTGCTCGGGGAGCGCTACGTGATGTATGGAGAATGGCTCTATGCCAAGCATACCGTCTTTTACAATGCCCTGCGGCATTATTTCCTCGAATTTGACGTCCTCGACCTCGAGAAAATGGAATTTCTGAGCACGGTGCGCCGACACGCGTTGCTGCGTCCATTGCCGATGGTGCAGTCGATGCCGGTTTTGCACCAGGGACCGTTGCAAAAAATGGATCAGCTCACGAAATTGATCGTGGATTCAGAGGCCATCGTCGGCGACCACATGCAGCAATTGCGCGGCCTCGCCGAGGCAGTGGGATTACGGGCCGATCAGGTTGTCAATGAGACCCTTGACGGGCGCACCATGGAGGGATTGTATGTGAAGGTCGAGGAAAATGGAGTCGTCGCCGAACGCTACAAATATGTGCGTTTGGGATTTTTTCAGGCGCTGATGAGCAGCGAAAGCCACTGGATGGACCGGCCCATCATCCCCAATCAGTTGGCGGCTGGGGTGGACATATTTGGAGGATACAATGGAAACGAATGAATGGACATATCCGCTCTGCCCCGCGCCGGGGCAGCCGCTGGATTGGGAAGCACTGAATGCGCTCCCCTGGGTGCGCAATCTGCGCGGCGTGCCGCAATCGCCCGTGCACCACGCCGAGGGCGACGTGTGGATCCACACGCGCATGGTGCTAGAATCTTTGCTAGAATTGGCGGATTATCAGGTGCTGTCGGCCCATAAACGCTCGATCTTGTTTTTGGCGGCCTTGGCACATGATATTTCCAAACCTGAGTGTACCTATACCGACGATGATGGAAATATTGTGTCGCCGCGCCATGCTGTGAAAGGTCGCATATTGTGGCGTGGGCAGGCTTACGAAGGCTTTCCAAAAGGCGTCCCGTTTGCGGTGCGCGAAGAGGTAGCGCACTTGGTGCGTTACCATGGATTGCCCTTGTGGTTCCTCCAAAAGCATGATTTGCAAGCCCTCGTCATCAAAGCCAGCCAATTGATGGATCTGCAAATGCTGGCCCTGCTTGCGGAGGCCGACGTGCGCGGGCGCACCTGCCATGACCAAGAGGAGCTGCTCTACCGCGTCGATTTGTTTCGGGAATATTGCAAGGAGCAAGGCGTCTGGGACGGCCCTTGGCAATTCAAGAATAGCCATGCAAGGTTCCAATATTTCCACAACCCATCGAATGGCTTGTTGTATGAGCCCTATGACGACTATCGCGGCACCGCAATATTGATGTCGGGCTTGCCTGGCTCGGGCAAGGACACTTGGATCGCCAAAAATCATCCCGATTGGCCGGTCGTTTCCTTAGACGATTTGCGCTCAGAGTTTGATATTTCCCCCAAAGACAAGCAGGGATTTATCATCAACACTGCCAAGGAGCGCGCCAAGGAATATTTGCGCAAAGGTGAAAATTTCATCTGGAACGCGACCAATATTATACCTGCCATTCGCGGCCCATTGATTGCGATGTTTCAGGAGTACAAGGCCCGCACCTGCATCGTTCATGTCGAAGTGCCCCACAAACGCATGGTTGCACAAAATGCCGCGCGCAAAGCCAAGGTGCCAGATAAAATCATCGCCAAGATGCTCCGCAAATGGGAGGTTCCAGAGATTTGGGAGGCACCCGATGTATTGTATGTGGTGGTGGAATAGGGGAAGCAAAATGAATTTGAATTCGTTTTGCTTCCCGGGGGTACCACAAATTCGGCAATGGAAGCGGGAGCCTCTGGCTCCCACGCTCACGGAATCACGAGCCTCTGGCTCGCGATTTGAATAGCTTCCGAATTTGTCGTACACCATGCTTCCCCCAATGATGAAAATATCGTCGATCAATCTTGCAATTGAAAGCCGCGAGATTCACAAGACAACGCAGCACCATGGGTTTTTGCAGTTGCCCATCACATCTTGCACTTTGCATCATACAAGGTTGATACGTTTGCGTCACGTCGGAATTGGAACTTATTGAAACTTCGTTCCTCAATCCCATCGACGATATTGCTGCTCAATGCACGATGCGCTTCACTTCGACGACCTCGCCTTGTTGCAAAATGACCAGCGAATAGATCCCTCGTGCAATATCCTTGAGATCGATGCTCACTTGGTCGGTAAATTTGGCCGTTAGCAGCAATTTACGCCCCTGTATATCATACAAGGCAGCTTGTGAAATGATCGCGTTTTCTTTGGGTGCTGTAATCTGTAATTGCCCCTGGACGGGGTTGGGATAGACTTGGAACACCATCGGCAATGGCTGCGCAATATTGGTTGTGAGGTTGCAATTGGATGGGTAGGGTAGGGGGTTGAAACCGAATGGTGATGAGTCGTCGAACCCTAAATATGTGACGCTGCAATCTAGCGATACCATGAAGTGCCAAATGCGACGATTGATGCAACCCGAACTGCAATCTCCAAACTCATGATAGAAATCATAATATCGGTCATTGGTCAGCATTTCAAAGGTGATCCTGCCACCTAGCCCGATGCTGGCATTCACCTCCGTTTCAAGGATGCCTTGTATGGGCCCAAATAGCGCGAGCAATGCGCGATTGTTCCAAACAGAGTCTGTTTCTAGCACGGCATAATTCCCCAATGGCCAATTGTAAAACTGTGCGATATGCAGGTCATAGGTTTGCAATATGAGGTCCAATGGAGCATTGCCAGTGATTGTAGTAAGGTTTTGCCATGCTTGGGTCCAAGCATAGCTTGTATCGACTTTGACCAAGAAGCCCTGAAACGTCTGGTAGGAGCCGGTATGGTCGTGGACACAGTAGATGTCGAATACGCTGTCGCGTTCCAAGATCGACGTGGCATTGAACACGGCTGCGATGCCGTCTGCGATGGGTTGAGACCAAGCAGTAGGGATGGCCACCAACTGTGTGTCGGGGCTCTGTGCAAGGTACATCGCGCGCGTCGCTAGGTTGGCGATGTCGCGTCGGTAGGCGTTTTGGAGTATCTGCGGCATCGCGCAACTTGAAGGTACCTGGGCAAGCAGGTGGCCTGCAAACGACAACAGCAGGGCAATGAAGATTAGCTGAAAATGTTTCATCGTGACAAAGGGGCCAAGATTTATAATTGGCTTGTTGTATGGATGCAAGTGGTAGGCAAATGGTTGGAACTTATTGAAAAAGCATTCCTTGGGATCAATTCAACTTAAAATAGGCCGCATTCAAAGCCGTCGCAAAACTCACCCACAGGAGGTAGGGGATATTGAGATAGGCCGCGAGTGGTCGCACTTGGTAAAATGCAATCAACATGACGACGATCGCGATCCACATTGCAATGATTTCCGTGAGTGCCCAACCCAATTCCTTGAAATAGAAAAAAAGGAAACTCCAGGCGAAATTCAGGACCAGCTGCACCCCAAAGATCACCATGGCGATGTCGCGCGCCTTGCCTGGCTCTGAATTCCAGACCATGAATAAGGAAATGCCCATCAAGACATACAGCAGAGTCCACATCGGCCCAAAAATCCAATTGGGCGGATTGAAGCTTGGCGCATTCAAGGTGGTGTACCAAGTCGGGATCGCCTGACCCGTGAAGATCCCAGCGACAGCACCGACCGCAAGCGGCGCAGCGATAGAGATGATGAGTTTTGCGTAGGTGGGGAGGGTCATGACGTTTTTGGGTAAGATGCAGCAAACTTTTTGAAGACTTCTAGTTAACTGAGAGCGGGCTGAATGGTTTGGAAAGTGGATATCTTACTTTTGCGTAACGCCTACGTCGGGACTATCTTTGCCGGGAAGAATAGAGGGATCGTCCTTGATGCATCGACGTGGCTCTCATACATTGAAATTCGCATAACCTGTGTGCAAGAATACCCACGATGGCTTATAGAAAGAGGATAGAAGAACTTGCTGGAATGGTACCCAAAGTCTTGGTGGACTTTGATCTACCACGTGATCCCGTTCGCATTCCTACGCAGGCGTCCTCAAATTTTATCACCAACAAAGAGCAGGGCGATTGGGCTGAGGGGCTTGTAACACGAGCAATCAATGAGACGGCTACAAACTATGTTGCCGTCAAATATGGCAAGTCAGACGATATTGTCGCAGGCGATGCGGGATTTGAAGTTTTTTTTCAGGGACTTTCAAGGAGAAATGGATGCGATTGGGAAGCGACCTGATTTGCTAATATTCAAGATCGGAGATTTTGATCCTACACTCGGGCAGGACATCAGTCGCCAACCGGCAGATGTCCTGCAAGAATATGTAAAGAAAGCGATTGCGGGGATTGAAGTGCGATCAAGTTCCTTTTTGATCGATCAATATGATGCAGAAACCAATATACGTATTGATCGTGCTACAAAAAAAGCATTTGAGATTAGAGATGAAATATTAGGAAAATATGGCGATCTCCTGGCGTTGCCTAATAAGTCAGCGTATCTTGCTTTTCTAAATCAACTCTCCGAAACGACTTTGGGTGTTGTAGATTTCAGAGTCCCAAGTTGGAGTGCAAATGCAAGGCTACTAGCCTTAAGTGACCTCTTTAGAAGTTTGAAAAAAGAATTGAAGGAGCTGCAGAAGCGTGACTATTTGTCGATAACTCCCAAAGTAGAAGATTTAATCGTCGTCAAAAAATGGATAGATACATTTGAAGTGCCACACTTTTATTTTCAAGTTTTCTTTGACAAAGTCTATGGAATTTCTTTTGAGCGAATTTTGGAGATGATTGGGGATGCGGCGAATGAGGGAAGGAATTTCGGGGTTGAGAGAGATAGCAAAAATCAAAATAAATCCACCATTAAAGTCAATTCAAAATCTGGACTTGTCATCGCAGGCAAAGTATTAGAGCCGACCCACACGAGTGTGAGAAAGGAAATGGGGCGCGGACGACTCCTATTTTACGTGACGTTTGATGGTGGTACAGCCGTTTTGGACATAGGTCATTTGTGCCAAATTTTGGGTATTAATAAGGAAGCATGGTGATGGTAGCAAACGGAATTTTAGAAGTCTTGGACGTAGAGGCAGCTTACATAGCGACGACATCGATCACGCATCGCAAAAAATATGCCCAATTTTTTACCCCTGCGGTAGTAGCTGATTTGATGGCTAAGTGGCTACTTGGCAATCCAAAAATGAAAACGGTTTTGGAGCCTGCCTTTGGATTGGGGATGTTTTCCCGAGCTTTGTTTGCACAGAATCACGATCTTGAAATCAATGGCTTTGATATCGATGCATCTGTAATGAGCCATGCGCAACGCCTATTTGGGCACGATTCACGTGTGAAGCTCGTCTTGCAAGATTATATGTACCATGATTGGGAAAACAAATACGACGGGATTATTTGCAATCCCCCCTATTTTAAGTTTCATGACTACGACAATAAAGGTGTGCTTCGCGAGATTGCATCACGACTATCCTTACGGCTCAATGGATTTACGAATTTGTACCCCTTGTTTCTGTTGAAATCAATTCATCAACTCGCTGATGGGGGTAGGGCTGCTTATCTTATCCCGTCGGAATTTTTGAATTCTGATTATGGAAAACTTGTAAAACACCATTTGATTGAAAGTGGCGTTTTGAGACATATTGTGATTGTCGATTTTCAATCCAACGTTTTTGACGATGCGCTTACGACAGCTTCTATATTGCTGCTGGCCAAGGACGATTTTGGCGGTAAGGTGCAATTTTCTTATATCGACTCGATCCAAGACTTTTGTATCATCGAAAACTTGATCACGTCTTATCCTAAAATGGAGACGAAGGATTGTATCTCCCAAGACGAATTGGATTCTGAAATAAAGTGGCGGTCTTATTATCAACCACAAAATGCGGATCAATATGATTGCTTGGTGCCTTTCTCAAATTATGGGAAGGTTGTGAGAGGCATCGCCACTGGCGCAAACGATTATTTCATTTTGGCAGCGAAAAGGGCAACGGAGCTGGGCATCCAAGCACAGAATTTGCTGCCTTGTATTTGCAGAGCTCAAGATGTCGATTCAAGTTTCTTTACGGACGAAAATTTTCAAATCCTGCGCGATAAGGACCGTTCCGTCTATCTGTTCAATGCAGGGCCATCGCTGTCTGCCTGCGTCAAGGCTTATTTATCAGTGGGAGAATCGTCGGGGATTCACCAGCGTTTTTTGACAGCAAGCCGCAACCCATGGTATGCGATTGAAAACCGCCCTCCGGCGCCTATCTGGGTCTCCGTGTTCAATCGCACAGGCCTCAGATTCATACGCAACGAAGCAATGGTTTCTAATCTCACGACCTTTCATTGCATTTACCCGAAGCAAGGAATCCTTTTTGGGGAAGTTGAGATCGATCTCCTGTTTGCCTACTTGCTTACCAATGTCGCTCGGGAAATATTTGAGGACAATCGGCGCGAATATGGCAATGGCCTACAAAAATTTGAGCCCAACGATATCAATAAGGCCAAAATGCTAGATATTAATCTACTGGATGCATCTGAGCGCAAGGCTGTATTGATCCTTTTTAGACAGTATCGGGCTTCCGAATTGGCGGGAACGCCAGTAAAGGTATTGGTGGAAGAAATCGACCGCATTTTTAGGGGTCGATTTCAAGTGCGGTGAAGCATAGATTGGGTCGCCTATACCTTCGTCAGGGTTGCGCAAGTAGCCCGCTCTCCCGCAAGATGCGTCTGATCGCCATCTCAAAGTAAAAACTCTCCTTGAATGCGGGATCCATCCAATCCAAGTTTTCCATCACCACCAGGCTGGTCTTGGTCGCGGGATAATAAAAATTGACGCTGACGAAGCCGGGCACATAACCACCATGGCTGATTTCGTAAATGCCATTGTCGTGGGTCATTTGCAACCCGTAGCCATAATCGACTTCCCCAAAGATCGGGTGGGGGCGCTTGGAAGTCGGCGTGGTCATCAGCGTGTAGTATTGGTCGGTCAGGAGCTTGCGCTGGTCGTGCAGGCATTCATTCCAGCGGGCGATGTCTTCGGGCGAAGACATGAGCAGTCCCGCAGCCAAGGTAGCACCCTTCATCGTGTTGGGCTCGGCTTGGAGACTGCCGTCGGGCTGTCTCGTGTAGCCTGTGAGGAGGTCGTGCCCATGCTGATGGCTGGGGGTCGTCGCGTGGCGCATGTGGCAACGTCGATAGATCGCCATCACCAAATCCTCATAGGATTTGCCAGTTGCCCGGGCGACGATATCGCCGAGCAGCCCGTAGGCTTGGTTGGAATAGGAAAACTTCGCCCCCGGACGAAAGGCGAGCGGTTTGTCGCGGCCTTCAAAGCCAGAGGTATGATTGAGCAGGTGGTGCAACGTCACCGTATCGGCCCAAGGCATTGGTAGCTCTGTGAGGTAGCGATGGATCGGCGTATGCAAATCTAGCAAGCGGGCGGCACAGGCACGCAACACGATCACTGCGGTGATTTGCTTGGTCACCGAGCCGATCACAAATTGCGGTTGGGTTGGAAATGGCGTCTTGCGCAGCATGTCGCCATAACCTAGCCGACGGGCATAGAGGGCTTTGCCTTCCCGACTGATGTACACGATGCCGTTGAAGGGATGCAGCGAGGTGGCGCCGAGCAGGGAATCGATGCGCATTGCCAATGCAACTTTCAAATCAGTGGTGGCCGCGTGGCCGCGCAAATAGGAAAACAGGATCAGCAGTGCCAGGGCAATCGGCCGCAGGATGGAAATGAGGGAGGTGGTTCTCATGGATTCGCAAGACGCATTTTCTGCGAAAGTCGGGAAGATATGACCGTGGCGCAAGTCCAGCGTCAGAATCGATCCCGAGCCCCCGGCATCCTGCCGCAGGGCTATCGACCCCCGCCTTCTGCGGGACAGGCATTTGCCTCCGGCATAAGCAGTTCAATATCAATGGCTATGAACCGAAATCGCCAGCGGATGACGGTCGATGGCCCAACATCCAGAGGCCGTGGTCTCCCCTAAAAGGTTACACACTCAATTTATTCTGAATCGGCAAGCGTCGGTGTCGTCGCAAATCGAAGGGATTTGGGGTTCTGTGGATCTCGCAGATTTCCCAGCGGGTGTGTTTGCATTTCGGCATTCTTGACCGCTTGTCGGGTGATGGATTCGTTACCCGGCGTCAATTCCCCCGTAGGGCAAACGCATCAAAATCGATGATAGCCGATGTCAAGTATGGCATCTGAAAATGGCAATTTGGGTAGGAATTTCGTCCATAGTGGCCATACTTGACATCGGCTATCATCGATTTTGATGCGTTTGCCCTACGGGGGAATTGACGCCGGGTAACGAATCCATCACCCGACAAGCGGTCA
>JANORP010000004.1:0-13387 GCA_031415375.1 Bacteroidota bacterium | reverse complement strand
TCAGAAAGCGGGCTGGCGCCCGCTTTCCTTACAAACCAAACTCTACCAACAAACAAATCTTCTATTTCTGCACAGGGTGACCTTCGCCTTCCCACTTCATCATTCCACCTTGCAGGTTGTAAATATTCGAAAATCCTTGCTTCAAAAGTACATTGGCGGCTTGTGCACTGCGGCCTCCCACTTTGCAATACACCAAGACGGGCTTGCTCTTATCAAGCGCCTCCGCCGCACGGCTCGCAAAATCAGCATCAAACCAGTTGATTGTCTTGGCCCCTTTGATGACACCGAGCGATACCTCCTCGGGAGTGCGCACGTCCAAGATCTGCAATGTGGCATCTGAAGCGATCAGTTTTTCAGCGGCATCGGGGGCTATCGGCTGCACAGCTGCCACAATAGTAGTGGCCGGAGCCTCTATGACAGGATTTGCAGTCTTGTTTTCTTGTTGTGCTTGGCATCCTGTCCCCAGCATGAGGCCCGAAAGCGCAATGGTCAACAATGCATATTTCAACCTACGCAGTTTCATAATGCAGCCTCCTTTTCTTGAGTCTCTTTGGATTTGGTTGGCTGCAGGATTGCTGCCAGACATAGGCCGATCAGGCCGCCACGCAACATGCTGAGTTTCCAGCTCGAATCGATCGGGCAGCTGTCGGTACATCCCCAAAATTGCCAATAGACAAACCCACCAGCCAATCCCAGGAGTGCAAGCGTCACATACATATAAGGCGTGCGAATCCACTTCATGGCGCAATGATAAACAAAAACAAGCGAGAAAAGTGCAACCTAGCATACAAACAAGTGTTCGTTTGCCGCCTAGCCGAGTTTCTCGACGATCAATTTTTCCGCATAAGCCATATCTAGCTGCGACAACTCGGGCGCCTGCTGGGCAAGTGCGCGCAAGATCTCCTCGTTGATTTCGCCGCGCCGCATCGCTTCTGCATAAGGCGTGCGTGTGAATGAAACCATTTCATAACGGGATATATAGCGCCCAGGGAAAGCTTTTTCTAACGTGTGCTCAATCTCTTTGCGGTAGCGCCAAGCAGGATCACCCACTCGGTCGCGCATCTCAAAGTAGTTGTCCACCGCCATGTCTGCGATCGCTTGGCCATTGGCCACGCGCAGTGCGCTGTAATTTGCAAACGTGTCTGCCCAATCGCCACCAACTTCGATACAATTGTTGAGTACCGTGCAGTCCTCAAAGGCGGCATTCATTCCCTGTCCATAGAAAGGCACCACTGCGTGGGCTGCGTCGCCCACCAAGGCACATTTCCCTTCAAAATGCCAAGGATCACACTTCACCGTCACCAATTCGCCGGTCGGATTCTGGAAAAATTCCTCTGCGAGATGGGGCATTTCGGCCAATGCATCTGGAAACTCGGCATTGAAAAAGGCGACAACGGCCTCTGGCGTTTGTAGGGTCTCGAAGCTTCCTGGCCCCTTTGCGGGATAAAACAGCGTCACCGTGAAACTGCCATCCATATTTGGGAGGGCGATGAGCATGAAGCTGCCCCGCGGCCAAATATGCAGCGAGTGCGCATCTAGCCGCCAACCGCCATCGGTTTTGGGCCTGAAGCTCAACTCTTTGTAGGATGCCGAATGATAGGTCTGCGAAAAATTGAAACGCGGTGCCCGCAACAAACTGCCACGCGCACCCGAGAATGCACCGTCGCAGGCAATCACAGTCTGACCTTGGACCTTGAGCTGCTCGCCCGTGCGCTCGTTGACCAAGATCGCCGCGCCTGTCTCCAAGTCCATGCCGATACAACGATGGTCAAAGGTGAATTGCACATTGTCTAGCGCATCTGCCGTGCGGATGAGCATGAGGTTGAGGTCGCCTCTGGAAATGGAGTTGATGGCCTTTTGGCCATCGTTGCTATAGTAGTGGAAATCGGTCTTGCCCGCGCGATCATGCATCGTGCGTCCAAGCATAGGAATGCACATGGCGCGTGTGGCCTCTTCCAAGCCCACATCTTTCATCGCATGCAAACCCCTGACAGAGATCGCCAGGTTGATCGATTTGCCGACGTATAGGTCGGTCGCACGCGGGTCGGGGCGCCGCTCATAGACATGCACCTCAAAGCCACGCCGACCCAAGTAGGCGGCCATGAGCCCGCTGCTCAAGCCAGCACCCAACAAGATGATTGGCTCCTGCTGATTGATTTTTCCCATGCTCGAAAAGTAAGCAAAAGATTGCGAACCGCTGCCAGCAGCAATACTGATTTATGCATGCCCTCAGCGCCAATTGCACGCGACGAGCTCAGTCCTCGTAGTCGATACGGATAGCGACCTTGGTGATGGCCGTCTTGATGGCGATCTTTTCGCGGGCCTCAGCAATGACGGCATAGGTTTGTCCAGCATTCCCAGTTTCATAACGGGCGATTGCAGACCATTTGCCAGACGGGGTAGGCGGGGCAGATTTGAATCTCCCAAATACCGCAGTGAGTACAGGAAGCGTAGTTGGCCGTTCAAAAACGAAGAATATCCCTGCTATGCGGTCACCGTCGTTTTCTTTTGTGAAGGTCATTTTGACCTTGAAATCACCCGTTTCATTCACTGAGAACTGGGTTTCGGCACCCGCAGCTTCCACACCCTGCGCAGCGCGCACGTCGGAGAAATTGATAGAGCCCTTGTCCAGGCCCTCGATTTGCTCCATGATGCAAGCAGGCGCGTTTTTTTTCTGTACAGACATACAATGTAGATTACACAACAACAAAGTCCAAAGCAGCAACTTCATCGCCACTATTCCTTCTTTTCTTTGACTTTTTTTCCAGTTGAGGCAGGTTTGACTGCATCTTTTTTCTTGTCTTCGGTGCGTCTTTCCTTGAGTTTGGCATCAAACTCGTCCCCGACACGCCAAGCATCACTTTCCTCGGGCAGGTTGCGGTAGTCCTCATAGGTGCCCTTATCACCCAATGCGACTTCGCGGTGATCGCTTCCACTCCCATAGACACTCTCGTACCAATTTTTGGCGACCGCAGATTTGGCTTGGCCTGCCTTGATTGGATTGAGCACTGCTGCTTTGGCGATTTTGAGCGGGATACCGAGCTCGTCTGAGATCTGTCGCGCAGTCTTGCCGCGACCTGCGAGGAGCTGGGCCATGTTGAACCACTGCTCGGCATGCCTCGCTTCGTGAATCACGGTATTTGCAAAGTCATCTTGCTCCTTGCGCGTCAAGGTATCTTTGCTCAAAAAATCATTTCCCACCAAAATACTCCAAGGCCCGAAGTCAAATTGGCCAGAATCATCTCCCAAATCTTCCACACGTACCCCGCACTCAGGCACACCCGCCAATTTGAGCTGCTTGTTGATCAACTCGACCATTTTACTACCGCGTTCGCTGGCAGTTTTGAGACTGCTCCAGGGTATGCCCAGATAGTCAGCCACATAATCTTTTTGCGTGCTGTCGTTGGCCAAGCCATGGGTCATCAGTTTGGGCAATGATTTGGAACCCAATTTCCCGTCTGCCGTCAGTCCAGCACCTTGCTGAAATTTGGCGATCGCTTGCAACGTGGAATCTTCCATGCTGCCTGTCTGCGCCACACCTACCTTGGCTTGGATCTCCCGAATCACGTCTGGGCTAAAATCGGCTTTGTTGCTCGCGTAAAAAGACTTTGAACTCGCGATCTGTGCTTCGCTGAGCAAACCTTTTTGCTGAATCGGACCCGTATCAGTAAAGCCAAATTTGGGTGGGGACTTCGCAGGAGCCGACTTCTCAGCTTCTGAACCCACTGGATTGGCTACAGCAGCCGCCTTTTGGACGGGCTCCATTTTCTTTTGGGGAGATTGAAAGAGAGACATTTGAGTATTTTTTTGGCAAACGAGACAATAGACAAAAGTGAGATCGGCACCGCAGGATGCACCATTTTCAAATCTAACCAGTTGCCGTGCAATTTCCAATAGCATGGCAGAGACGATTTCACATCCTGTCGAGAAACCTTCCCCAATGCCCATTCCAAAGGAAACGCTTTGCCAAATTGGACAGCTGCCGCAATGGCCAACGCCAGTGAGCGCAGCAAACGCAGAATCGTATCGATCGGGGACTTTCGATGAAGATGCCTACGATGGAAATCAGCATCGCTAGCCCGATGCAACAATGACCAAGGCCGCTATTGCTTGCCGTATTTTTGCAAATACTTGATGTTCAGATCCTTTTGCTTGTTGCCGAGGTCGATTTTGCGACCTTGAATCCAAGCATGCTCGACTACGCTGCTGCGCATATCGAGCAGGTCACCTGTGGAGACGATGAGGTTGGCATCCTTGCCTGCTGTGATGCTGCCTGTGCGGGCATCGATCCCCAGGATCTTGGCCGTGTTGAGGGTGACCAATTGCAGTGCCTCCTCTTTGGTCAATCCACTTGCGACCGTCTGACCCGCCTGGAAAGGGAGGTTGCGGTAGTTCCAAAAATTGTCGATGCTCAAGCAAGTGAGCACGCCAGCCTTGAACAAGATCTTGGGTGCATTAAAGGGCTGATCGACAGGATCGTCCTCAGTGCGGGGCAGGCTTTGCGGCTTGCGGATCACAACGGGCACCTTGTATTGGCGCAACAGGTCACTCAACAACCAGGCATCGCTACCGCCTACCAGCACCATGCGCACTTGGTGGCGCTGCGCAAACTCGAGCGCTGTGCGAATGTCCTTTTCGGTCTCGGCACTGATCCAGATGGCTTTTTCTTTGTTGATGACGGGCACCATCGCTTCCCATCGCAGGTCCGTTTTGGTGAGTACCCCCGCCGCTTTGGCGGTGGCGTAGGCACGCGCTTCGCGCATAGCACCCTCTACCAGCTGCATGCGCTCTTTGATGCGCTTATCTTGCTCCTCGCGCGGTGGCGCGCCAGGGTAGGTCATGATCTGCTGCGATGGCCATTCAAGGTGCAAGGCATCGTCTGTGAGATAGGCTGCATCCTCCCAGGACCAAGCGTCGAGTTGCACGACAGAACTCAATCCTTTGAGCAGGTCGCCATCGGGCGTGATTTGTGCGAGTAGCAAGCCGTTGGAGCGCAGGGTCGGCGTGACGCGACTGTCGGTATTGTAGGCGATGATGGCCCGCGTATTGGGGTTGATCGCCCCGACCTCGGCGCGGTCATTGGTACTGCGCACGGCTTCGATCTCGCTCAGTCCCAAGCCTACCACGGGCGCGATGAGGCCAGGATAAATGTGTTTCCCTGTGAGATCAATGCGCTCCAAGTTGCTCGGCAATGTTGCAATCGTGCCCACTACGGTGATCTTGTCGTCCACGATCAAGACATCGCCCTTTGCAATCACAGTTCCGTCACCCACATGAATGGTAGCATTTGCCAGCAGCAGATTGCCCTTGTGGGGAGGTGCCGGCGTGGGCACATCTTGCGCCAGCAAGCCTAGCGGCCATGTACACATGCAAAAGGCCACGGCTGCCAACACGTTTATTTTCAAACCTTGCATGGTCGATGTAATCATTTTCATTGTTCCTCCTCCATTCCTTCGCCTTGGCTCTCACAATGGTGGATCTGCGGGCCATTTTTACCTTCAAATTTTTTCTTGTCCTTCTCGGGACTGTCGATCATTTTTTGGAGGAGTCGCTGGCGCTCGGCATTCACAAACAGTGAAAGCGCATGGTCATTGGCCCGATCAAAATAGAGCCGTCCATCGACAAATGTCTTTTGCACGACGGCATAGACCGAGAGTGGGTGATCGCTCCAGAGTACAAGATCGGCATCCTTGCCTTTCTCAATGCTGCCGACGTATTGGTCGATATGCAATGCCTTGGCTGGATTGAGGGTGACCATTTTCAATGCATCTTCCTCGCTCATCCCGCCATACTTCACACTTTTGGCGGCCTCTTGGTTGAGGCGGCGGCCCATTTCTGCATCATCGCTGTTGATGCAGACATTGACGCCCATCTTTTGCATGATGCTCGCATTGTAAGGCACAGCATCGATGACCTCATATTTATAAGCCCACCAATCTGAGAACGTCGATGCAGTCGCGCCATGTGCTTGTAGTTTGTCCGCGATTTTGTAGCCTTCTAGAACGTGGGTGAATGTATTGATCTTGAAACCGAGCGACTCGGCAAGGCGCATGAGCATGATGATCTCGCTTTGCACGTAGCTATGGCAGGTGATGAAGCGCTTGCCATCCATGATCTCCAGCAAGGTCTCCAGCTGTAAATCACGACGCATCGGCATGGCATTGGGGCCGCCGGCGGCCTTCATTTGCTTGCGATAATCTTGGGCCGCCACAAATGCATCGCGGATAAACTGCTCGACACCCATGCGCGTCTGTGGGTAGCGGGTGTGAAACTGATCGCCCCAATTGCTCTGCTTCACATTTTCCCCAAGTGCAAACTTGATAAAGCCAGGCGCAGCAGCAAATTTCATTTCCTGTGGCGTGAGGCCCCAACGCAGCTTGATGATGGCACTCTGCCCTCCAATGGGATTGGCCGAGCCATGCAACAATTGCGACGTGGTCACGCCGCCAGAGAGCTGCCGGTAGATGTTTACATCCTCACTGTTGACCACATCCCCGATGCGCACCTCGGCCGTATTGGCGTGGGTGCCTTCATTCACGTCGCCCGAGATAGCGATGTGACTATGCTCGTCGATGATGCCTGGCGTGAGGTGCATGCCTTGCGCCTCCACGACGGTCGCACCGGGTGGCTTGAGCAGCCCCTTGCCCACGGCTTGCACCTTGCCTTCGGCGATCAACACCTCTGCATTTTCCAGCTTGCCTTGCGCGGTATTGGTCCAAACGGTGACGCCCTTGATGAGCCAGATGTTTTGCGTCGGCAATTGGGTGAAGCCAAAGGGCGAAAACGGGTAACGAACAGCTGGCATATCTGCCAAATTGATGGGCTTGAGCAAGCCCGTCGTATCGGCCTTTTCAGGTATTTGGCCGACGAGGTCGGCTGCCCAGGTGAGGCGTGCGCCATTTGGAGCCGTGCCCTCCCCGTTGATTTGGCTGGCAGTCGCGATCCCAAAAAGGCGGTATTGGGGAATTGGCTTCCCTTTTTGCATGGGGAGCGTGAGGGATACATTGCGTCCCTCGACTTTGAGGGTCCCTTCGATGGTGTCATTGCCTTGGATATGGCTGGCCTTGGGCTGGGCATACTTGCCCGAAATGAGCAGCCGCAGGGTTTCATTGCCTGCTTGCAATTGGTATTGGCCACGGGAATCCCACTCGGGGATGTCTTGGATGCTATAGCGGTGCCCCGCGATCCATGTCTCATAGATCGTGACCTTTTCCTTCGCAAAGACATCGTCGTCGGCAATGAAAAAATTGGCCAATTTCCCAGGGTCCAGCGTGCCCACCCTTTGGGCGACTCCCAGCATATTGGCGGGCGTGGTCGTGAGCGCCGCCAAGGCCGCTTTGGCACTGAGGCCAGACCGGATGGCTTTTTGCAACATCGGCCAAAAGTCGGCCTGCTTTTTCAGATCGCTGAGCGTCAAGGCAAATTGTATTCCAGCCTTGTCGAGCTGTGCAGGGTTGGTCGGCGCAGCCTCCCAGTGCCAGAGCCGGCGCAAGGGCACTTCGCGGGCGTCGGCAGGGTCTTTGACATCGTAAGCCTCAGGAAAATTGAGGGGCACGATCATAGGGCGGCCCAGCGCTTTTAGTTCGGCGAGTCGCTGGTAGCCACCGCCGTCGGTCTTGAAAATGAGCTGCAGCCCATATTCCTGCGCGATGCGTTGTGCACGCATCATGCCCTGCCAATCCCCACAATCAAAAAAGATCGGGAGCTTGGCTGCGATTTGCTGCTGAATGGCCGCGAGGGAGAGATTGGTCTCGGTAATTGGCAAGCCAGGACGTGCACTGCGTTGCTGCGCGACTTGTGCATACCAGTCGGCGTCGATGAGGGTCTGCGCAATCAGGGCAATCGCACCCATGAGCGAGCTAGGGTAACTCTGATGGGTGGTGCCCTTGTCCCAAGACATGCAAGATCCTACGACAGGTTGCAGCAATTCGCGGTGGATAGGCTCCTCCCCAAGGTTGAGCAAGGCCGAGGTGCCCCTGAAAATGCCATCGTTGGGCACGACATGGAGCGTGGTGAAGCCGAGCGCACGCAGGTCGGCGGCAGCTTTTTTGTCCATGACAATATGCGACGCAGCAGCGTACTCTGGCGTGACCGCCTCATTCCAATTGAGGGGACCCTTTTCCTTGGTCACGTATTGTGGACTTGCGCCAGGTACCTCAGGCTCCCGCTTGGCCCGCTCCAGACCAATGCTCGACCAAGCATCAATGAAGCCAGGAAACACCCACATGCCATGCAAGTCATAGACGGCAGCACCTGCGGGCACGGAGATATTGGTCCCGACATTCTCCACCAGCCCGTCTCTGATGATCATCATGCCATTCATCACCACATCGCCAGGAGCACGCACGATGTTGCAATGGCTGAGCACTTGTAGTGATGTGGCATTGGAATGCATCCCTTGTACCGGGAAGGTTGTTTGCGCAGATGCGAGCACAAAGAGGGACTGTAGAAGTGCTATCCAAGATAAACGCAACATGAACACCTTTCGCATAGGGAGCTGTAAATGAATCGCAACGCGTGAAACTGATATGCTCTGCGAATGTGGAAATTATTTGCCGTTTTTCCTTGATCGGCCCATGACATTGGCTGCATTTTTGAGAAAATTTCCTTATTTTGGTGGTCGAATTGAAATCTCGCCCGACCAACTGGCGCTTCTAGAACGGAATTGAAACGGATACTCTTCATTGTCGCATTCGCGCAAATGCTTGGCTTTATGGGCTTAAATGCCCAGACGCTAATCCATTTGCCTACCTATGTCGATGCGAAGATTGATTTGAAGAGTTCAGAAATCGAGGGTTCCTTTGTCGTGATCCGCTATGAGATCCCCTACTCAGGCATGGTGGAAATCAGGCTGTTTGATGCAAATGGCCAGAAGATTTGGCAAAATCAATACGAGCATACCTTTGGCAAAAACCAGATCGTGCTCAAAGCCTCCAAATTCAATCCAGGACAAACCTACGCCTACCAACTCAACTACAAACGCGATCAAATCACCCGGAATTTCGTCGTGCCCCCAAATGGCTTCAATTGAGGTAGCAGTTAGTAGGTAGCAGTTTGTTGGGTACCTTCGCCAAGCTTTCACTGCGACTTCCAATCTGCTACCCCCGTGCTCTAATTCTCCAATTGTATCTGCTACCCACTCCGACCAATTTCTATTCGCACCTATATCTACTAGCCCCTCCCACCAATTTCCAATCGCAACTGCCAAAAGGCGACCCGCTCCTACGAATTTCCAATCCCCCCTGCTAACTGCTACCTGCTAACTGCTACCTGCTACCTGCTAACTGCTACCTGCTAACTGCTATCTGCTAACTCTTAACTCCTACCCCCAATTTCTAATTTCTAATTTCTAATCACTAACTACTACCTTTGTGTAAATCCTGAAGGCACAGCATGATCCAATCTATGACGGGCTACGGGGCATCTAGCCTCAGTTCTGACAACTATAAAGTTTCAGTGGAACTCAAATCCCTGAACAGCAAGTTTTTGGAGATCAATATGAAGCTGCCACGCTCGTATATGCAAGAGGAGTTGGTGCTACGCAACATGCTCACAGCAGCTCTCGAACGCGGCAAAATCAACGTGAACCTGAATGTCGAGGTCCTGAATCCCGACAAACATCAGCTGCGCCTCAACCGTCCGCTCATACAAGCCTACGCCCGCGACCTCGACAAGGTGCGCGAGGATTTGGGCCTGCAATACGGGGTTTCGCTTGAATACATTCTGTCGCTCCCCGACGCCCTCACGCCCGAGAGCACCGACGGCGACCCCGAGGAATGGAATATGATCGACCAATGCTTTCGCGATGCGACGCGCCTCCTCAACGAGAGCCGTGCCGCTGAGGGTGCAGCACTCGCCGAGGACTTGCGCCTCCGCAATGAAAACATTGGCCACTTGCTCATCGAGGTCGGCAAATTGCTGCCTGGCCGCTACGACGCCATGCGTTCCCGCATCGAGGGTGCGATGGCCGAGGTCCAATCCAAAGTCGGCAACAACGCCGACCGTTTTGAGCAAGAATTGATCTTCTACCTGGAAAAACTCGACATCAACGAGGAAATGGTGCGCTTGGAGCAGCACGTCAACTACTTCCGCCTCGCGCTAGAGGAAGCGGTGAGCAATGGCAAGAAACTCGGCTTCATTTCCCAAGAAATGGGCCGCGAGATCAATACCATCGGCTCCAAAGCCAACGATGCCACGATGCAAGTGCTGGTCGTGCAGATGAAAGAGGATTTGGAGCGCATCAAAGAGCAGGTACTCAACATTGTCTGAGGCAACATGAAAGTCGGTCTGTTTTTTGGATCCTTCAACCCCATCCATGTGGGGCACCTGATCATTGCTGAGTCGGCCCTCAATGAAACCGATTTGGAGCGGATTTGGATGGTCGTCTCGCCGCAAAATCCGCTCAAAAACAAGGCGAATCTGCTCGGGGAATACGATCGCTACCGCATGGTGGAAATCGCCCTCGGCAATCACCAAGACATACACGCCTCCAATTTTGAGTTTACCCTGCCCAAGCCCAGCTACACGATCGACACCCTCAATAAACTGACGGCGGCCTATCCAACCTATCAGTTTTCTTTGATCATGGGCGAAGACAACCTCGATCACCTGCACAAATGGAAGGACTACGAGGCGATTTTGGCAAAATGGCCGATCTATTGTTATCCAAGGCATGGATCAGACGGCAGCGGCTTCGACAAATACCCGCAAGTCAATCGATTTGCATTGCCCCTGCTCGACATCTCGGCCACCAAGGTGCGCGAGCTCATTGCGGCTGGCAAGTCGGTGCGCTTCATGGTCACCGAGCGCGTGAGCGATTACATCGTCAAAGATGGTTTGTATGCAGCAAATTAGGAATGCCATCCCAAATCTGCTGACCTTGGGCAATCTGGCTTGCGGGCTGGTGGCGATTGTGTTGCTGATGGACAGCACGCTTGAAGTCAAATTTTTTGAAATCATTGGCTGGCTCATGGTAGGAGCGATGGCATTTGACTTTGCGGATGGATTTGTGGCAAGGGCCTTGAAAGCAACCTCCCCAATCGGCAAAGAGCTGGATTCGTTATCGGATCTCGTGAGTTTTGGAGTATTGCCGGGGTTGATGGTGTACACAATCTTACGGAAGGATGTGTTGGGGGCCGCGCTGAAATCGCCTGCGTTTCATATCGAAACATTATGGGGTGCGCCCGATTTAACTTTTTGGCAAATAGCCCTTCCTTTTGTCGGGTTGATGATTCCGCTCTTTTCCGCTTACCGTCTGGCGAAATTCAATACCGATACACGGCAATCCTATGGCTTCTTAGGACTGCCCACGCCAGCCAATGCCTTATTTTTCCTTTCCGTATTTTTGATTTTTGGAATTGATGGTGGCCAGCATGCTAGCAATGCCATGTCTTCGGACGATCAACCCTCACCATGGCATGCTGCCTCGCATAGCTGGGTTGCACAGATTGCCTACCCTACGCTCCATTGGCTGCACCACCCCTTCATCCTCGCAGCCCTCACCCTCCTCTTCTCCATCCTCCTCATCACCGAGATTCCCCTCCTCGCCATGAAATTCAAGGATTACACATGGAAAGGCAATTGGCCGCGCTATGTGTTGATCTTGATTTCTGTAACTTTGCTGGCGATTTTGTGGTACAGGGCCATCCCCCTGATCATCATTTTGTATTTCATTCTCTCATT
Source organism: Bacteroidota bacterium (assembly GCA_031415375.1). Classification (GTDB taxonomy): domain Bacteria; phylum Bacteroidota; class Bacteroidia; order J057; family JADKCL01; genus JADKCL01. Next base: position 1,705 of record JANORP010000004.1, on the reverse strand, counting down.
CATCGATACACGCTTACACAAGAAAGCATGAAATTCCAGGCGAATATTCTCATCATGCCCCGTCCAGAATTGTTGGACCCACAAGGCAAGGCCACACAACATGGCCTCAAAAACCTCGGCTTTGACACCGTCGCCAACTTGCGCGTCGGCAAACGCATCTCGATGGAGATCGAAGCCAAAACCAAAAAAGACGCCGAAGCCAAGGTCGATGAAGCCTGCCAAAAGCTCCTCGCCAATACCATCATGGAGAGCTACGAGTTTGAATTGGTGCAGCTGAATTGATTCCCGGAAATCATGGCGAAATGAATTACCATTTTTTGCGGTGTAGGGACAGGTCGCGACCTGTCCCTACACCGCAAAAATCACACCCCGTTTGGTCATGAAACGCCCCATCTACCTCGACAACAACGCGACCACCCAACTCGATGAACGGGTTTTGGAAGCGATGCTTCCATTTTTCAGGGAGGTCTATGGGAATGCCGCAAGCAGCACCCACGCATTCGGCTGGCAAGCAGCCGAGGCTGTGAAGATCGCCCGCGCACAAGTCGCAGGCTTGATCGGAGCGATGCCTGAGGAAATCGTCTTCACCAGCGGCGCGACGGAGAGCGACAACCTCGCCCTCAAAGGCGTCGCAGAGGCCTACACCAGCAAAGGCGACCACATAGTGACTGTCGCCACCGAGCACAAAGCCGTGCTCGACACCTGCCATTGGCTCGAAAAGACAGGTCGCCGCGTCACCTACCTCGGCGTGGATGCGGAGGGATTGATCGATCTTTCTGAGCTGGAATCCGCCATCGGCCCCGAGACGATCCTCGTCTCGGTCATGCTCGCCAATAATGAGACGGGCGTGGTCCAAGACCTCGCCGCCATTTCGGCAATCGTGCATGCGCGGGGCAGCCTGCTCATGAGCGACGCCACGCAAGCCGTCGGCAAAATCCCTGTGGATGTGAATGCGTTCGGCATCGACCTGCTTACGCTGAGCGCGCACAAGTTCCACGGACCCAAGGGCGCAGGCGCGCTCTACGTGCGCAGGCGCGGCCCCCGCGTCACGCTCGCGGCACAAATGCACGGCGGTGGCCACGAGCGCGGGCACCGCAGCGGCACCCTCAACGTCCCGGGCATCGTGGGCCTAGGAAAAGCCTGCGAGATCGCGGGAACACAGCTCGCAGCCGCGCCACAAATCGCCACTCTCCGTGACCAACTCGAGCTTGCCCTTTTGGCCCTCGGCGGCGTGCGCCGCAATGGCCACGCCCTGCGCCGCCTCCCCAATACCAGCAACCTGAGCTTCGACGGCGTCGAAGCCGATGCACTCATCAATGCGATGCCCGGCATCGCCATCGCGACGGGCAGTGCCTGCACCTCTGCCTTGATGGCGCCATCGCATGTCTTGCGGGCTATGGGCGTGGTGGATGCGGCAGCCTTTGCGTCGATCCGCTTCAGTTTGAGCCACATGACGACGGTCGAGGAGATGAACTTCGCCATCGCTGAGGTCGAGCGCGGTGTGCGGAAATTGCGGGGACTGCGCGGATTGAAGTAGTTCGCGCATTCAAAACCAATTTTTACTATTTTTGAAGCTACACGAGGGCAATCTATGTATTTGAAAAAAGTCCATATCCAGAATATCAAGTCCATCAAGGACTTTGAGATGGATTTTGAGGAGCCTGCGGGGTGGCATGTGCTGATTGGGGACAATGGGAGTGGTAAA
>JANORP010000003.1:0-16750 GCA_031415375.1 Bacteroidota bacterium | reverse complement strand
CCGATGCTTTTTCTATAATTGAGGCTAATAACGCATATCCTGTATTGCTATATTCATATTTTGTATTTGGTTCAAATAAAATTTTGGTTTGAACTTTACTAAATATGTCAATTATGTCTTTGTTAGTGGCAATTTTTGATTTGTCAAACAAGCTGTCCATTAATTCCATATAATCAGGAAGTCCGCCTGTATGATTTAGTAAATTTCTAACTGTAATATTTTTGTAGTTCGCTAATTCAGGAATGAATTTTGAAATATTATCATCTAAATTTAGTCTATTTTTTTCTTTAAGTATCATCACAGCCATTGCAGTAAACTGCTTAGAACAAGAGGCTAATTCAAAAATCGAGTTGTCATTTAGCATTTGTTTGGTTTCTTCATTGGCCTTTCCAAAGCTTTTTTTATAGATAACTTTGCCCTTTTCAGCGATTAAAATGTTACCATTTAGCCTTTCAGCTGAGTGCATAGCTGTCAATAAACTATCAAGTTTTTTGATGCGGTCTTGTCCGAATGTTGATTGTCCTATTAGGATTAGTGAAATTGCAAAAAGTATTCTTTTCATGTTTTTTACTTATTAATTTGAAAAATTGTAGGATGTCGCCGTAAAATTGCCATCAAAAATTGTATAAACGAAGTTCCTTATTCTTCAAATATAAGCGTTCCAATACAAATACACACAAAACCTTCGTTTATTCGTCTAAATTCAGTGGATCAACGAAGGTTGCGATCGCCGCCAGAGATCATCTAGGGGCGATGCAGGCTTCCTGTTGCGAGTGGCATGGGCTGTGTTGGTCTCCATTTGGCTCTGCATCGGCCTCTCGTTGCGTTCGGCGCACTCATTTCGAACCCTCGTTTTGGCGCTCATATTCCTCGATGATGGAACGCACCTGCAAAATGTCGATATCCAGTTTTTCTGAAATCTCCGCTGCCGATTCTCCGCGCTTGAGGAACTTGATTACAAGTTGAGTGTCCCTTTCAATGATCCCAGCAATCTTCCCTTCAATGATCCCCTCGATCTTCCCCTCAATCTTTCCCTCAATCTTTCCTTCAATCTTTCCTTCAATGATTCCCTCCTCCTTGGCCGTCACGGCCACCTCCCTGATCCCGATATAGTCCATCATGCTCTGCTCGTAGGCATCGCGCTGCGCGGGGGTGAAGTTGGCCATGCGCGCTGTTTGGAAGGCCTTTTCAAAGATGGGCTCACGCAAAATGTTGGGAATTTCTGCAAATGATTCCAAGTTTTTCAAAAAGTAGCACCACTTGTCGAAGTGGGTCACGAGTTCATGTTCTTTCAATTTGAAGGCGGGCATTTGCAAGAACCGAAAGTGGAGCTTGTCAAAGAAATCCTTGCAATCTTGGTCTTTGAGGCTGATGTCCCGCCTGAACTTGGCCAATTCCTCTTTTTCTTCATAGAGGAAATCAAGGATCGCAATGAAATAGACAGGTTCCAATTGAAAATTCCACTCGCCGCCTCGCTGGGCTTGATCGCGAATGGGAATCATGGAATAGAACAAGGCGCGGTCTTTGAAATATTTGACCTTTGCCTTTTGCATCTCAACGATAAAGGTCTCGCCGCTCACCGACTTGCAATGGATGTCAAAAAAAGCTTTGCGCTCTTCGGCCAAGCCGGGCAGTGCCTCAACATTTTTGAACTCAAGCTCCAAAATCTGATGCCGCTCGGGAAGCAATTGATTCAAAAAATCAATCAAGAGATCCTTGTTGCCTTCCTCGCCGAAAAGCTTCTTAAACCCAAAATCCGTGTACGGATTGATATAGACTGGCAATTTTGCATCCATAGAAACAAAGATAATGATTTGAAGGCCATCACCACAACCCTACCCCGCAATCACAAACGGCAAATATCCCGCCTTCAACCCATACTCATACAGCAAAACCTCGCGCAAGACAGGATTCTCGCGCATGAGGAAGTACATGGCGCCTTGGGCACGCAGTTGCCGCTCCTTTTCGTCGATTCCCATGTTCACTTTGTAAAGCTCTTTGGCGGCGGCGGTGAAGGCTTCCTTGAGATCGAATTGTGAACGCTCGTAATGCTTCAAGATGGCGGCAAAACAAAATGCTTCCAATTGTGGATTTCGGACTGCCTCAGTCGATTTGATGCCGTTGATGCCCACACAAACTTTGATCGCGTAGTAGCCCTCGGGCGTGATTTTTTGGATGTTGAAGAATTTGACGGCGATGTTCAGGACTTTGTCCATTTTCAGGCTGTCTTTGGGGGCGATGGCCGGATCCAAATAACGCGCCGCAAAGGTCTGCATGAGGCCGTTGAATACCGCATTTGCCTTGAGGTCTTTGATGAACTGCTTTTGGAGCTTGGTGCTGTCGCCCGCAAGCTGCAACAGCGTCTCGCGGTCAATGTTGCCGTAGTGGGTGAGGAAGTAGTTCACGTGGGTCACATTGGGATTGATCAAGGGTGCGAGGCAATTGTTCTCAGGCAGCGAGTCGACAAACGTGAGCACCGTTTTGAAGTCACCATCGGCATAGTATTCCGCCCTGAAAATATCCCCGTAATGGTCGATCAGGTCACATTTGGGCTGCTTTTGGGCAATAACGGAACTGGCTAGCAGTAGGAACACGGCAAAAAGGATGTGTTTCATTTGGGGGGTTGGGTCGGGGTTTGAATGAACGGGTGGCTTGTGCTATGAGTTTCCATCAGACGAAATGCGCCACTTCCAAAAGCGAAGGCACCCATAAGAACAAATATAACGAGCATCAGGGGAGAAGACAAGGCCTATTCTCTTGAATCTCTGCGTTTGTTCTTCCAATGGGTATCCGAATCCAAGGAAGCATAAAATCTTCCGCCAAGTCCCTTTTTACGCCTTTACTCCAGCGAATCGCTTTCTGAATATCAGATTTTGCCAATCTAGATACCTGAACCGTGAATCTCATGGCTCAAACACAAAGTCATCCTTAACATCTTCCCAGTTCAAAAATTCTTGGCCTTCAGGAACGGTGTCCCTTCGTCTAATCTCCGCGATGTGGCTGGCAGGGATTTCTGTTGGAGACCGTTTGTATGTATGAAGACCTAGCTTCTGCATGAGTTCCAAGAAGAACTGCAGATTTTGTTCAGGAATCATGACCATTACTTCTGCCATGACGCGCACTCCTTGCATTTACTGCTCAATGATATGGAATTTGGAGAAAAGTCCAGAAAGGTAAATTTTGATTCCTGACAGTCCTGGATTCAAAGTGGTAGCCTGGAGCAGGAAAATCCCCTTTTCCTTGAATTTCAGCCCAAGAGGAAAAATATGCTGCCACGTCGTCGATCGAAATGTTTTACAAAAGCCCCAAAACTCCTCTATCTGCGAAATCACCAAAGGCTTGTCTTACATTTCCCAAGTGATGGAATCCTCCTAAAATCTCCCTACCTTCGTCCCATGCATCCACTGCAATCCGGAAATCTAAGTTCAAAACCCTGGGTATTCATTCCGGGGCTCTAGCGACTTTTGATAACTTACAATTGAGTCCGCCTCAACGGAGAGAATGAACCCAATTCCACGCTCAATTCTGAACTCTCAATTCTGAACTCTCAACTTAACAGCTCCGCTGTTCTCACAACACACACGAATATGAAATCAATTATCGTCCTAGGTGCAGGTATGGTCGGCAGCGCGATGGCCATCGACCTGAGCACACATTTTGCAGTCACAGTCGCCGATGTGAGTGCCGAGGCGCTCGCACGCCTGAAGCAGCGTGTCCCCGCAATCGTGACCGTCGTGGCCGATCTGCGTGACGAGGCATTGCTGCGCAGCTTGATCGCACCACATGATTATGTGCTGTCAGCTGTGCCGGGTGGCATGGGCTACGTGACGCTGCAAACCATCATCACCGCCAAGAAAAATGTCGTGGACATTTCCTTCTTCCCTGAAAATTCGCTCGACCTACAGGCATTGGCCGAGGAGCATGGCGTGACGGCGATTGTCGATTGCGGCGTGGCGCCAGGAATGGACAATATCATCTTGGGTTACTACAACACCCAAATGAAGCTCGATAGCTTTGAGTGCCTCGTCGGTGGATTGCCCAAGGCGCGCACTTGGCCTTGGGCCTACAAGGCGCCGTTCTCGCCCGCAGACGTGATCGAGGAGTATGTGCGCCCTGCGCGCTACGTGGAAAATGGCCATATCATCACGCGCACAGCCCTCACCGACCCCGAGCTGGTCGAGTTCCAAGGCATTGGTTCACTGGAGTCCTTCAATACAGACGGCTTGCGCTCCATCATGTTCACGATGAGCCACATCCCCAACATGAAGGAAAAGACGTTGCGCTACCCAGGTCACATCGAGTATGTGCGTGTGCTGCGCGAATCGGGCTTCTTTAGCCAAGAGCCGATCAATGTCGGTGGCCAAATGGTGCGTCCACTGGACCTTACGAGCAAGCTATTGTTCAAAGAATGGAAACTGGGTGAGACCGAGCAGGAATTTACCGTGATGCGCGTGCGCGTCGCTGGCGAGTCAGACGGGCATCGCCGCACGGTGACCTACGATCTCTATGATGAGTATGATCCCAAGACGCAGACCAGTTCCATGGCCCGCACGACGGGCTATACGGCAACCGCCGCAGTTCACTTGATCGACAAGGGCGTCTTCAATGAAATCGGCGTCTTCCCGCCAGAATTGATCGGCAAATACCAGGTCTGCTTTGAATTTTTCTTGGGCTATCTGGCCGAGCGAGGTGTACACTACCGTCGCTCAGAGGAGTCGGTGCGCTTGTAAGTCAGGGCTACAGACTACCAAACTGCTAGAAAGAGGCTGGGCAATGGTTGCCTAGCCTTTTTTGTCTGTACTGTGTCGCGCAAGCTCCTGCATGGGTGTAGCGCGTGAATTTTTTTTGGGGAAGGCAACCGATGCCCTTGCAATGAACAGACGGATTTTGGTGCCTCACATCGGCCTCAGGTGAAACACGATGCGTTTTTCTTCGCCATTGATCGCTTGAAATTTCAGAACACAGCGTATGGCAACCCGCGCATTTGGGAAAAACAGAATGTCTTTCATGGCACCTTTTTCGTTGGTCTGATAGACCTTTTTGGTAAGGGACACGCCTTTTTGCACGGCGCTCAACTCCACGGTCGAGTTGGGCAGCAGGTCATAGGTTTCCAAACTGAGCAGCTGATCCCGCTTCAGATTGAATTCTGCATTTTCCACGACATTGCGACCGTCTAGATAGACGAGTGAGGCGAGATTTTGGCCGATTTGGGGCGTTTGGGCATACAAGGATAGTGTGAGGCTCATCCAAATGGCCCCGATGCACAGCAAGCGCGATGTGGTTCTCGATCGCATATCCTCAATACGCTAGTATTGTGGATAAAGTTAATAATTATGTGGATACCTGCGAAATGCAAAATGAAATTCTGCCCAAAATCACCTTTTGTGCGGATTCATTTCAGTCAATCGCTCAGTTTCAGCTGAAGCGAAGTTCGGTCTAGGTGTGGAGGCAGTACTAGAATCCTTCCTGTGATCCGCGCATCGGCCGCTTATCGGTAGATGGGATTCTTATTCTTTTTGTCTTCGGGACGCTCAAATTCTTTGCAGGTGAATGTGAAGCCGGGCAGCATGAGCTCGCCATAGGGCACGACCACAGTCCCCCCGCCGGGTTGATTCAGGAGCAGGCCATCGGCATGATTCTCCAACTTGAAGCCCTCGACGGTGGTAAAAAACGTGTCGATAGCCTCGGATTCATCAAAATTGCTCCAAGTGAGTTTGGTGAGATTGGGTTTCTCTTCAAATGTCGCGACACAAGGCCCTAGTAGCTCGATGAGCTCGGCCAAGTTGATCGGGCTGTTTTCACATGCAAAGGCCACAAACTTGAGGATGTTGGTGTTGCGCGGCTGCATGTTGATCAGGATCAGCGTGAAGCGCTTGTCAAATGGCGTCACACGCAATGATCCAAACATGGGCGCAGACCTAGGCTTGCCCAAGAGATAACCTATGTGCATCGCGGGGACATCGCGGCGATTGATGAAGTTTCGAGTTTCCTGAATGGTCTCGATCATTGACTTTTGCATGGCACAAAATAAGTAAAATTTGGGATCGAATACTTGATGATTTGCCTCAGGGCCGCTGCAATTTTGTCTGCGGTACACCTGCAATACGGGCACGAAACCAAGCGAGCAGGTCAAACAGCTCCAAAATGCGCAAATCGCCGTCGTCTTCCAGCATGATGCTCAGCTCATTGCGGGTTTTTTCTAGCAGCACGAGTTCCTCATTGCGGTTGCGCGCGCCTCCGATTTTTTTGAAAAAGCCCATCAGCAGACGCATGAAAGGCGTGAGCGTCTTGTGCTCGCGCAGATAGTGCATCGTGCCGGGCAGCTGCTGCTCCACGACATCGAGATGTCCCAGGTTGTAGTGGGCCACCAAAAAGAGGATCCACGAGAAGTAGTGCAGGTCTGGACGGCTCGATTCCAGCTTGTCGTCGCGCAGGGTGAGAATCCATTGCAGTGCTTCTGAGGACTTGCCGATCGTGAGCAAAAAGGAACCCGTGATGTGGCGCAGCTCCATTGTCTCGGTCTTGCTGAGTTTCCCGCGAAACCGCTTGAGCAGGTCCTTGATGTTTTCGACGGCGATGAGTCCGTTTTTTTCGTCAAGGCGTTTTTGGCAATAGACCAATTGGAGTTTCCAGTAGCGGCTGAGCATGAGCGCTTCGGCATCGCCTGTTTTGAGATTTTTGCGCACACTTTTGAGTTTTTCAGCCGACTCCATGGCGGCTGCAAACTCGTTGGAGGCGATGGCATAGAGCCCGTAGTCGGTAATCGCGTTGATATAGACAAGAAGTTTGCCTGGATCGGCCAGTAGGAAGTCGTTTTCCTCCAGCATCTGTATGATCCTCTGATTGAAGAACTTCCAGCCAGTTTCCATGCCTTGGATACTGTACAAATGGTTCCAAGTCCTGAAAAAATACAACTTGGCGCTTACCGACCTGCACTCAGATTCGTCTTGCATGAGCTGGTGGGTGAGGATCGAGTTGATCATCGTCATGCGGATGTTGCTGGGTACCTTTTGGGCGATAGAGGCCGTGTCAAAGAGCTCGCGGTAGCGTTGCAAGTTTTGCTCTACCTCCTTGAGCCAAGCCTCGCGGCTGCGCAGGGTGCGCAACATCGTGAGATACTCCTCTGGCTGGTAAAAATTGCGGGCAATCTCACGCTGTATATCGTTGAGATCGAATACCTTGCGGTAGGCTTCAAGTTTTTCGGCGATCCGCATCGCCTTTTGCACACGCGCGATGGCCTGTTTGTGCAAGCTTTTTTTCACCAAAATCGTGACTTGTTGCCTAAATTTATCAAATTCGGTTTCGATGTTTTGGTTGTGAGGCAGGGTGCACAAAACCTCTAGTAGGCGATCGTAGAGGTTGCTCTTGGCGATCGAGAAATTGTTGAGCGTCTTGGTCCCCACAAACTGGGCTTTGATCTTTTCCTCTTCAAAAGACTCCATCTCGATCAGCGTGTCGAAAAGCTTCAGATAGACGTGGTCGCCTTGGCGTTTCATGATTTCGGCCTTGAAGGCTTTGATCTCCTTTTCCGTCAAGGAATGTACCAAATCAAAAAGGTCGGACTTCGGCGTCATAAAATTATAGAATATTAGCAGAATATATGTTTACAGCTCAATATTAGTAATTTTTGGTCGATTTTCAATCCGTAGAATATTAGAATGGACCACTATTTTACTTGCCTATCCCTTAGATCCCGCCTACCTTTGGGACATGATAGAGATTGAAACATTGGCCTTGCGCCACAGTTTGCAGTCAGTTCTTTCAACCTTGATCCGATCTAATAAGAATAAAGTGATTACAGGCTTCTCTCTGTAGAATCCTGCCCGGAATCGGGATAATGACTCCCTCGGCTAAACATCGAGGGAGTTTTTTTTGCTGCCGACTTGAGCGATTTGTGGAGGATATCCTGTGTTGGAAGCATTGCCTGAGGGAAGATTAGAGGTGTTTTTGATGCCTTTTGAGCCCATTTGCCTCTCAAAGACCTATGGTGTCCGTTGAGGTGTCGAGAGGGGTCACCTTGGGCAGGCAAGTTTTATTTCCAATTTTGGTGGAAGGCATATTTAATAATAATAGAGATAGAATAAGTGCCTCTAGAGTTCAATATTGATGTTTTTAGGCTATGTTTTATTATAAGAATATTCAAATATTCTATTTGGCTGGTCATCGATCCAGCTTATCTTTGTTTTAGATGATTGACCGAGCCATCGGTTATGAACTCTGACGATTAACGTTCTTTTTTTGGCAATTGGCTTTAGACATAGTTTTAGAGGGTGATTAACCCTTAGATGAATCGTTCTTTAGTTTTCCTCTCTTTTTGAGAAAACGAGACTCCCACAACCCAAAGTTGAGGGAGTCTCGCTTTTAGGGACTTTCGCATTGGAATAATTTTTTTAGTCCAAAATCAAATGGTTTGGAAGTATAAATGTAATAATAGAGCCACTAAATCGATTCATATTGGTTTTATTGGCCATTATTGCCTTGAAAAAAGTTATTAGAATAATGTCAATATTGTTTTTGTTTGTTAGAAATGGAGCATATCATTGTATCAGAATTAGAGCATGACTGCGCTCGCAGTCAACTCTGACGATTGACGTTCTTTTTTTGGCAATTGGCTTTAGACATAGTTTTTAGAAAGGGTGCTTTACCCTGATGAATCGTTCTTTAGTTTTCCTCTCTTAGAGAATTTAAACTCCCCCGGCGAATTTCGATTTCTGGGGGAGTTTTGTTTTGGGGCAGCTTTCAGCTGAGATAGCGGCTGGGAATGAAGCCAATGCCCCCAATTGCAGGCGATCGGTGGATCTCATGAAGCATCTCATCACTTGCGAAGAGCAAAAACCGCAAAAAATCCCAATCGTCGATGTAGCCGAGGGCGACATGGTCGATCACAGCTCCTGCAATAAACGAGAATGTGCGCCCTTGATATCGGGTCACGTGATCCTTCCGGTCATCTGGGCAAAACTTCCCCAATTGACTGAGGCTATCGCGGTGTAACTGAAGCAAGCTCAACAAAGGAATGTGTTTGGGCAATTCGCAGGTTTCCAGCACCTGCCGCCAGATGTGGTGCAGTGGCTTGCGGGCACCTTCGCCCGCCATGCCTTGCAGTGCACCTGCATATTGCCGCATGGCCATGTCCAATTGCCGGAGCAGGCCCTGCACATAGCCCAGTTGTAGGAGTTGCCGCAATGCCATGTTGTTGGAGGCCATGAGCCGTGCATCGACTGTGTGGCTCAGCTCGGGCTGCAATTCCCACCAAGCGATATCTGACCCGTGGCTGCGCAGATGCATCGCGCCTAGCATGAGGCCATGGGCAAGCCCACTCATTTCATGGAAAATGACAAAGCGCTGATCGGGGTGAGGAAACCTCACCAGCGTGTGGCTACGCGATGCTGCCCCTAGGTTGTACACCTCGGTCGCAAAGTGCACGATACGCTGCGCTGGGTAGCTCCAGACATCACGTGGATCGAATGCCTCAAAATCAAAATCGGGTATATGGATCGCCATTTTTGCTTCTGAAATATGGTAGTCGCTCGCATGCAAGCCGTTGCATGCGCTCAGGTGAGCGCGTGTATCGCATCGGCGCAATCGGGAAAGATCACAAGCAGCTCCTCCCGCTTGGCCATTTCGAAGTCTTCAAAATCGAAACCAGGGGCCATCGTGCAGCCGCAAAGCGCGAAGTTGCCCCCTACTTGCACGCGTGCACCAAACCAAGTGCCCGCGGGCACGAGCACCTGCAATCGACACCCACTTGCGATATCCGCCCCCAAAAGCAGTACCTCGACTCCGGCAGCAGGATCCAACCCAAGGCAGCAGATTTCCAAGGGGTCGCCTGCATAAAAGTGCCAGATTTCATCGGTTTGGAGACGGTGGAAGCGTGACGGCCGATCGGCCGTCACCAGGAAATAGATGGCTGTGCTGGCGACGCGGTCGCTCGGGTAGCGTCCACCCACTTGACCAAGGGCCAAGTTGTGGCTGCTCCTAAAGCTCTCTTTGAAATAGCCGCCTTCGGGATGGTATGCCAAGTCGAGGTGCGCAATCCAAAAGTCGGCGTCGTGGCGAGCATCCTTCATTCCTAGCGCATCAGCGTGACAGGGAACGCTTTTTGCTTGAGTTCATTGGGGATGTCGTTGTCGCCGATGATGCGCACCGCGACATAATAGACACCCTCGGGGGCATCTACGCCACCACCCGTCTTGCCATCCCACATCGCGGTCTTGCTCGTGGTGCTAAACAGCTGCACGCCCCAGCGGTCAAAGACCGAGATTTCATAAAAGGGATTGCCAAAGGGTGCGTAGTAGTTGAAAAACAAGACATCGTTTACCCCATCACCGTTGGGAGAGAAGACGTTGGGGACCGTGAAGGGATCGATGGTGATCGAGACGGTCGCGGTGCCTTGGCAGCCAGATGTGTCCCAGCCCAAGACGGTATAGATTTGCGACGTGAGGGGGGCGGCCACAGGGTTTTGGCAGCTTGCACAATTGATGGCGGTATCGGGTGTCCAGGAATAAAACATGGCACCAAAAGCCTCCATCTGCACACGCTGGCCAGGATTGATCACGATAAACGCCGGTGTAGCGGTCACGATGAGTGGGCTCACGCGCACGATCACAGTATGGATCTGCTGGCAACCAGTAGTCGTGTCTGAGATCAGCGCTGTATAGGTCGTCGTGACGGTGGGCGATACATTGGGATTGCCGATCGAGTCGTCGCTGATAAAGCCTTGTGTGGAGCTTAACCAGACATAGGTATAATTGCCAGAGCCGCCTGTGGGCTGCAAATCAAACTGGATCGTGTCGCCAAGGCAGATTGTGGAGTCCCTGAAATGGACAACATCTAGGTTGTAGGCATTGACGCGGATCGAGTCGATGTAACCGCAACCGGTGAGCGAATTGACCCCAAAGAGGAAGTAGGTCGTATCGACAGGCGGCGCCAGCACGGGATTGGGCGATGCAGGATTGCTCACGCCGATCGTAGGCGACCACGTCCAAGTATTGATCCCTGGTGTGCCAAAGGTGTTGGTGATCGCGATGACCCCGTTGTTGCAGGTGAAGGTGTCGGGCGTCGTGATGTCGATGGAGTCTGAGACATTCACCACGACGGTGGCATTTCCGGTAGCAGGGCAGCCGTTGCCATCGGTCACGGTGACCACAAAGGTCGTCGTGACCTGGGGGCTCACAACCTCTATTGAGGCGCTTCCTCCACTGCTCCAAGCATAGCCGTAGGGCAATTGTCCGCCCGCGGGTGTCGCTGTGAGGGTGCTGCTGAGGCCCGCACAAATCGTGTCAGGTGCCGCAATGACACTTACCGAGGGTGTGTCATTGACTGTGACTTGGATCATGCCGATTGTACTGCAGGTATTCACATCGGTCACGGTCACCATGTAATTGGTCGAAACACTAGGGCTTACTTGGATGCTTGCGGTCGTCGCGCCGCCAGGACTCCAGAGATAGCCATAATTGCCTGTGCCGCCGGTCGCCGCCGCAGTGAGGGTCGTCGATTGACCTTGGCAAATCGTGCTTGGGTTGGCACTCATCGTCACCGTGGGCGTGTCGGTCACGGTGACCAATACGGTGGCCGAATCTGTGCATCCTGCCACCCCTGCCGTGTCAGTGACATTCAATTGATAATTCCAGGAGCCGGGTGTGCTGGCAACCACCCAAGGCTGGGCGCTGGAGGAGTTATTCAGGTTGATCGATGGCGACCAGTTGTAGGCATAGTTGGGATTCGGGGGGCCGCCGAGGCGCACCGAGTCGCCGAGACAGACCTGGCCGCCTGTGCCCGTGCTCACGTTGGGAAAGGGCTCGACGGTGACGATGACGGTGTCACGGTCAGCGCAGCCAGCGATATTGGAGCCGAGTACGTTGAGGGAATAGGAAAGTGGAATGATGGAAAAGAAGTTAGGGTTCGCGATGTTTTGGTTGCTGATGAGCGGGAATGGTTGTCCCCAAAAATAGTTGATGCCTCCCGTGGCCTGCAATTGCAATGGCTGACCCGGGCAGGTGGCCGTGTCTGCACCAGCATTGATATAATTGGCACCCACGCAGACGACTTGTGTCTCGCCAGGGTTGCCGCTAGCACCCGTGAGTCCCCACCAGACATTGGTATTTCCGCCAAAGACGGTATTGATCATGTCGATATTGGCGTTGATGCGTAACGTGGTCGCATTGGGATAAAAGATGCGGATATTGTTTGTGGAGGGAGTCCAGATGACCCTGAACTCGCGGCAGATGCTATCGTTGGTGATGGCGCTGTTGGCAAAGGAGGGCACAGGGCCTGCTACGGCGGAGGTAATGATGCCGTTTTGATGGATGGCGATATGGCAAGCGTTGATGTCGGCCACGCCAGCGCTTTGGTTGCCCCAAGTGTCCAGCTCAAAGGCGACGCTCGGGGAGATGGCGGTATAGTTGGGGTCTGCGGGCACTGCGGCCGCATAACCGAGGGCGTTGCCACCGGCACCGTAGGCGTTGAGGCCTTGGCGCTGCAAGACCAGCGCCAAGCCGTCGGCACCAAAACCGCCGCTGGCAGGGCCTTGCATCACCGAGAGCGTGATGTCAAATGGCTGGCTCAGATTTATTTGGGTAGAATCCCAAACGACACCTCGCGTGTTGCTAGTCTGGGATGTGAGCCTGAAACAGTCCCCGCCGAGGCTCACTGCTGAGTTGGGCCCAGGACCTGGGATCACGGGGAAATGCCATTGGGCATGTATAGAGGAGGCCGACAGGATCGCCAATCCCAAAAATAGAGCAACTACACCAAACCGATTCCGCATCCGAATCATATTCAAATTATTCAATTTAACTGCAAAGAAAGCTGTTTTTGTTGGTTTTTAAAAGGTTGAGGGCCAATGGAAGCGCATCAATGATCATCAAAAGTTAACATGGGGCCAGATTGCTACCATTTGGAGCACGGCAGGTCATCAATCTTTTCCTAAATTGCGCCCCGCATGAAGAAGTTTGTCCAAAACGTCTTGCAATCGGTACTCGGTTTCCGTAGGTACCTGTTTGTATTTTCCCTCTTCAAGATTCGCACCTTGAAGCGGGACAAAAAGGAAGGGGACTTTTTCCATTTCCTGTCTCTGCTCCCCGTTGATGCCAAGGTACTCGACATCGGCGCCAACATCGGCATCATGACAGCGCTCCTCGCAAAGCATTGCCAAGCGGGGGAGGTGCATGCCATCGAGCCCATCCCCGAAAACTTTGAAGCCCTCAGCCGCATCTGCCGCCATTTTCAGTTCACCAACGTGCACTTGCATCAGTTTGCCTTGGGCGAAGCCGAAGGACAGTTGGAAATGGTGATGCCCGAGGTGCAAAACGTGAAGATGCAGGGCTTGAGCCATGTCGTGCACGCGTCCATCACCGAATACAATGAGGGCCATCGTTACGCTGTGCCTCAACATCGCCTCGACCTGCTCGCTGATGTGGTCGAGGGCATGCAGGCGATCAAGATGGATGTCGAGAACTTTGAATACTATGTACTCAAAGGGGGCGAGGCTGCCTTGCGCCAATTCAAGCCGCTCATTTACTGCGAACTTTGGGACAATGAGAACCGCGCAAAATGCTTTGAGCTCTTGTGCAACATCGGCTATGCGATCAAGGTCTTGCAAGATGGAAATCTGATTCCTTTCGACGCATCCACCCACACCCACCAAAACTTTTTCTTCGTCGCGCAATAGGCGCCGCTCACCTGTACGCAATGGCACAAAAAGCCGCGTCGCTCCAAGGTGGAACGACGCGGTCAGAGGTATCCTGTACTAGAAAAATGCTGCGAATATTTAAATTGCTAACGAAATTTCATTCCTTAGTAGCTGTAGAGATTGTGCTCAAATTCCACCAACTTATTGCGCTGGAATTCGGCATCGTTGAGGGTGCGTGAGCCGTGGCCGGAGACGTTGAGGACGATGCTGTTGAAGATGCGTTCCTCAAAGATCTCGCGCATATTGCGGTCTTCGGCATCGTTGAATGCGTTTTTCCATTTCGTGGCTTCCAAGGTCTCCAGTACATCGCTGAATTTCAGGCAGATGAAGTTGTCGTCTGGCAAGACTTCACCTGGATCGACCCATACCATGCGAATGTATTGGATCTCGTTGACGAGGTCGGAGCGGTTTTTGTCATAGATGCGGTTTTCAATAAACTCAAGCACCGTTTCAAAAGGGGCGAGGGAGAAGTCCTCGTCCTCGGCCCCACCGCCATTTGGAGTGCCGCCTTGTTGCCATTGCACGGTCCCGTTCACTTCGCCATTGAGTTCGTCGCCTTCCAGCGGATACTCCCCCTCCTCCTCCATCCAAATCTCCGGATCTTCGCTCGGATCTTCGATTTCCACATCTCCAGTTTTGCTTTGGGCCTTGACCACCACGTCTTCATAAGTGAGTGAGCGGGTGAGGTTATCGGGGTCATAAGCGAGGTACTTTCCCGATTTGAGGCCATTGACCAAGGCTTTGATCAAGCCATTGTTTTCGGGATACCGAGAATTGGCGTACATGCCGCCATCGGTGGTGGCGACGATCGGCGCATTGATTTTCTCGGTGAGATCGATGCGGTTGATCACCAGATTGCGCTGAAAGTGATCATCGACGCGGGGGGGCGTATTGGTGCCTGGGATTTGGGCTGCGAGGGTGCCTGCGGCGAGCAAGCCAAGTGCGAAGATGGATACTGAGAACTTTTTCATGGTCTTACAGAATTTAGAATTTCCTTAACAATGCCTCCAGCGTCTGGGCCCAGATCCTGGTTTCTGATAGCATAATGCCGCAGCGCAAACGCGTTACAGACTGCGAAAAACTTTTTCTGCAAAAAAATATGCGGAGCCGTCGATTGACCGCTCCGCATATTTTTAAATTCTTGTAATTCAATACATTAATCCTTGATCACTTTGATCGCCGCCGTCCCATATTCAGAGTGGATCTGCACAATATAAATGCCCTTGCTCAGACCACGCAGCGAAATGATGCCCTGCTGATCCATGGGCATGAAGGCACGCACCTCGCGGCCCAAGGCGTCTTGCAGCCCAGCTTCAAAACGCATGCCAGCCGCAGCAACATGCAATTCGTCATGTGCAGGATTGGGCCAAGCGGCCACATGCATGCGTCCGAGGCCATTTTCCAAAGCCACCAATTCCACAAGCAGCTGCACAGAGGTATCGCTCGGGCAGCCATTGACCCACACGATGGCACTGTAGAGGCCATTTTGGGAAGGCACGATGCTGCTGCCACTTGTGAGGAGATGGTTGCCGTTGAAAAGCCATTGGATCGAGTCGCCCGTTGCGGTGGTGACTAGGTTGGGCGCAGCATAGCCCAGCACAGGTGCATTGGGATTGGGTAACACGGAGGTGAATAGCGTGGCGCTGCCGGTGCAGCCGATGCTGTCGATGAAATTGTAGGCGATCCCATGGGTGCCTTGGCCGGCTGTGCCTGGGTCAAAGACGCCATTGAAGACGCCTGTGCCGCTGTAGGTGCCGCCTGCTGGGCTGCCGATATTGAGCACGATGGCTGGATCGTTCACGCAAAATGGGCCGATCGCGTTGAGCGACACTTGCGGCAATGGCTGCACAAAGATGGTCGCATTGGCGATGGCCGTGCAGCCATTGCCATCGATCACCTGGTAGCTGATATTGATGTTGCCACTGCCCACTGTCGCCGGATTGAAGGTCCCATTGGTGACGCCTTGCCCGCTGTAGGAACCGCCTGTTGGTGAACCTGTCGTGAGAGGAAACGGGGCAGCATTGTTGCACACCGCAGCAAAAGGCCCTACACTCGCTTGGGGCACAAATACGGTCACGACGACCGTATCTTGGTCGGCACAGAGGCCGCCATCGGTCGCCGTCAAGATATAGGTGGTCGTGACGGCGGGCGATGCGGTCGTCGTTGCCGAGTTGGGGCTGCCGAGCCCTGCGGTGGGTGACCAGCTATAGGTCGTCGCGCCACCTGTCGCGCTGCCGTTGAGGGTCGTCGCACCCGAGGGACAGATTTGGCGGTTGGGGCCAGCATTGGCGATGATGCTACAGGGCAAGACCGTGTTGCAGCAATTGCCGCCCGCGCTCAGTAGGTAGGGGGCCGTGCTCCAGCAGCCATATTGGGTGAAGTAGCTCGTGAGCGAGCCACCCATCGAGGTCTGGAAATAGTCCTTGATTTGGTCGGCCGTGTTGCAACCGCCTTGACTGCTCGTGGTCGTGCAGGAATAGGCACAGACGATCGACGAGTAGCCATTGGGATTGCTTAAGGTACTGGGCGGCAAGAAATTCACCGAGGTGATATTGCTGGGCACACCCGTGATCGTCGTCGTAGAGGGTGAGTTGGAGCAATGGTGGTTGGTGGTGCTCACGTAGCCCGCATAGCGCACCTCCGTGACATTGCCCACAAAAGCGCCCGTGAGATTGATCGTGGTCGGCTCGTAGGTGCAGATGCCGATTTTAATGTTGGGGATGTTCACATTCACGTCAATGTTGAGCACCCCGCCATCGTAATTCGTATAAACAAAGAGATTGCCGTTGGGGGAGCAAGTCACCTGGGAAAACAGTGTGAGCGGCAGGGTGAGTGCGATCAAAAGTACAGTAGCAATTGCGTAAAGGGTTTTTCTCATATTTCTATAGACTTAGTGTAGTAGCGGACAAGATAGTGGGTTTTGGGGAGAATTGGAAATGGAACTCTCCCCCTTCTAAGGCGATCGCATGAAAATCGCTGGTTGAATCAGTGGCCGCAAATCAGCGACCATGCACAGTACCGTGCAGATTTCGCCCGATTTCTATCCATACAAAATCGATG
>JANORP010000002.1:0-8114 GCA_031415375.1 Bacteroidota bacterium | reverse complement strand
GATCCCCTCGGGCAGCTCTATGACCGAGAAGAACGCGCGTTCCGGGTTCACGATACTCAAGCCATTGGAAGTTGCGAAAATGAGCGTGCCGTCTGCCTCCTCCTCAATGTCATGGTAGAAACTGGAGCTGATGGCGTAGCGATCACGGTCATTGTGCTGCAACTCAGATACAATGCCTGTGCTTGCCTCCCTAAAATAGGCGTGTGGCATCCATGTACTCATCCACATATTGTCGCGCGCATCGAAATAGAGACTTGCAAACCACTGCTTGCGGCTTGCCCAGCCAACCGTCGAGATGTGGCTGCTATCATTGTGCTCAGGACTCCACGTGACGATGGCATCGAGATCGACGTCGTGGTAAACGATATGCCCGTGCCTATCCATGACCACGGGGTGAATGCGATGGTCTGCAAATGCTTTCCACCCAAGGGGATTGTGCTTGTAGTTGGTGTATTGCCTGGTTGCCAGGTCAAAGTAGGCGATGCCCTTGTCGGTGCCCATCCAGATACCGTTGCGCAGCGTATCGAGGGCCATGCTGTTTTTATGGATGCCCCTGAAGAGCCGTTTCCCATCAGGTCCCTTGGGGATGGCCTGTACAAAGCTGTCTCGCTGGGCATCAAAGAAAAAAAGGCCTCCTGTGCCTGATGCCACGATTTCACCCTTGTGGGTACACATGACCGCCCAGTTGTACAAGACCGACCTTTCACCTGTCTCAGCGTCGATCAAGCTGTAATTCTGAAATCGGTGCCGGTCAAACCTGCTTACGCCCACCTCGGTCGTACACCATATATTCCCCGCGACATCCTCACACAGCCCCTGCAAGACTGGATTTTGCAGCGCTTGATGGTTGGCAAGATCGACCTTCCAAGTTTTGAAATGTATCCCATCAAAACAAGAGAGCCCATTGCTGGTCGCGATCCACAGCATGCCGTGTCGGTCACGCAGCAGATCGTTGACGATGCCATCGGGAAGGCCCTGATCGACGCCGATTTGGTTGAAATAGAACTTGCGTGGCGATGGCGCCGCTGCCACACTCACGATCACAAATAGGCACAACAGCGCAAGCCGCCAAGCACGTGGTTCCAGATGTTGGTATCGCCGTTTCACAAGCGATGAAGATAGTCAAGATATCCCAAATTCGATTTCATAATTCAAAACCTGCAGCACTCGTTTTGGCAATCATCCATACACACCCCTACAACAGTAAGAGCAGCATGATGGCTATGACCACCACCAAGATCACCACATCCGACCAATGCAGCTCTCCTAGCCATCCTCCATTTTTTCTGCGCTGCCCCATACTATTCTGTCCTTTCCATGCCATGAAGGTAGCGCACCGTTCCTATAGGATGCTGAACGAATGAGTCTGGCTTGGATATTCTTGATTGATTGGTGGTTAAGCTGAGAATTCGGGAGCGGGAATTGAGGGATTTGGGATCGCCGCTCCTTTGCGAAGCTGCGCTTCGCGGCTTTGCAGTATGGGGTAAGCAGAAAAATGGACGGCAACCAGTGGGTAGCCATCCTTGAAGTGGCGCACTTCTAGACAAGGTTTGAATCCCATTGTGGGGGGATTTTAGCCTTACGATGGCTTTGGTGGAGGATGTGAAGCGGGGGGGGTGTCGGTGGGGGTTTGAACCAAAGTTGCCCCTTATCTCGGGAATACAACCAATTTCCTGGATGAGACTCGATCAGCGGATTGCAACTGCACTGAGTAGATACCTGCGCCCCATCCATTTGTTTCCAGCACCAAGTTCTCAACATAGTCCTTCATTTCGGAGCGGAAAAGGACCCTGCCAGAAAGATCGCTCACAATGACTTTGAGGTTGGGCTGATACGAAGAAAACGGAATGGACAATTGAACAACGCCTTGCGTCGGATTGGGGAACAATCCAAAGGCATCCAGCAAGGGGGCTACCCTTCCAACAAAAGGTGTAAAGCTGCCTTGGCGGTACTTGACATTACCCGAAGCATCATCTTGCCAGACCACATGGATGTTGCCATTTGCGACCGCGACATCGACATTCACCACTGCCGACATACCGCTTCCGGCAACCACAGAGTCGTAATCCATGGGAAAGCCATCTTGGATGTTGTTGGTGAAAAGGATGGGTATCTGTGCATTCATATTGAAGTTTTGCCGCCACACGACTGCAACTGCGGGGCCATCGCTTGCAATGCGAGGAAAGTTCTGAGAGGTGATGCCGCTCTGCATCCCGATGATGGGTGTTCCAGCCGAACCCTGAGCTGCTGAAATGGAAGACTTATTCAGGTACACCAAGGCGCTGCCGCTCGCTTGGCTCATGAAAACCGAATGCAGCGTGTCACCCAAAATGACCCCATCTGGCCCCGACGAAGGGCAATTCGTCAGCATCCAATTCCCTTGGTCGATGGGCATTCCTTGCGTGAAGCTGCTGCCGCCATTGGTAGAAATGCCAGTCCACGTATCCCTAATATTGTTCAAATTGTCGCGGTAAGATACACAGACATTGTTGCCATCGGCTACGATGGAGCCAGGGCAACAATCGCAAACAGTACCTCCCGACCATCCGCTTGCGAGGTAATCGGGATTAAAAGTTGCGCCACCATCTGTGGATTTGGCTACAACCCATCTCGCATTGCCAAAGCCAGGATCGAACTTCATGAAGGCAACCAAAGGATTGCCCTGCGCATCCACATCCAAGGTTGGGAAGCGAGAGATGCTGTCAGCAATAGCATCCACTTGCACTGGATTTCCAAAGGTCGCGCCGCCATCCATGGAGCGCAGAATGAACACATGGTTGGTATCAGAGGATTCTGGCGTCTGTTTCACCACGACAAATACGGTGTCCCCTTGAGCGGCAACGTCTGGCCCCATCCAAGATTGGGTGGCAACGGTGTAACCACTAGGATTCACTTTCATGGGCATGGTGAAGGAACTCCCATTCCATCGGGCGATGAAAACAGATTCATCGGAACTGCGTCCCCAGATCACCAAGGGATTCCCAGCCCCATCCACGACCACGCGAGGATGAAGGTTGTCGAAGCTGTTTTGGGCGATATCCATCGGAGCAGACCATGTGATGCTGCCTTGGGAATACAAACTGATCGATGAAAATAGGACCATTGCCAGCGCACTGACCATTGGGAGTCGAAATTTTCTCATTGCTTTTTCAATTAATTGAACCATTGGATTCTCAAGATAAGAATTTTGGATTGAAAGACGGGCTATCGCAACGCTTTAGATCACCAATACAAATACCTAAGTACCCTGTTTTCTTCCGTGGAAGGTGTGACCATCGAGCATTTTATCATTCTACAGTAGTTTGAAAAGGCAAAAGAATGGATCGTGTAGGACGAAATGAGCTGGAGCGAAATCGCTGATCGGCTGGGATACAGTAGTGTGGCGCATCTGAACAACCAATTCAAGAAAACCACCGGCCCCGTTGGAGTAAAAGCCCTCCTGTGCGAATCTTGTATAATAAATCGAAAATTGTGCAACAAACATTCGATGCAAGCAACCCATCTTTGCCTCATGGATGCATCACCAGATTCATACTCCACGTCACTGCAAATTTTGCATGGTCGCTCCGTAAAGAGAGGAACCGCAAAGGCGCAAAGGACGCAGAGAAGAAGAAAACCAGCGTCCATTGCGCCTTTGCCGTTCAATTTTAAGCCCAATGCGTTTTCACAAATTGGAATGGCGGCAAGGATAGCACCTGCAAAATGTGGCCTTCCCGACCAATTGGATGGCCTTTTCCTATCATCTCTGATGCTTTTGATCAATATGAAATTCAAGACCAATATCAAGTGCGATGGCTGCATTGCAACCGTTACACCCATCCTCGACCAAGCAGTCGGTGCAGGAAATTGGAGCGTGGACTTGGGTAGTCCGCTACGCACCTTGGCCCTGTCCAACGTAGCAGTTTCCCCAAATGAAATCAAGGCTAGGCTGGCAACCGTGGGCTATCAAGCCGATGAAATCGATGGGTAGAAAGCAGGGAATATGGCCTATATGCAACGCATTTATATAATTATGACCGTTTCTCCCGGCCTGCGATGGGCCAACCTACATTTGCAACGAAAATGGTAAGAATTGTAAAATATGTGATCGCAGTGAGCCTAGCTTTTAGGTGGCTGGCCGTTGCCGGGCAGGGGAATCTACCTCCCAAGCAACTCGAATGGCCAACGCTGTCATTGTCAGTCATCGCTGACAGTGGTCTCAGCCATAGCCCAGCCCTCCAGGCGGCTGCCTTGGAAGTCGGGCGGCAACAAGACTTCGTGGCGTCGGCTGTGAATCTCCCCAATCCCCAGGTGCTGCTTCAAAACACCAATGGCCTTTTTTTCTCCCTGGGCGTGCAGCAAAACCTAGATTTCCCGACCGTGTATGCCGCCCAAAAGAAGCTCCAAAAAGACAACGTGGCGCTTGCGGAGAAATCGCAAGCCGTGGAGATTCAAGACCAAAAGTACATCCTTCATGTCTATTACACAGAGCTTCAGTACCGTTTTCGCCTCTGGGAATCGCATCAGTCACAAGACAGCCTGTTTTCTTTGCTTGCCGACCAAGCACAGCGGCAATTCCAGGCGGGAGAGGTGGATTTCTTGCAGTCTTCCTACGCCAAGGCAGAAGCAGCACAGCGTAATGCGGCATTGATCCACGCGAAGGGTGAGTACCTAGGAATACTCCACAAAATCCAAATGCTCACTGGAATCAAAGACGATTTCAGACCGACGCTGGTTGCCGCTCAGGGCAATCGTCCATTGACTGAGGCTTCAAACCTTTCCGTGGGAAGCAATCCTGCGCTGGGTTATCTGCGCCAGAGCACTGAAGTAAGTTCCCAAGCATGGCGCTTGGAACGTAATCGCGCCCTGCCCAGCCTAACAGTTGGCTACATCAACAACGGCGTACGCGAAACATCTTTGGGAAATCGAATCTATGGCGGGGTAGGTATCCCAATCTGGTTTTGGCAATACCGGGGTAGGATTGCAGCAGCCAAGAAGGCGATTGGAGTGAGCGAACATCTGATGGAGGGCAAGGAGTTGCAATTGAATGCAGATTTGGAGCAAGCCCTCGCGCAAAACCAAGCCCTTGCCGAGGGTCTGCGTGCCTACGAAGCGAAAGTCTTGCCAAATGCCGAAGAACTCAAGAGCGCGGCCAACCGCATGTTTCTGGCTGGACTGCGCACCTATGCAGAATATTTGCGCACACTCAACGATGTCTCGAACATGGAATTGACCTATTGGGAAACCTGGAAGAATTATCAATTGAACAGCATCTATATCCAATATCTATGCGGAACACTCTAAAATTTTGGATGCACACTTTAATGCTCACGGCATGGATCGCTTTTTCGTGCGGGGTTGCTTATGCGCATGGTGGCGAAGATCACGGCGAAAAGAAAACTGCATCTGCGGTGCTACCAGTGGGTTATTATTCCGCCGAGGCGGTTTCAGACAAATATGAGGCGCTGATCAAATATGCCTCATTGGAACAAGGCAAGGCGGCTGAATTGACCTTGTTTTTGGCCAATGCCCTCACGAATCTGCCCATCTCAGGAGCGCAACTTAAACTCAGCAATCCCGATGATGCAGCGCAAACTTTTTTGGTGACCGTGACCGATAGTGGGATTTATGCCATCCACACCCAATTTAGCAACGGCAGCAAGCCCGCCAAGATTCAGATTTCAATTGATGGTGCATTAGGGGCAGATTTGATCCAAGTCTCAGAAATTGCTTTTGGAGAGCTGAAACACAATGTAGCAATCGAGGAAACAACGACCTCGTGGCTGCAATTGAAAAGTATTTTGGCAATTGTGTTGGCAATGATATTAGGTTTGATAGCTGGGATGTTCATCAGGCGCAAACCCAAAGTGGCGCGGATCGCCACAATCGCCTTGTTGTTGCTCCTATTCAGCGGCAAGCCATTTACCAGCGATACCATGGCGCATGGCGGCGAAGATCATGGGAAAACCCCAGAAAAGCACGAAGCGACTTCCCATAGCAATGAATTTGTGGCGCTCAAGGAAACCCAATTCCTCTTTGAAATCGAGACGGCCAAATTGAATCAAAGTACATTGAACAGCTCCTTGCAACTCGTCGGCACCATCGTGCCCACCGCCTCTGGCGCGGCTGTGGTGCAGTCGCCACAGTCGGGGATATTGAAGAGCCTCAATGTGAGCGTAGGACAAGATGTGCGCAAAGGTCAGTTGCTTGCGATGGTCGAGCAAACGGTCGATGCGAATACCCAAGTCAACTGGATTACACAGCGCAATGGTTTGGAGGCCGAAATGGAAGCTGCCAAAAAGAACCTTGACAGGCTGAATTCCCTCAAGGACATTGTCGCAGCCAAGGACATCGAAGAGGCCAAGCGGCGGCATGACACAGCTTCGAGCAATCTGGAAGCATTCCTGAAACTGCTCAACAAATCAGGGGGTAGTAGATTCACATCGCTCTACGCACCAATAGACGGCAAAGTCGAGCAGTTTAATTTCTCTATTGGTTCCACGGTCAATGCAGGGCAAGACATTTTTCAAATCACCAATCTGGCCAAAGTGTATGTCGAAGCACAAGTCTATCAAGCCAATTTTGATGCGGTCAAGACTGGCAGCGGGTTTATGGTGGCAACAAAGAGTGATTCCCCAAAATCCATCCCTGTAAAACTCGTGACCATGGGGCAGCGCATCGACGCAAGCAATCAATCGCAAAAAGCACTCTTTGAGATCGACAATGCAGATGGCATCTTTCGCCTTGGGGAATTTGTAACCCTCCACGTGATGCAGGAAGATGGAAAAAGCAGCCTTGCCGTACCCAATGCGGCATTGGTGGAGCTGAACGGCAAACCCGCAGTCTTTACCAAGTCGTCTGCCGAGCAGTTGATGATTCGCTACTTGACGATTGGAGAGGCTGGAAATGCATCCACCGCCGTAGTCACTGGCATCGCATCGGGTGAAAAGGTTGTGGTCAGTGGTGCTTATCAACTCAAAATGATGTACCTGAACCAATAATGCTGTTCAACAGAATATTAGGTTCTACTTTTTATCTTCAAAACAATATGAAAAAGGTTCTCATTCTCCTCACCGGAATCTGCCTCGTTGCCCTCATAGGTTGCAATGGCGGCAAAAGTAACAATGGCAGCGACCAAGACAGCACGAAAGTCGATTCCAGCGCAGCCCATGCAGGCATGGCCCACGATTATACCTGCCCCATGCACCCCAATCAGCATAGCACTGGCCCCGGTAAATGCCCCGAATGCGGCATGGACATGGTACATACAGACGGCGAGAAAGCGGAAGCCTATTCCATGAAGCACGCCACAACTCCCACCACAATTGAAGCTGGAAAACCCTTCACACTTGCCCTGACGCCGACTATTATGGGCAAGGAAGGACAAGCCGTTGCGTTGGACCTCCACCACGAGAAAAAAATCCATTTGATCATGGTGAGCAGCGATTTATCGTGGTTCGCGCACGAACATCCAGAATATCAAGCAAGTGGAAGCTATGATCTCAGCCAGACGTTGCCTGCTGCTGGCGAATATTTCCTTTATGCCGACTACATGCCCTCTGGTGGACAGCAACAGCTTGAAAAATTCACCCTCAACGCGACTGGCAGACCTACAACGGCCAAGCCTGCCACAGCCAAAGTGTATGACAAGGCAAAACTGAGCTCCAAAGCAGGGCCTAATTATGAAGTGAAGTTGTCCACGCCAGACGGCAAATTCGTCAGTGGCACCATGCTGCATATTGCAGCCGACGTGACCAAGGGTGGCAAACCCGTCGACCCCAACGCTTTGGAAGACTACCTCGCCGCCAAGGCCCACGTGGTCGTGATCGGACTTCAAGACAAGGATTACCTACATGTGCATCCAGAAATCGAAGGCAATCAGTTTGACTTGCATGCAACATTTGCGAAGCCTGGCATCTACCGCTGTTGGTTCCAATTTCAAGCAGACGGCAAGGTGCTGATTGCAGACTTTGTACTAAATGTCGCCCAAGGCGCTGCGGGCGATGCCGAAGAAGCACATGAGCATGGTGAAGAAGGACATGGGCATAGCCACGGTGAAGAAGGCCATGGGCACAGCCATGGTGAAGAAGGCCACGACCATTCCCATGGATTTGGTATCGCGATGTAGAGACGCG
>JANORP010000001.1:0-7549 GCA_031415375.1 Bacteroidota bacterium | reverse complement strand
CTACGAGCTATGTCTGGGAATTTGGCGACCGCAGCACTAGTACCGATACTGACCCTAGTCATACCTATACTTCCGTAGGCGACTACTGTGTGACCTTGATCGCGAGGGATGCTCTGTTGTGTGCCGATACCGTCGAGCAATGCTCTTACTCTGTCTTTCAGCAAGAGTTGGAAATCCCCAATACGTTCACACCCAATGGTGACGGGAGAAATGATGTTTTCCAGATCCTTGGTTTGGAGCAATTCCCCAACAACCATTTGGCGATCTACAACCGCTGGGGCAACCTCGTCTATGAAAAAGACAAGTATGACAACACCTGGACTGGCAACAACTATAAGTCAGGTGACCCGCTGCCCGATGGGGCCTATTTCTACTTTTTCACACCGGGTCAGATAGGCCAAGAAGACGTTGCTGGTGACGTCGTCATCTTCCGTTGATTATCATGGACACACGCAACGGCAATCGTAAGATGGATCACATGAAAAAACTAGCTTTTTTCCTGCTCTTCGCACTTGGTACGCTCAGCGCATGGGCGCAGCAAGATCCTATGTTCAGCCAATATTATTTTAATCCGCTCACGGTCAATCCAGCCTATTCGGGTAGCCGCGATGCGCTCAGTGTCACCGCCCTGGTGCGGCGGCAATGGCTCGGCATTCCATCGGCACCTGTCACTGAGGGGTTCAGCATTCATACGCCCGACCGCAAACGCCGGAATGGCTTTGGGCTGAGCTTTGTCAACGATAAGATCTCCTACCTTGGGCAGAGTTGGGTTTCAGGATCCTATGCCTATCGCATCCCCATGGGCAAGTACAATTTGCAATTGGGATTGCAAGGCACTTTGTACAATTGGCGTATCAATTGGAACAAGGCCCACCTCATCGATCCCAATGACCAGGTTCCCGTGTTTTATGGCCGCAATCTCATGATACCCAATGCGGGTTTTGGGGCTTTTTTTTACGGCGACAAGCTCTATGCGGGCCTGTCGATTCCCCATTTGCTCGTCAACTCTTTGGACAACAATCGTCCCGGCATTAGCCTCAATTCCAAGAAAAGTGATATTGCGGCCCTCAAGCGCCACTATTTTTTGATGGCAGGCTATGTAATCGATGTCGATCCAGATTTTAAGATCAAGCCATCCGTGCTACTCAAGCAGGTCTATGGTGCCCCTTTGGAGCTGGACATGAATCTTAATTTTTACTTTGGCGGCAAGTTTGGCATCGGAGCGAGCTACCGCACAGGCGACGGTATCGTTGGCATTTTGGAGTACCAATTTACCCGGCAGTTGCGCATGGGTTATGCCTACGACTATCCCTTTACCTATTTGAGGGGATTTACCACGGGCTCGCATGAGCTGATGATCAGCTATGATTTCTCATTTGGCAACGAATCTGTGGTGAGTCCACGTGTGTTTTGATGAATAGGCTTCCCTTCCAGCAAAGATTCATGAAGAAGTATATCCTTGTCTTGTTGATGACCGTGATGGCGATGGGGACGATACACGCCCAAGGACGCCTGAAACGCAAGGGTGATGAATTGTATCGAAAGCTCTCCTACGAGTTGGCGATCCCATATTATTCCCAGCACCTCAAGAAGCACATCGACAACGATGCCACAATGAAACTGGCAGAGTGTTACCGCCTTACCCATAATTATGACAAGGCTGCCGAGTGGTATGACAAGGTGATTTTGATTCCCAATGCGCCGCCGATTTCCTACTTTTATTTTGGCCATGCGCTCATGCAACAAGGCAATCTTGAAACGGCCAAGGAGATGTTTGTAGCCTATGATCGCTTGTCTGCAAGTGACCCCCGTGGCCAAAATTTTGTGCATGCCATAGACCGTTACGGCGATCTCCTCAAGGATTCTATACGCGTGGAAATCAAGCCGATGCCTTTCAATACGCCTGAGGCTGAGTTTGGCATTTTCCCCTATCAAGGCGGCGTCATATTTGCCGCTGCGCGTGTAGCCGGTCCCTTGGTGGTGCAAGAGTTCAACTGGTTGGATTCTCCCTTCTTGAATTTCTATTACACTTCCCTCAAGGAGGACTCCAGCGAATGGAATAAGCCGGAACTCCTCAAAGGTGACGCCAATACGCGCTACCATGAAAGCAATTTCACGATGGCCGACGGGGCGACGGAGTTTTATTTCACGCGCAACAATTTCATTGACAAGCAAAAGGGGAGGAGCGACGAGGGCATCATCAAGCTCAAACTCTACAAGGGTCAGATCAATGGCTTGGAAACGACTGCTATCGAGGAGATGGCGCTTAGTTCAGACGACTACAGCACTACGCACCCGAGCATCAGCGGCGATGGGCAGACGCTCTACTTTGCCTCGGATATGCCGGGTGGGGAGGGTGGCAAGGACATCTATTCTTGCACGAAACAGGGCCAAGGATGGTCGCCACCTGTAAACATGAAGTTGATCAATACTCCGGGCGACGAGATGTTTCCCTATATCCACAAAGATGGCACCCTTTATTTCTCGAGTGATGGGCATCCTGGCCTCGGGCACCTAGACATCTTTTACGTGAAACCCAAGGGCGATCAGCAGGTGGTCAATATGGGATACCCCATCAACTCTGCCTGGGATGACTTCGCCTTTTACCTCTTGCAAAACGATGAAGACGGCTTCTTGTCCTCTGACCGTGAGGGTGGGCAGGGCAATGATGATATCTATCAATTCACTTTGCGACGCCCGATGTTGGAGATCTATGTGCTCGACAGTATCGCCGAGCTGCCGATCGAGGGTGCCAAGGTGCGTGTGCGTGACCTCACCGACAATTCCGAGCAGGAATACGTGACCGATTCCTCGGGTGCCTACAGCTTCAAAACATACTTTGCGCATGCTTTTGAGATCACGATCGAGACGCCTGAATTTGGCGTAACCACGACTAGTACAAGCACCGATGCCCTCTCGGGGCAAATGGTATTCACCAAAGAAATCAATCTCTGGACGCCACCACCCTCGATCACGGGCCTCGTGATCGACGATAGCACCAAAGAGCGTTTGCCCGGGTCGGAGGTCGAATTTCTCGACCTGCGCCGCAAGGAAAGTGCCATCCGCGTAGCCGACCGCAATGGCCGCTTCCACATTAAGCTAGAGCCGAGCACTTATTATGAGATCAATGTGCGCAAAAAGGGCTACATGACCTATACTGCCCGCGTCTCTACGACGCTCAACGGCTTCGATGGCGACACGATCATTCCCCTCAGGATGGAAAAAATACCCTTCAACAAGCCCATCCGCCTGAAAAATATCCACTATGACTTTGACAAGTGGACCATTCGCGCAGACGCCTACAATGACTTGATCTACCTCGCGAATTTGATGAAGAAGAACCCGACGCTGATCGTGGAGTTGGGCTCGCATACCGACTGTCGTGGCAGCGATGCCTACAACGAGGCGCTCGCCCAAAAGCGTGCCGTGAGTGCGCGCATTTTCCTCCTCGACCTTGGCATTGACCCGATTCGTATCAAAGCGAAGGGATATGGCGAGAGCGAACTCAGCAACCATTGCGACGATGGCGTGCCGTGCTCAGAGCCTTTGCATGACGACAACCGACGCACGGAGTTCAAGATCATTGGCGAACTCGAGGGCGTGGACATGAAAAACAGTGTCTTGGAAACCAAGCAAGGGCAGTAAGGCCAGGATTGGAAGGGATGCTTTTTTTGTAGTTGATTCAATGTCTGTGTGGATGGATTGCAGCATGCGTTAACTTCGCGCATTGTTTCATTTGCTACATGTCTTCAAAAACGCATCCCATGGATATCGCACATCTCAACATCGCCATCATTGGGGCTGGCAACCTCGGACAGTCGATCGCACTTGGTTGGGTCAAAAGCGGCAGGGTTGCACCCGCACAGATCACATGCACACGACGCCATGTGGATGCGCTAGCAGACTTGCGCGCAGCGGGCATCCATGTGAGCAGCGACAACCTTGCCGCCGCAGGTGCCGCCGACTTGATCGTCTTGGCTGTGAAGCCCTACAAGGCCGACGAAGTATTGGCCGAGATTGCACCTGCTTTGCAAGGCCGCAAGATCTTGATCTCGGTGATGTCAAGCGTAGAGATCAAGCAGATGGCCACCTACGCTGGGCCAGAGGTCATGCTGTTTCGCGGCATGCCCAATACCGCAACGGAGATTTCCCAAAGTATCACCTGCCTGAGCCACGCAAAGGGCAAAAGCGAAGGCTTGGAATTGGTGACTGAGCTCTTCGAATTGCTCGGCAGGACAGCATTGATCGAGGAAGGTTTGATGGAGGCTGCCACCGTACTGGGAGCTTGCGGCATCGCCTATGTGATGCGTTTCATCCGCGCCATGGTGCAGGGCGGCATCCAAATCGGCTTTGACTCCCAGACCGCCAACCTCATCGCGACCCAGACCGTCAAAGGTGCCGCCGAATTGCTGTTGCAAGGTGGCCGCCACCCAGAGGAGGAGATCGACCGCGTGACAACTCCCAAAGGCTGTACCATCGTGGGTCTCAACGAGATGGAGCACCAAGGCTTCAGTTCGGCGCTGATCAAAGGCATCGTCACATCGTTTCAAAAGATCGAGAAGTAGCCTCAGGATTGTGGATACAAATTCGCAATCTCTGACCCGTCATTCAAACTGCGCAATTGCCTTTTTGGAGGATGCTGGGGTTTTTTCGTTTGGGAAAACAGCAACAAAGAGCTAACTTTTACGTTGAATCAATACATGCCCTAAAATGTGGGCGTCTTGCCAGATATGCGTAGTTCCAAAATAGCCATTTTTGCAGTGCTCTTGAGCGTTTTTGGCCTCGTGGCCTTCCGTTCATTGAGTCCTCAGGAGGCCAAGGATGAAATGATCATGAAATTGATCGTCCAAGGCATCAACTCCAGCCATTATTCTCCCAATGTGATCGATGACGCCTTTTCGCAACAAGTCTTCAAGCTGTACCTTGAGCGCTTGGATTACAGCAAGCGCTACTTCACACAGGCCGACGTCGATGGACTCAAAACCTTTGAGACCACGATCGATGACCAAGTGCGGGAAGGGCGCTACGATTTTTTTGACAAAAGCGACGAGATTTACGTGCGTCGCTTCGCCATGGTCAAAGACATGTATAAGGAAATCTTGACCCAACCATTTGATTTCAAGATCCAAGACAAAATCGCCCTCGACGCCGAGGAGTTGCCTTGGGCCAAGGACGAAAAGGAACTCAAAGAGCGTTGGAGGCAATCCTTGAAGTATCAAGTACTAAGCCGCTTGCAGGCCGAGCTCGACCTGCAAGAGAAATCGGAAAGCAACCCTGCGGGCTCGACCACCAAGACCTTTGCCGAGCAGGAGCAAGATGCCCGCGCCAAGGTCATGAAAACCTATGACGATTGGAGCAAGCGCATGGACAAGGTGGATCAAGGCGACCGCCGCACCGCATTCCTCAATGCGATCACCGCCGTCTATGATCCACACACGGGTTACTTTCCACCAGATGACAAAGAGAACTTCGATATCCAGATGTCGGGTCAACTTGAGGGCATCGGCGCAACCTTGCAAGAAAAGGACGGCTATATTCAGGTCTCGGCCATCGTACCCGGCAGCGCCTCCTATCGCCAAGGCGAATTGCAAGAAGACGACGTGATTTTGAAGGTCGCCCAAGGAAAAGATGAGGCCGTCGATATCGTCGATATGAGACTCGACGATGCCGTCAAACTCATTCGCGGTCCCAAAGGCACTGAGGTGCGCCTCACCGTCAAGAAATCAGATGGCAGCACCAAGATCATCCCGATCGTGCGTGATGTCGTCGTGCTCGAAGAAACCTTTGCCCGCTCGGCCATCGTCAAAAACAGCTACAGCAGCAAAGGCATCGGTTACATCAAATTGCCCAAGTTTTACGCTGATTTCCAGGGTAAAAACGGTCGCAGCTGTGCCACCGATGTGCGTGTCGAGTTGGAAAAACTCAAAGCACAAGGCGTGGACGGTATCGTGCTCGACTTGCGCAACAATGGCGGCGGTTCTTTGATGGACGTCGTCGATATGGCGGGCTTATTTATCGACCAAGGGCCGATCGTGCAGGTACGTGGTCGCCATGGCGAACCACAAGTGCTGGAAGATGCCGACAAAGCAGTCGTCTATGATGGGCCCTTGGCGATCCTCGTCAATAGCAGCAGCGCCTCGGCCTCAGAGATCATGGCAGCAGCCATTCAAGACTACAAGCGTGGCATCATCGTGGGCACGCCCACCTTTGGCAAAGGCACTGTGCAGCGGTTCTTTGACTTGGACAATTACATCCGTGGCGAAAACGAGTTCAAGCCTCTCGGCTCGATCAAACTCACCACCCAGAAATTTTACCGCATCAACGGTGGCGCGACCCAACTCAAAGGCGTGACCCCCGATGTGATCATCCCCGATGCCTATGCCTATGTAGATCGTGGCGAGCGCGAGCAAGACAATCCGATGCAGTGGGATGAGATTCCTGCCTGCAAATACAATGTCTGGAAGCTCGATCAAAATGCCTACAACAAGGTGCGCAAAAATTCACGCGAGCGCATGGTCAAAGATCCAGCATTCAAGGTGCTGGAAGCCAATGCCCAGCGCATGAAATCGCAGCGCGATGAGAAATTTGCATCCCTCAACATCGACGACTACCGCGCCGAGCAGAAGGAACTCAAGGAAGAGTCTGAGGCCTACAAAAATGCATTTGCCCCCATCAAGGGCACCTCTGTGATCAACCTCGAAGGCGACTTGGCTACCATCAACAGCGACACCGTGCGCGTGAAGATGAACAAGCAGTGGGTCGAGGGCCTTTCCAAAGACGTTTATATCAACGAGGCTTGCGCTATTCTGAAAGATTTGCGCTAGACTTGGGATTTGAGAGTCGCATTGCCAATCATTTTCCCAAGGAAAATGATTGGCAATTTTGTTTGAACCATATCAACGCAAGAATCCATGGGCTATACCCTCCAAGAATTGATGCAAGGCTTGCCCACAGAGCGGCAATTGGCAATGGCTGTACATTTTGTGCAGCTAGGCTTGCCGATCTGGACGGAATTTGCGGTCGATCCAGCGGCGCGGTCCTATTGCGACGGCGTGGTCGGCATGCACCATGTGATCAGCGAAACCTTGCCCGCGCGTGCCTTGGCGCTCGCGCAATGCGTGCTGCACAATCCCGATCACATGTCCACAGCTGATCGGCTGGCAGAATGCGCGGCGATCAAGCATGAATTCATTGAGCCTATTGTGGCGCTGCAAGACGGTGATTGGGAATTGCCCGATGCGGTGAAGCTCATCTTCTATGCCCATTCCAATATGGTCGAGCACCTGAGTGGCTACAGCATCTTTTTGGGTGGGGAATCTGCCCTTTATGTTACGGTAAACCAAGCCATCGACGCCCTCGAAACTTCGGGACACATGCACATGCAGGCGCTGCGGGTGGCTTTGCAACCCTTCACGGGTGGGCGTGCACCTGGCGAATAGCCAACGCGATGCCATGATGATCTGTTTGCACGATCCTACTTAACCTCAGTTCTGGATTACAAAAGGATAAAATGAATTGATATTGAACGATATGGACCAACGTCGTTGTT